>JBDZVI010000063.1:0-17493 GCA_040255585.1 Deinococcaceae bacterium
AGGCGCTCGCGGAGGACCCCGACGTCGACGTCGTGTACGTCGCCACCCCGCACGGTCAGCACCACGCCGTCGCCGGCGCCATGCTGCGCGCGGGCAAGCACGTCCTCGTCGAGAAGGCGTTCACCATCACGGCGGCCGAGGCCGAGGACCTCGCGCGCCTCGCGCGCGAACGCGGCCTGTTCCTCATGGAGGCCGTCTGGACGCGCTTCCTCCCCACCTACGTTGCCGCCATGGACGTGCTGGAGGGCGGCGAGATCGGCCCTGTGCGCTACGTGCAGGCCGACATGGGCTTCATGGCGGAACGCGACCCCCGCACGCGCCTCTGGGCGCCCGTGGACGGCGGCGGCGCGCTCCTGGACTTGGCCGTCTACCCGCTCTGCTGGGTGATCGGCGCCCTCGGCCTCCCGACGAGCGTGCAGGCGGCCGGGAACGTCAACCACGAAGGTGTCGACGAGCTCTGCACCCTCGCGCTGACGCACGGCGGCGGCGCGCACTCCCAGGTCGTCGTCTCGTTCGTCTCCGACTCGACGCGTAAGGCCCGCATCGTCGGCACGGAGGGCTACCTGGAGACAGGCCCGTCCCTGAGCCGCCCGGACGGCTTCACGGTCGTCAAGGGCGCCGCCCGCCGGTCCGAGGGGTTCGAGCTGACGGATTCCCCCTACGCCTTCCAGCTCCGCGAGGTTACGCGCTGCGTCCAGGCCGGCCTGCTCGAGAGCCCGGCCATGCCGCTCGCGCACACGCTGGCCACCATGCGGCTGTTCGACGAGGTCAGGCGGCAAATAGGGGTGAGGTACCCGAACGATGATTCGGCCCGCTAGGCATCGACCCAGACCCGCGCCGGCTGACGCCGCTTCCCACTGGGCCGCGGTCGACGGCCGCGTAGGCTCGTGCCGCGACCGCCATGCCACGACCACGAGGCTGCCGCGCAACGGGCCGCAGCCTAGTACCCGACCGCCATCCCGTCCTTGCGCGGGTCGCTGCCCGCCACGTAGCCGCCGTCCTCCTGCCGCAGGATGAGCTGCGCGCCGCCGAAGCCGAAGTCCTCGCCGAGCTTCGACTGGTGGATCACGTGTCCGAGCCGCTCGAGCTCGGACACCGTCTCCGCCGGGTAGCCGGACTCCAGCGCGACCTCGAGCCCGCCCATCACGCGCCAGCGGGGGGCGTCCGCGATGGCCTGTGGGTTCTGGCCGTGGTCGGCGAGCCGGAGGGCGACCTGTGCGTGCCCCTGGGGCTGCATGGGGCCGCCCATCACGCCGTAGGACATGAGTGGCGCCCCGCCACGCGTCAGGAACGCGGGGATGATCGTGTGGAACGGCCGCTTGCCGCCTTCGGCGAAGTTCGGGTGGCCCGGCGTCGTCACGAAGCCGGCGCCGCGGTTCTGCAGCGAGATGCCCGTGCCGGGCACCACCACGCCGGAGCCGAAGCCGTAGTAGTTGGACTGGATGTAGGAGACCATCATGCCGCTGGCGTCCGCGGCCGTGAGGTAGATGGTGCCGCCCCTGCTCGGCACGCCGTAGTCGGGCACCTGCGCCCGCCGAGGGTCGATGAGGCGCGCCCGCCCGGCCAGGTAGTCGGGGTCGAGGAGCTGCTCGGCGGTCGTGCGCATGTGGGCGGCGTCCGCCAAGTAGGCGTAGACGTCGGCGAAGGCGAGCTTCATCGCCTCGATCTGCAGGTGGAGGCTCGCCGCGCCGTCGATCGGCAGCTCGGCCACGTTCGTATGCTTCAGGATCCCGAGCGCCAGTAGCGCCGCGAGCCCCTGGCCGTTGGGTGGGATCTCGTGCAGCTCGAGCTCCCGGTACGGTTGGGAGATGGTGCCGACCCAGTCGGGCCGGTGGTCGGCGAGGTCGGCGAGTGCCAGGGTGGCGCCGTGGTGGCGCGCGTCCTCGACCATGGCCTCGGCGAGCTCGCCCCGGTAGAAGGCCTCGCCGCGCGTCTTGGCGATCAGCTCGAGGGTGCGCGCGTGGTCGGGCATGCTGAACCGCTCGCCCGCGCGGGGTGCGCGGCCGCCGGGCAGGAAGACGCGGCGGAACTCGGCGAACTCGGGCGCGCCGAAGGACTTCTCGGCGTACCCCCACGCGCGCGCCGTGATCGGCTGGACGGGGAAGCCGTCAGACGCGTACCGGATGGCCGGCTCGAAGAGCGTCTCGAACGGCAGGCGCCCGAAGCGCCCGGAGAGCTCGACCCAGGCGGAGACGGCGCCCGGCACGGTCACGGAGTTCCAGCCGCGCGGCACGCCGCCGCCGGACCCCGGCGCGCCGGCGCCCGCGGCCTCCAAGTGCCTCGCCTCGAAGGCCGCCGGCGAGCGCCCGGAGGCGTTGAGGCCGTGCAGCTCCCGGCCGTCCCACAGGATGCAGAAGGCGTCGGAGCCGATGCCGTTGCCGGTCGGCTCGAGGATCGTCATGGTGATGGCGGTTGCCACGGCGGCGTCGACGGCGTTGCCGCCCTTCTGCAGCATGGCGAGGCCCGCCTGGGCGGCGAGCGCCTGCGACGTGGCGACGACGTTGCGCGCCATCACCACCGGACGTTGCGAGGAGTAGGGGAGTGCGTAGTCGAGCCGCATGTTAAGGCGTGGTCCTTCCTGGTGCGGCGGGCCTGCGCGGCCCGCGTGGGCGCCCCGGGTCAGTCGCGGGGGTCGAACGCGTCCCTGACCCCGTCGCCGAGGAGGTTGAAGGCGAGGACGCTGACGAAGATGGCCAGGCCGGGCCAGATGGCCATCCAAGGGGCCTGCCCCATGAAGTTCTTGGCGACGTTGAGCATGCCGCCCCAGCTCGGCGTGGGGGGTTGCACGCCCAGCCCAAGGAACGATAACGAAGATTCCGCGATGATGGACGTGGCGATCGTCAACGTGCCCTGCACGAGGAGCGGCGCGAGGCTGTTGGGCAGCACGTGCGACCACAGCACGCGCGCGTCGCCCGCCCCGAGCGCGCTGGCGGCCTGGACGTACTCCTCGGCGCGCACGGCGAGGACCTGGCCGCGCGTCAGGCGGATGAAGGTGGGCGCGCTCGCCACCCCGATCGCGATCATCGCGTTCGTCAGGCTCGGCCCGAACGCGGCCGCCAAGGCCACCGCCAGGATCAGGAACGGGAACGAGAGGAGCGCGTCCGTGAAGCGCATGATGAGCTCGCTGACGGCGCCCCGGTAGAAGCCGGCGATCAGCCCGAGGGGCACGCCGAGGACCATCGCGATGACGACCGACAGCGCGCCGGCCATGAGCGACGCCCTTGCCCCGTAGATGAGGCGCGAGAGCACGTCGCGGCCCACGTCGTCCGTGCCGAGCAGGTGCGCGGCGCTCGGCGCCTTGCGCACGGCGAGGAAGTCGGCCTTCGTCGGGTCGTATGGGGAGATCTGGGGGGCGAAGACGGCGACGAGCACGAACGCCACGATGATCACGAGGCTCGCCACGGCGAACGGCTTGCGCGCGAGGCTGGCCAGGGCGCGGCGCCACACGCCGACCCCGCCGCCTCGGGCCAAAGCGTGCTCGGTCCCGGCGCCCGTCATCCGACCTGGATCTTCGGGTTCGCCAACGCGTAAGCGACGTCGACGAGGAGGTTGATGACGATGTAGGACGTGGCCGTGAACAGCACCACGCCCTGCACGACGGCGTAGTCGCGGTTGAACACCGCGTCGATGACGAGCTTCCCGAAGCCGGGGATGGTGAACACCTGCTCCGTGAGCACCGCGCCGGAGAGGAGCGCCCCGAGCTGCAGGCCGATGATCGTGATGACGGGGATGAGGGCGTTGCGCAGCGCGTGCCTCACGACGACGAGGAACGGCGCGAGGCCCTTGGCGCGCGCCGTGCGGACGAAGTCCTGCTTCAGGACCTCCAGCATGGAGGAGCGCATCTGGCGCATCAGCACCCCGGCCAGGCCCGTGCCGAGCACGAGCGCGGGCATGATCATGCGCTGGAGGTTCGGCCACACGCCGTCGGAGAGGGGCACGAAGCCCGACGCAGGCAGGAGCTTCCAGCGCACCGACACGAGCAGGATGAGCATGATGCCGAGCCAGAAGTTGGGGATGGAGATGCCGGAGAGCGCCGCCACGGTGCTCGCGTAGTCGACCGCCGTGCCTTTGCGCACGGCGGCCAGGACCCCGGTGGGGATGGCGATGGCGAGCGCCACGAGGAGGCTCAGGATCGCCAGCTCGACGGTGACGGGCAGCTTCTCGAGGAGGAGCTGCGCCACGGGTTGCCGCGTCCGGAACGACTGGCCCAGGTTCCCCTGCGTCACCTGACCAAGCCAGGCGACGTACTGGACGGGCACGGGGTCGTTGAGCCGGTAGCGGTCCCTGATGAAGGCGATGACCTCCGGGTCACGCTCCTCACCGGCAAGCACCACGGCGGGGTCGCCCGGCAGCATGCGCTGGACGGCGAACACCATGACGGTGACGATGAGGAGCGTGGGGGCCGCGGTCAGGACGCGGCGCAGGATGTAAGGCAGCACCCTACGGCCCCGCCCCGGTCAGTCTCTTGTCACTCGAGCGACACCCCGCTCAGGCGGATCATCCCGTCTGGGAACGCGACGAAGCCGTGCAGCCTCGTGGTGTGCGGGAAGAACAGCTGCGTGTGATAGAGGTAGATGATGTGCCGATCGGGGATGTAGTGCTCGGCGGCCTTGTCGAAGAGCGCCTTGCGGGCGGCGAAGTCGCTGACAGCGCGGGACTCGTTCATCCACTCGTCAACTTCGGGGTCGCAGTAGCCGGACACGTTGAGCGCGCCCTCGCACGTGACGAAGGAGTGGATGTTCCCGTCGGGGTCGAGCCTGCCCGACCAGCCGACGGCGAAGGCGTCGTAGTCGCCCGCGTCCTGCAGGTCGAGGGCCGTGGCGAACTCGGTCGCGCGCAACGACACGTCGAAGCCGGCCTCGCCGGCCATGGCCTGCACGACCTCGCCGACGCGCACGGAGTCGGGGTTGTTCGCGACCATCAGCTCGACGGGCACGCGCGTGTAGCCGGCCTCGGCGATGAGCGCCTTGGCGCGGTCGACGTCGCGCTCGGGGATGGGCAGGGAGGCCGTGTACCACGGGCTCGAGGGCGCCACGGCCTGGTTGCCGATGACGAACTGGCCGTCGAAGACGACGTTGTTGATGACGTTACGGTCGATGGAGAGCTCGAAGGCCTCGCGCAGGCGCACGTCCTGAGCGAGCGGCGTGTCGCGCTGCGTCGGGTTGGCGACGTTGATCGTTATGCCCTGGTAGCCGAGGCTGGGCACGCTCTCCATGGCCAGGCCCGAGTCGGCGGCGATGGCCGCCAGGTCGGTCGGGGAGGGGCGCTCGATGAGGTCGAGGTCGCCGGACTGGAGGTTGGCGAGGCGCACGCTCGTGTCCGGGATGGGCAGGAAGACGACGCGGTCGATGGGGAAGGCGTCGGCGTTCCAGTAGCCGGCGTACTTCTCGAGCACGATGCGGTCCTGCGCGACGCGCTGCACGAACTTGTAGGGGCCGGAGCAGACGGGGTTGGCGCCGAACTGGTCGCCGGCCGCCTCGGCCGCGGTGGGGGAGATCATCATGCCGGCGCGGTCGGCGAACTGCGCGATGAGCGGCGCGAACGGCTGCGTAAGGTGGATGCGCACCGCGTGGTCGCCCGTCACCTCGACGGAGGAGACCTGCGCGATCTCGCTCGCCCGCGTCGAGCCGGGGAGGGTCAGCGAGCGGTCGATGTTGTACTTGACAGCCGCGGCGTCGAGGGGCGTGCCGTCGTGGAAGGTTACGCCCTCGCGGATGGCGAGGTCGAGCGTCAGCCCGTCGGCCGACACGGTGTAGCTCGTGGCGAGCTGTGGGACGATCTCGAGGTTGGGCGTGATGTCGAACAGCTTGTCGCACAAGCTGGTGAAGACGATGCGCCCGACGTAGGTGCGGGCCAAGGCGGGGTCGAGGATGTCGGGGTCTTCCGCCAGCCCGATCCTCAGTGTCGTCTGCGCCGATGCGAGCCCGGCCGCCGCCAGAACGAGCGCCAGCAGCAGCGTCGTGACCGATCGCTTCATGTTCCTCCTCCTAAAGGTGTTCCGGGTTCGAGCATAGACGTGCCGTTGCGCGATGTCAATGCGATGGGCTTGCCTGGTTCGCAATGCGAGGCGTAACGTTGAGATATATGCGCGTTGATGCCTTGGATCAGTCGTTGATAGTCGCACTCGAGGACGACGGCCGCCGGCCGTTCCGGGACATCGCGCGCGAGCTCGGTGTGTCGGAGGCGACCGTGCGCGGCCGCGTCGCCCGCCTCAAGGAGCTCGGGTACATCAAGATCACCGCCGTCGGGAGCCCGTTGCGGCTAGGGCTCAACGTCTACGCCATCACGCTCCTGAGCCTCCAGCCCGGCCACGTGCCGGCCGCGGCCGCGCGCCTCGCCGAGTACCCGAACGTGCGCTTCGTGGGCAACTCGTTCGGCTCGGCCGACATCATCATCCAGACGCTCCACCCGAGCGCCCAGGACCTGCACGCCTTCATAGCCACGACGCTGCCGCGCGACATCCCGGCCATCACGCGCACGGAGACGTTCCAGCTCGCCGAGGTGGTCAAGAGCTCGTGGGACTGGAAGGCGTGGTTCGCTGGGCAGGCGGAGGAGGGGTGAGGGGAGCTGCGGCGTTGGTGGCTAGTGGCTGCTTGCGTTTCGGCGGCTGAGTGGGCGTGATGGCCGAGCGCATGTGGGTCTAGGGGTGCGGCCCGCTCCCGAGTCCTTGGCGCGCCCCCGAGCTCCGGTCGTGCGGCCGCAGCCGCAGCCCGCGCGCTAACCTGACCAATATGCCCGGAGACTTTGAACAGCTCACCTCGGAGATCCGCGAGTTCGCGGCGGCGCGCGACTGGCACCGCTACCACGCGCCTAAGAACCTCGTCATGGCCCTGTCCGTCGAGGTCGCGGAGCTGATGGAGCACTTCCAGTGGCTCACGAACGAGGAGTCGGACGCTCTGGGACCCACCGAGCGTGCCGGCGTGGTGGACGAGCTCGCCGACGTGCAGATCTACCTGCTCGAGTTGGCGGACCGGTTGGGGGTTGACATGGTCGCGGCGGTGAGGGCGAAGATGGTCAAGAACGGGGTCAAGTACCCGGCGCCTTAGCAGCACATCTCTTGTCATGACGGTGGTAGCACCTGTGCGCTCGTTGGCTCCGGGCACAGTTTCGCCTACACCAAGTGGGCCGTGATCCATGGAGGCGGTGCATGCCGCCGGCGGTTCAGCCACCCTTATGGAACCCTAGCGCCTGGTTCCTGAGGGGAGGTTCGCGGTGCCGCCTATAGACAAGTCAAAGGACTTCGTTGTTATCGTCGCTCATGACATCCGGATACGGGTGCTTCTGGAGATCAGAAGTCGACAGACTCGACGCTTCGCTGCCAGTCTCGAAGCTGAGTGGGCGCCTGGCGCATCAGGCCGGGCTCGAGCGAAACTCGGGCCTGCGAGACAGGAGGGCGAACGTGATCAAGGCTCAAGACCTTCCAGATCCTAAGAAGTTGACGCTCATCGAGCGCCAGCAGGCATGGATCGTGCTGATCCTCGGGCTACTAGTCGAGGATGAGCAGCTACGGGAGTCCGTCCCGAGTGAGGTCACGATCTTCGTGCTACCTTCGAACGACCCTGAGCTTTGCGACTACAACATGCAACTGGCCGACCGGCAGCCTGAGGGCACCGAGATGGTGATGATCGCGATCGAGATGCAGCAGGCGCAGACGCTGGCCCTTCGGCCCTTGAGGCCGACCGCCCCGGCGCTGACCTACTCGTACGCCTAGCGGGAACCCACGGCGCCGGGCCGCGGTTACGCCGCGGTCACATCCCTGCCCTGCGCAGCATGGCCTTCGCGGGCTTGGTCGCCATGAACGGCATGATGACGCGGCCGCCGAAAGGGGCGACGGCTTCGGCACCGACACCGTTCGCTCCGAGCCGGGCGACGTGATCGGCGAGCGCTTCGGAGCGGCGCGCGACGAGGACGACGTCGTACCCGCCCGTGCCGAAGCGCTTGGCGACCGCGAGCCCGAGGCCCGGGCCCGCGCCTAGGACGGCGATGGTCGGCATGCTTCTCCTTCTCCGGCGGGCGTGGCGCGAGGGTCGCTCAGAGCACCACCACGAACCCGATGACGGCGCTCACGGCGCACAGCAGGCCGAGCACGGCCGAGCCCATGGGGCTCTCCTTGCGGCGCGCGTGGGTGAGGGTGGCGCCGACCATGATGATCGCGAGGCAGACCGCCGCGATCGGCGTGAGCACGGGCGCGATGCCGAGGGCGAACGGGAGGATCAGACCGAGGCCGCCCAGGAGCTCTGCCAGGCCGATGAGCTTGATGTTGCCGTCGCTGAAGTCCTGGGCCCAGCCCATGCCGTTGGTGACCAGCGCGGCTTTCGGCCGGGCGAGCTTCATGCTGCCGGAGGCGAGGAAGAGGAGGGCTAGGAGGCCGTTTATGATCCAAAGCGTGATGGTCATCGTGAGGTTCCCGTTCTGAAACGGAGGGTTTCTATCCGTTACTACCAGAGTATAATCGTCCGTGTAGCTGAACGCAACGCAGGCGGGAGGTGGTTACCGTGAGATCCGATGCGCTGGCCAACCGGGAGGCGCTCCTCGATGCCGCCCGCAGGGTGTTCGGCAGCCGGAGTTGCGGCGTCGCCCTGGCCGCGGTCGCCGAAGAGGCGGGCACGGGCATCGCGACGCTGTACCGGCACTTCCCGACGCGCGACGACCTCGTGCGGTCCGTCGTGCTCGACCTCGCCGAGCGCTTCGTTGCGATCGAGGCGCGGTACGACGCGGAGTTGAGTATGGAGCCCGAGCGGGCGTGGCGGGCGCTGGTCCACGAACTCGCCGCCTTGCGGCCGGGCGCGCTGCTGCCGGAACTCTTCGAGCTCTTCGCCAAGGAAGGCGTGCCGGAGTACGCGCGGCAGGTCGTGGCGCGGGTCAACGAGTCTCAGGACCGGCTCATCGAGCGCGCCCGCGCGGCGGGCTTGGTGCGAGACGGCATCGACGGGGTCGCGTTCCAGGTCGGCCTCGCCGCGGTCACCCGCCCATTGAGCGAGGTGCCCGGGCACGTCTGCGCCGGGGCGGAGTCGTGGCTCGTGGACGTGTACCTGCGCGGGCTGAGGCCCGACGCCGACCGGCCCTAGTGGAGGTTGGGCAGTCCTACCGCAGGACGCGTGCCTACCGCACGACGCGCGAGGCCGTGAAGCTCCCGTTCACGTGCAGCGGCTCGCCGTCGTTCGGCACGACGAGGAAGTCGTACGTGCCGTTCATGGCGTTCTCGTTGATCTGCGCGCGGACGGTCAGCGTCGCCGTCCCGGCGTTCGATGTGGCGCGGGCGTCCAGCGAGAAGCGGTCGCCGACGACGCTCGACGTGACCTCGTAGTCGAGGAACAGGTCGCCGTACTGCAGGTGGAAGTCGTCGCTGGCGACGCGGTTGTCGTCGCCGACCGTGAACGAGAGCGGGGTGGGCCCGCCGCCGGTCTGCACGGAGGCGGACCAGTCGCCGGAGGCGTTGACGGCTTGGGGGCTGCATGCCGCCATGACGACGGCGAGGACGAGCAGTGCGAGGGGTGCGAAACGCTTGAGCATGGCGTTACCTCCTGGGATCGGGGGGCTCACGTGAACCGTGCGTTCTCCAACGGATGGTAGGGGTCGCACGTGAAAGCTACATGTATGCGGCGTTACGTGACTCCATGTGCGTCGCCGTAATCTAGGGCGTGTTCACGCTTCGTAGTTGGTCGGCGATGAGTGTGATGGTTATGAAGGCCCTGAACATGTGGTCGGTCTTGTCGTAGCGGGTGAAGACGCGGCGGTAGAGTTTGATGCGACCGAAGAGGCGCTCTATCTCGTTGCGCTTCTTGTACAGGTCGGTGTCGTACTCCCTCGGTTCGAGGCGGTTCTGTTTGGGCGGCACGATCGGTTCGAAGCCCAGAGGGTGTGCTAGGAACCTTGTTTCGTTACCCTCGTAGGCGCGGTCCATCAGCAACGGCACCTGTAGGTTGTTCAGCCCGAGGGAGCGTAGCAGTTGGCGTCCCGGTGGCGCGTCGTGAACCTGGCCAGGTGTCAGGGTGAAGCCGAGGACCTGCTTGAGGCTCGCGGCAGCCAGAAGAAGCTTGGTCGTGAGTCCGCCACGCTGTGGCCGATGGCTTGAGGGCCGAGCCTGTCAAGTTGTTTGTGTGTGGGGTTGGGTTCATGGTTAGAGGTGGGGGTGATTCTCTCGGGGTAGGCGAGGGAGAGTTGGGCTAGGGCTTGCTTCCAGTTGGTGGTGGCGGCGCCTTGGATGAGTTTGCCGGCGGTCTGCTGCTTCCTGGGTTGTCCTTCTGGCCTGTTTCGCCTCTCTTTCTCGCGTTCCCTGGCGTGTTTGTCCATGGCAGCGCGAGGACCCTTCCCACGTGCGCGAGCCTAGCGTTCACAATCACAATCGCCAGACGCAACGTCACCACGAGTGATACAATTTCCCTCAAATCCCAGGAAGGCACGAGCTGTACCGCGTGGCAGGTGGCAGGGTGGACGAGTTCAAACAGCAACCATTCAGTGACGTCGAATTCGCGGAGAACCCTGAACAACGTTGTCCCGTGGTCTTGCTTTTGGACACCTCCGGCTCGATGCAGGGCGCCCCAATCGCGGAGTTGAATGAAGGGATCGCAACACTCCGCCGGGACCTGCTCGATGATGCAATGGCGGCAAAGCGCGTTGAGCTCGCGCTGATTTCATTTGGACCGGTCCGTCTCATTTCAGATTTCGCTACTGTAGATGCCTTCTACCCTGAGACTCTTCTAGCAAGCGGAGCCACGCCGTTGGGAGAAGCGATTACTACAGGCTTGCAACTCCTTACCGAGCGGAAAAGCCGCTATAAGCAAAACGGCGTAAAGTACTACCGACCTTGGGTTTTCCTAGTAACTGATGGTGCGGCTACGGACTCGATTACGGAGGCGGCTGCTGCGGTAAGAGCCGGCGAAGAGAAGAAAGAGTTCATGTTCTTTGCCGTCGGCGTTCAGAGTGCCAACATGGATGAACTCCAGAGGATCACAATGAGGCAGCCCCTACGATTGCGTGGCCTAGCATTCAGGGCACTCTTTCAGTGGTTATCAAGTTCACTGAGTGCTGTCTCGCAGTCTAATCCCGGAGACCCCGTCCAGCTTCAGAACCCGATCGCACCGGATGGGTGGGCGGTTGCAGACTGAATCCAAGACCTGGCGCTGGGCGGCGGCCTCCGTTAGGGGCACGGCCCACGCTAATGCGGACCTACATTCACAGGACGCTTACGCTGTCACTCCTGTTGCAAACGGTGTCGTTTTCGCCGTCGTCTCTGACGGGGCGGGCAGCACGAGGCTTGGAGGGGTAGGGGCACGATATACCTGCTACTTCATGAAGAATCGCGTTAGGGCCTGGTTCGAATCGGGGCAGCAGTTTCCAGACGACGCCGCGGTTGTGGCCATTATCCATGATCTTCGCAAAGCTCTAAGTGCCCATGCAGATAAGAGGCGCGTCCAGATTCGTGAGTATGCGGCCACAATGGCGGCTGTTCTTGTCTCAAATGCCGAAGTATTAACCATTCAGGTTGGAGACAGCTCCATTGTAGCGCGCAAGGGGAACGACTGGGAGGTGCTCTGTTGGCCCGACGCTGGAGAGTATGCGTCTACAACGTACTTCATTACCGACCTCCCACACGCACGGCTGAACATTAAGTATTTGAAGCGAAGTCATGATGCATTCGCCCTCTTTTCGGACGGGATCGGCGAGCTTGCACTGTCGGTTAGTGACGCTTCCGCCTTTCCGGGCTTTTTCCGGCCAATGATGAGACCATTGGATGACGCCCTGGACAGTGGACACCTTTCGGATCTTTCTGACCATCTCTCAGCGTATCTAGGCAGCCAATCTTTTTGCGAACGCACTGACGACGACAAGACACTAATACTCATTACGGGTGGCTAATCGTGCAAGACGTTTATGCTGACGGAGTTCGGCTGAGAGTTTCGGAGTCACTTGGAAAGGGTGGAGAAGGAGCCATCTTCGCGCTGGCCGACCATCCGCACGAGGCACTCAAACTTTACAGGCGTGAGCTACGTGGCCAGCGTGAACGAAAAGTCCGTGCAATGGTTCAGTCTCAACTTGCAACGAGAACCAAACTGGCGTCCTTTCCAACTAGGATCGTTACCACGCGGGCTGGAGCCTTTCTCGGCTTCGTCATGAACCGCGTATCGGGGCATCGGGCCCTGCACGAGTTGTACAGTCCGAAGTCACGTTTGCAGCATTTCCCGGAAGTCGATTATCGATTCCTGATACGCGCTGCTCAGAATGTGGCCAGGGCAGTTGGTTCTATCCATAACTCTGGCTGCGTCATTGGAGATCTTAATCACTCTGGAATACTGGTGGCTCATGATGCAACCGTCCTGCTCATCGATGCCGATAGCTTCCAGTTCCGATCGCAGGGTGAACTGTACCCGTGTGTCGTCGGCGTCCCCGAGTTCTTGCCGCCTGAACTGCACGGTAGGTCCCTGGCGTCAGTTGAGCGAACCGCATCCCACGACAATTTCAGCCTTGCAGTAGCGATTTTCCAACTATTGTTCATGGGTCGCCACCCCTATGCAGGCGTGCACGCGGGCACTGAGTTGTCTATGGGCGAAGCGATAGCGGGTAATCTCTTCGCCTACTCCCGTAGACGCCGCAACTCCACGTCTTCTGCGCCTCCTCCCGGTGCTCTCACCCTCGACGTGTTTCCAGGGTACGCACAGGATGCCTTCGAAGAGGCGTTTGGCCTAGCGCCTTCCGACCGCCCAGACGCCGCAGCGTGGATTCGAACCATGGTCGCCTTGGAGAACTCGCTACAAAGCTGTAGCAACGTAGCAACCCACTACTTCCCTCCGGGCGCCACGGCCTGCTGCTGGTGCGACCTAGCCTCGCGTGGCGGTGTGGAGATGTTTCCTAACAGGAGGGGCGTCGGCGCCGTAGACACGAGCGCTTCGCTCAACCTAGCGACGGCGATCCAGGCAATACGGAGTTTCCACGTGCCAAATGTGGCCGAACTACTACCAGCAGTCTCCCCGCCGGAGCAAATCAGCACAAAGCTCCGGGAGTCCATTTCCGCCGCTTCATGGACTAGAGTCGCCGGCGGCATCGTGACTCTAGGCGGCATTGCCGGATTCTTTGTTGCACCATCCGTTTGGTTGTTGTTTGTAGGCGCGATTATTTTCGGATTGAGTATGAGCCGTAAATCGAAAGCGCCCACCGATGAGTATCTGCAAGCATATCGACGTGCACACGCCAAGGTTCAGCAGTCTCTAGATTCCTTTGCGCGGCAGAGCCAATTGTGGCAAGTGCTCACCGTCCAGGTGGACATGGTAACCGCCGTCGACGCCTATGAGCGTCACTCTGAGTCACTCGATTCGGCGTTAGCGCGCCTCCAGGCAACCCGAGAAACACGTCAGCTGAACGCCTACCTGGATACGATCTCGATTCGCTCAGCGCATATTAGTGGCATCGGCGTCGACCGAACAGCAACCTTGGTGTCCTTCGGAGTGGAAACGGCTGCGGACGTAACGCCCAGCAAGATCCATGGGGTACCAGGATTTGGTGAGGTGTTGACGGGACGCCTCATCAACTGGCGTCGGACTCACGAAAGGGACTTTAGGTACGATCCAAACTCGAATCCGCAGGACCGAGCAGACCAAGAGCAACTCAAGCAGCAGCATGCCGAATATCAAGCTCGGCTGGCAGCGCAAATACTCAAAGGCTACGAAACACTCTCACGCGGTCAGAGCCAGTTGCCGGCAATTCGCGCCGCTGCAAGCAGCGATGAGACGCTAATGACAGCGCTTCGTCTGCGAGCACAGGCAGAACGAGACTTGCTGGCGCTTGGTGCCAGTGTTCCCTCACTTCCGCTCTCTATTCCCAAGGTGGACTCGCCACAGCAAATCGCTCCTTTCGTCACGCCTCTACTATCAAGCCAGTCCCAGAGCACAAGTGCACCCACGAAACGTGCCCCAATCCAGCGAGTCACCTCAACGCCACACTGTCCGCGGTGTGGGAAGCTCATGGTAGTAAGAGTGGCCCGGCGCGGGACCTTGGCAGGCCAGCAATTCTGGGGCTGCCCCAACTTTCCACGTTGTCATGGGACCCGCCGCTACTTGTAGGGCCACACAGGGCCTTTCGCCTCGACGGCTTCGAGGCGCATGCAGAGAATGCGTTGTTTCCAACGTGAGCCGCACTGGGTTTTTCTTAAACTGAGTTCCGCGTCTCCAACTTGCTGGAGGAAGAGTGCGCGAACGGCAAAAGCCCTGGACCCTGTTCTTGGACAGGTGCCCCTTGGTTCTTAAGTGTTACCACGCCTGCGAGGGCGGGATGCCTGGGAGCCGGTCAGTAGGAGTCGGGGATGACGATGTAGCAACGATCGGGTTCTGTTCGTACGCTTGAACCGGCGTCAGCTTGTCGAGGCTCAAATGCTGTCGCTCGTTGTTGTAGTACTCGACGTATGCAGCGATTCCCTGCCTGGCGCTCCTGAGGTCTTCGTACGCATGCAGGTAGACGTGCTCGTACTTCAGGCTCCACCAGAATCGTTCCATGAAGACGTTGTCGCGCCAACTGCCTTCCCGGTCCATGCTGATCTTTACGCCCCGCGCCACCAGGTTGCCGGTGAAGGCTCGTGAGGTGAACTGGCTGCCTTGAATATCTCCGGTCGCCCGAAGCGCTCCAGGGCCTCCGTGAGGGCCTCCAGGCAGAAGCGCGTGTCCAGGCTGTTCGACAACCGCCACGCCAGCAGGCGGCGGGTAGCGACGTCCATGATCGCCGTGAGGTAAGCGAAGCCCCGGGCCATGGGGATGTAGGTGATGTCAGCAGCCCACACGAGGTTCGGGCGGTCGATGACTAGGCCGTCAAGTCAGTACGGGTAGACCTTATGCCCGGCGCCGACTCCACGTTTCGTGGTGCGCGGCTTCGGGTAGATGGGGCTCAAGCCCATCACGCGTATCAACCGCAATAGGCGCTTGCGGTTCACCGTGAAGCCCTTACCCTTGAGTTCGTCAGCCAGCCGGCGACTACCCAGGAACGGCCGCAGCAGGTGGATCTCGTCAATCTCGCGCATCACCTCCAGCTCCTCGACCGGCACGATCACTGGCTGGTAGTAGAAGCTGCTGCGGTTCACATTCAGCAGTTCGCACTGGCGCGTGACCGGCAGGTCACGCTGCGTGTCGATCATGCTTCTGCGTTCGTGTGGGCTCAGCGCTCGAGCGCTTTGGACAAAAAAACGCGTACCATCGTCAACTCACTGATCTTCACCAGCAACTCCTTGGCGTCAGCCTCGCCGTCCCGGTGACGCTCCGCTGCCGGCGTGAACAGGTTCGAGGCGCCCTCCAACAACTGCCGCTTCCAGGCGCCGACCTGGTTGGCGTGCAGCCCTGGCCCCCGTTCTTAGACAGGTGGGGCTTGGTTCAAGCTCTCCGATCCCCCAACCCTCGCCACCAACCGACCACAGATGGATCCCTCACGCTCGCTCGGGCGTAAAGGTACATCCCTGCCGACCACGCCTGCAGCGGATGCCCCATCGCCCGGCCGGAGAGCCCGTGGATCCACTCGTTGAACTCCCACGGCCCGAGCTTGCCGAGGCGGTTGGCCTGAGCGAGGCGCACTAGTTGCGCCTCGGCGCTGTCCGCGAAGCCACGCGCCGCGAGGGCGGCAACGTAGAAGCCGCCTATGAACGGCCAGATGCCGCCGTTATGGTACTGGTGCGGGAGGTTGAGGTTCCTGCTCCTGAAGTACTCGCGCCAGTCGCGGTCGCCGGGGTAGATGGGCGGGTAGAACGCCCGCAGCGGGTATGGAGCGTTGGCGCCGGCGGCTTCCGCGTACCGCAGGATCGTTGCCGTTTGATCCTCGTCGGCTAGGCCGACCAGGATGGCGAGCATGTTGCCGAGGCCGTCGAAGGCAGTGCCGAACTCTCTGAACCCAAGCCACGGCAGGAAGTACGGCATCTCCGTCAGGGTCGCGGTGTTCTGGTAAAGCAGGAACCACTCGAGCCGCTCTTCGCGAAGTGCCTCTAGCTGCTCACCGAACTTGGTGCCGTCCCAAGGGCGATCGAGCCAGAACAGGAGCCGGATCTTGCGTGCGGCATCGGCGGCCAACTCCAGGTAGCTCTTCGAAGACGCGACCGCGCTTCGCGGCGCCCGGCCCGTAGCCATCGCCATGCTGCCCATGGCGCGTAACGCCGCCACGTAAAGCACGTTGTCGTACAGGACATTGTACCGCACGGAGTAGAGATCGGCCCAGTCGCCGGCCTCCGGCACCTCCAGCAGGCCGCAGGCGTTCATGTCCTGATAGCGCAGCCATACCAGCGCGCGCTCCAGTGAGTTCCAGCTGGAATCGATGAACTCGGCGTCGTTGCTCGCCGCGAGATCGAAGTAGTGTCCGAGGATGAACCAGAGGTTCGCGTCTACCGCGCCGGCGTTCTCCGTCGTGACGGAGTTGGTGCGGGTATCGAAGTTGAGCGGGATCATGCCCAGCTCGGTCTGGCTTCTGCGCAGCGTCTCCAACGACGCCCTCGCGCATGCCATGAGCTCCCCGTCTCCGGAGGCGTACGCTCCGAGTGAGGTGATCGGCGCATCACGCGCCCACACCTGAGGGTATCCGCCTGGCAAGGCAGATGCCTTGAAGCCTGCCGGGGTCACGCACCTTCGGAGGACACCGAGCGCTTCTTCCCAGCCCTCCTCGATCGACGCCGCATCGTTCGGCTGTGTCATCTCGCGCTCCTTCAGGGTTGGCCACCGTCGGGTGGCCAACGACTGGGGCCATGGGTTCTTGGCCCCTCGTGATAGAAATATCGCGCATCGTACCAGTGTGCGCCGTAGTTACTGAACCTAAGGTTCACCCACAGGCTCCGAAAGTGGTTTAATGAGGCATGAGGATCTCCACGCTCGTCTCCGACGCTAACCGACCATCGTCATCGTGCCGGGGGACGACGCGCTCGCGAGCGGGGCATCCGGTCTCCGTGGTCCCTCGGATGGCGAGGGGCCGTTAGTGAACCAACAGGTCGGATACCGCCAGATCAGCGTTCCTTTCGGCGAAATGCGAGTGCGGACGTGGGGCGACCCCAGCCTTCCGGCCCTGCTGCTCCTGCATGGTTTGGGGTCTACCAACCGGATATGGGACTTGTGCATACCTTTCCTTAGTGGTTCATACTATCTGGTCGCTCCGGATCAGCGCGGTCACGGCGGGTCCAGTAAACCCGCCGACGGCTACGGCTGGACCGAGGTCACGGACGACGCCGTTCGGCTGCTCGATGGGCTCGGGCTCGAGCGGGCCTACGTGATGGGCCACTCGTGGGGCGGGGACGTGACCCTCGAGCTCGCCGTCAGGCATCCCGGCAGGGTAGAAGCCATCTGCCTCGTCGACGGCGGCATCATCGACTTCCGTGCGCACATGGAGTGGCCGGAAGCCAGGAGGCTGCTCGAACCTAAGAAGGTCTGCGGGTTCACGCTCGAGGAACTCAAGGCGGCGATCGAACCCTGGTTGCGCTCGTTGCCCGCTCCAGAACAGCATGAGGTCATCCTGGCCAACTACGAGGTCCGGAGCGACGGCACC
>JBDZVI010000064.1:0-17411 GCA_040255585.1 Deinococcaceae bacterium
GCTCGCGGCCCTGATGAGCGAGGGTCAGCAGACCTTCACGGCGAACTGCGCCGTGTGCCACGGAGACCAGGGCCAGGGCAAGGTCGGCCCGGCCTTCGACAAGAACGCGAACCTCGGCAACACGAACTACGTGATCGACACCATCCTGGGCGGCATCCCGCCCCACGGCATGCCCGCGTGGGGAGGCGTGCTGACCGACGAGCAGATCGCTTCCGTCGCGACGTTCATCCGCAACTCGTGGTCCAACGCGTACGGCCCGGTCACGCAGGACGCCGTGACCGCGCAGAGGTGAAGGAGGGAGCCATACCCAGTCGCCGCCGCCGCCGGAGCGCGGGGGCGTGCATGCGGAAACCGCAAGACCTCTTGGAGGGTGCATTGTGATGTCAGGCAAGCGAGAACAACCCGCAAAACGCGCTCGACTCCACCGGGCCGCCTTGGCCCTGAGCCTCGTGCTCGCGTCGTTCACCCTGGCCTTCGCCCAGCCGAACGACGATCTCACGGTCCTGCAGCAGGATCCCGGGCAGTGGCTGATGCCCAACCGCACGTACTCGGGCTGGAACTACAGCCCGCTCGACCAGATCACCAAGTACAACGTTAAGAACCTGCAGGTCGCCTGGACGTTCCAGATCGGCGTCACCGACCAGATCGAGTCGGCCCCGCTCGTCGTCGGCACGACCATGTACATCCTGACCCCGAAGCCGAACACGATCTACGCGCTCGACCTCAACCAGCAGGGCTACATCAAATGGTCGTTCGCCCCCGAGATGCCCGGGCTGGCCGAGGCGAAGGCCTGCTGCGGCGCGAACAGCCGCGGGTTCATGTACGCGGACGGCAAGATCATCTTCAACACCCTCGACGGTCAGTTGTTCGCGCTCGACGCGAACACGGGCGCCGTCATCTGGACGACCCAGGTCGCCGACCTCAGCCTGACCGAGACGACGACCATGTCGCCCCTCGTGGCCGGCCACAACGTGATCGTGGGCGTGGAAGGCGGCGAGCGTGGGATCCGCGGTCACGTCTCCGCCTACGACCTCGACACGGGCGCGCAGGTGTGGAAGTTCTACAACATGGGCCCCGACGAGGAGATGGGCATCGGCCCCGACTTCAAGCCGTTCTACCCGACGCCGGACAGCCCCGGGACCTCGACCTGGTACGGCGACTCCTGGAAGACGGGCGGCGGCGCGGTCTGGGGTTGGTTCACCTTCGACCCCGAGTCCAACCTGTTCTATTACGGCACGGGCAACTGCGCGCCGTGGAACCCCGACTACCGGCGCGACCCCGCCACGGCCCCCGGCCTCGACCAGTACACGAACGCCTACTGCGCCTCCGAGATGGCGCGCGACGCCACGACGGGCAACCTCGTCTGGGCCTACCAGGCGACGCCCCAGGATTCGTGGGACTACGACCTGCCAGCCGGCCAGCAGCTCGTCGACCTGACGATCGACGGCCAGACGCGCCGGGCCCTCATGAAGCCCGCCCGTAACGGCTTCTTCTACGTGTGGGACGCGCACACCGGCGAGCTCCTGCACCAGCCGATCAAGTACACGACGGTGACCTGGGCCGACCACGTCGACATGGAGACGGGCCGCCCGGTCGTCAACCCGGACGCGGTCGTCTACACGGGCACCGAGACGGGCGTCGTCTGCCCCTTCGGCATCGGCAACTGGCACAACACGACCTACTCGCCCAAGACGGGCCTCATCTACTTCCAGGCCTACAACACGTGCAGCACGATGACGGGCACCGAGGGCGAGTACACGCCAGGTGAGAGCTACGTCCTCGAGACGTTCGGCGCGCGCTCGACGGGCCCCGGCGGCTGGACGGCCCAGATCCAGGCCTGGGACCCCGCCACGGGCGAGCAGGCGTGGAACATCAAGTCCAACCAGTCCCTGAGCTGGCCCATCATGTCCACCGCCGGCGACCTGGTCTTCGGTGGCGACAACCAAGGCGCCTTCCGTGCCCTCGACGCGGGGACGGGCGAGCTGCTGTGGTCGTTCCGGACGGGCAGCGGGTTCGACGCATCGCCGATCAGCTTCAGGGGTACGGACGGCAGGCAGTACATCGCCGTCATCGGGAGCAAGGCGCCGGCCAACAGCGTGGTGACGGCCGACACGGCCCCCGACAACACCGGGCGCTACACGCGCCCCGGCAGCACCCTGTACGTCTTCGGACTGCCGCGCTGATCAGCTCGGCGCTCGCGCGGGTGAGGGGGCATCGCCTCCTCACCCGCTCATGTCAGCGAAGGGGAGACCCATGACGAACCGGCCTGCCACTTATGTGCTTCCGGGGGCCGCGCTGCTCCTGACCACCCTGGTGCTCGGCCTCGGGTCCGCTGGCGCCCAGACCGGCGCCCAATCCGGTGCACGGGCCGACGCTCAGTCCCCAGCCCAGTCCGCCGGCTGGGAGATGCGCGTGTGCGCCGACCCCAGCTCGATGCCGTTCTCGAGCGACGACGAGCGCGGGTTCGAGAACGAGATCGCGGGCATCCTGGCCGACGAGCTCGGGGCGCGCGTCACCTACGACTGGCACTATTTCAACGGCGATATCGTTCGGCTCGAGCTGCGCGCTGGCAACTGCGACATGCTGATGGGCGTCCCCGACGGGTACGAGGACCTCCTCACGACGGTCGCCTACTACCAGAGCCCCTACGTGCTCCTGTACCGGCCGAACCAAGGCTACGAGCTATCTTCCTTCGACGATCCGGTGCTCCGCACCCTGAGGATCGGCGTGCAGTCGAACGGCATCCCGCCCCAGACGTCGCTGGTCGAGCACGGCCTCGGCGCCAACATCGTGGCGACGTACCGGGCCGAGTACGGCGCGCCGGACCGCCTCGCGCAGATCGTCAAGGCGGTGGCCAACGGCGACGTGGACGTCGGTGTGGCCTGGGGACCGCAGGTCGGCTACTACGCCGGCGAGCTCGGGCTCGACCTCACCGTCGTCCCGATAACGTCCGAGTTCGACCCGGCGAGCCTGCCCATGACCGTCCCGATGACCATCGCGGTCCGGCCCGGCGACGTGGCGCTCCGCGACGCCCTCAACGTCGCGCTGGCCGCGCGGTGGGCCGACGTCCAGGCCGTCGTCGAGCGTTACCACGTGCCGGTCGAGCCCCTGACGCCGCCGCGTGTGCCGGATGCCGCGGGGCGCCCGGAGACGCTGAGGGTCGCCCTCGTTGGTCCCACCCGGACCGGGGTCTCGCTGGTCCCGGAAGCGTCGCTGTACGACGTGGTCGGCCAGGCGGCCGTGATGGGGGCTCAGCTGGCGGCCGAGGTGGGTAACGGCCGTTCCGAGGCGGGCGCGGTCGACCTCGAGCTCCTGCTGGCGAGCGCCCCGAGCGCCGAGGCGGCCGAGCGGGCCGCGGAGCGGCTCCTGGCCGTCAACGGCGCCGCCGCGCTCGTCGGGGGCCTGGGCGACGGGCAGGCGGACGTGCTCTCCAACGTGGCGGAAGGCGCGGGTGTGCCCTTCCTCAACATCGGCTCCCCCGCGAGCGCGCTGAGGACGGCGTGCCTCAGGAGCACGTTCAACATCGAGGCCGGCGCGGGCGTGTACTTGGGCGCCATGGCGAGTTGGTTCACGGACCACGGGCACGAGCGGTGGTTCGTCGTGTACGAGGAGACGGGGGAGGGAACCGAGCTGCGCGACGCGGCGCTGGCTGCCCTCGCGGCCACCCCCGACGCGGTTCTCGCTGGCTCGACGGGTGTGATGACGGGCCAGCCGGACTACGGCCCGGTGCTCGAGGAGGTGCGTCGCAGCGGCGCCGACCTGATCCTGGTGCTCGTGAACGCGCCCGATCAGATCGCGTTCCTGGCGCAGGAGGAGTCCGTCGGGCCGCACGTGGCGGCGCTCCCGTACCCGTTCCCCGTCACGCAGACGCGCGACTTCCTGGGGGCGATGCGCGTGCGGGCGGACGCGCAGGGCCTCGGGTTCCGGGTGGCGCTATGGGACGCGACCCTCGGCGGGAGTGATGGCGCGGGCGGCAGTGCGGCCGCCGGCGACGCGCTCAACGACCGCTTCGTGGCGCGCTGGGGCCAGCCGATGGACCCGGCGGCGTGGGCGGCCTACGCCGCTATCACGATCTTGCACGATGCCGCGGCCGCGGCTGGCTCGACGCTCCCGGAGGCCATCGCCGCGTACCTGGCGAGCCCGGAGGCGCGGTTCGAGGTCGGGAAGTCGGCGCCCTTGGCGTTCGACCCGACCACTCGGCAGCTGCAACAGCCCCTTTACGTGATCGAGCTGGACCCCGACGCGTTACTCACGGGGAAGTTGAACGATCAGCGTGGGCTTGCGCGGCTGGTGGCTGTCGTGGATGGCGCCGTACAAGCGGGGGTGATGGATGCTGACGGTAGCGAAGGGGGCGGTGCGCCGTTGGACACTTCGCGGTGTCAGCGATGACGGTCCACTAGTAACCGGTCAGATTGGTGGCCGTTCGAGCGGACGAGGAACGTTTCTGCCCGGTTTCCGCCCCGAGCGCTCCGACTCGAGCGGTCGCGCCAACGGAAGCTGGGAGTTCCCGTTCCCGACGTAGAGGCTATAGAGACGTACAGGCAAAGGAAAGCCCCGAGCATCTTCGCGGCTGCGCGCTGGAGAGGACGGGTTCGGGGTCTATGGTGAAAGCCTAGGACGCTCTTGCGTCGCGGTCAAGTCGATCAGGCGCACTCATCGCGCCCGATCTTGAAGCGGCGCTGTCGCGTTCTCGCCTGGCCCCGTACCCTGGTGTGACGCCCGACCCACGGAGGTCGCCGGGGCTTGTGGACCTGGTATCACCACTGAGGTTTCATGCTATCTGCAACGTACTTGTTGCACGACGCATGGCCCTTAACTATGGCAGGCTACCCAACGCGTACTCGAGCGCGAGTTTCGCGCCTTCGCCCGACTCCGAGACGGTCACCGCCGGTTGTCCTCGGTTGCAGGAGCGACTAGGCCCCACCCGGGAGACGCTCAGAGACCACGAGCGACGGCCGCGGGCCTACGTGGGCTTCTTTTCGGCACTGCTCGACCTCCGCCAAGGCGGCCCCCCAGTCTTGTACTTTGCGGCCGGACCGGTTGGTTGACACCCCTCCGACCATCTGCTACGGTTCGTCATCATATGACAGCGCCAGTCATCCGATGACTTCGGGTGTGGCGGTGAGGCGAGGGATGACGGTGCCAGAGGACACGCGTAGGCGCACGAGCCGGGTGGAGAGCACCGTGGAGTTCATCCAGGGCATGATCGCGGCGCGGCACCTCGAAGCTGGCGACCAACTCCCGACCATCAAGGAGCTCTCCGAGGAAGCTGGCCTGGCGCAATCCACGATCCGCGAGGGGATGCAGAAGCTGGCCGCGGTGGGCCGCCTGCGGATCGAGCATGGGGTCGGGACGTTCGTTGCCAAGCCCTCGCTCAAAGGCATCCTCCAGCCCCTGCTCGACTCGGATGTCTCCGGCCTCGTCGAGAACTCCGACCTGTTCGAGGTACGCAGGGAGCTTGCTGCCATCACGCTGAAGCTGGCCGTGGAGCGAAGCGCGAAGGAGGTGGGCCGTCTGCTGCGGAGCACGCTGGATACCCTGTCGCGCGACGCCAGGACGCTGAGCTCGGCGGAGCTGCTGGAGCTCGATTCCACGTTCCAGGACCGGCTGGCGCGCCTGACCAGCAACGCGCTCCTCCGTACCTTGGTGCTCGCCATGCGGAACGTCGGTCGTCGCCCCGGTGGCGAGGGCGCCTTCGAACCGGACGTGGTCAAGTACGTAACGGTCCTGGAGTCGGTCCTGGAAGCGCTCGGGGCGGGGGAGACGCAGCGTGCCGCAGACACGTTCGCGACCCTCA
The DNA here is from genome assembly GCA_040255585.1 of Deinococcaceae bacterium. Classification (GTDB taxonomy): domain Bacteria; phylum Deinococcota; class Deinococci; order Deinococcales; family Trueperaceae; genus JAAYYF01. The sequence continues at coordinate 5,798 of JBDZVI010000064.1, forward strand.
TTGAGGCCCTGATGCCTTCGGAGGAGCGCCGCAACCTCGTCGTCTACTGCGATGCGCTCGGTACCGGGTCGACGGGCGGCTCCTTCTTCACGCTCGGTCAGCGGATCTCCGCCATCCTGGCGCGAACCACGGGCGTGTACTCCACCGTCCAGTTGACCGGCGGCGGCCTCGAGAACGTGCGGCTCACCGAGGCTGCCAAGATCGGGCTGGGCATCGCGCAGATCGACGTGGCGGTCGACGCCTTCAACGGGCACGGCGACTTCGACAAACCGCACACGAACATACGTTCCATCGCGCCTCTCGGTGGGCTCGAGCTGCACATCTTCACCCTGGCCGCCGGGCCAGTGACGAGCCTACGGGACCTCAACGGCAAGACGGTCGGCCTCGGAGCGTTCGGAGGCGCCAGCGAGAAGGTGGCCAGCGAGGTGCTGCAGCGTTTCGGTTACGTCGAGAGCGGCGCGTATATCGCCAAGCAGGCCCCGTTCGACGAGATGATCACCATGCTGGTCGATGGCGAGCTGGACCTGGTGTTCTTCCTGTCGTCGTCCAGGAACTCCGCGCTGATCGAGTTCGCCATCGCGCGCGAACTGCGGTTCTTGTCCATCGACCCGCCCGTGCTCCGCGAGTTGGTCAAGGACCATCCGTACTGGCAGGCCAGCCGCATCGAGGCGTTCTCTTACCCTCACCAAGACGTCCCGATCTCGACGTTGCGGGTGCCGATGACCCTCATCACGCATAGCGCGGTCTCCGAAGCGGACGTCTACTCGATAACGCGCGTGCTGCATGCAGAGAACGTGCTGTTGAACCCGGAGTCGGCGCCGGGACTCGACGGGTTGCCACAACACCCCGGAGCGGCTCGCTACTGGCGGGACAGGCGATGACGGTCTTCCTGGCGCGGAGGCTCCCCAGGTCGCTTCTGACGCTTGCGTTCATCGTCACGCTGGTCTTCGTCGGGACACGCCTGACGGGAGACCCCACCATGTGGCTCTTGCCAGACGACGCGCCGCCACAGGCGCGCGCTTCCATGAGGGCGGCGCTGGCCGTCGACAAGCCGATCCCGGAACAGTATTGGCGGTACCTCCAAGGCTTGGCGCGTGGCGATTTCGGGAACAGCTTCTACGAACGGCGTCCCGTGACGCAGGTCTTCGCGGAGCGCCTCGGTCCCACGCTGCGGCTCAGTGGCCTGGCGTTGGTCCTCTCGATCCTGATCGGCGTTCCCGTGGGGATCATGACGGCCCTTCACCGGAACAGCGTGCTCGACCGCACGCTCATGTCGTTGAGCTTCACGGCGTACGCGATCCCCAACTTCGTGCTCGGCATCATGCTCATCCTGATCTTCAGCCTGGTGCTCAGATGGCTGCCCAGCGGCGGTTACGGCGACTGGCGGCACTACCTCATGCCAGTGTTCACGCTCGGCGCCTCGCACGCCGCTTTGATAGCCAGGTTGACCAGGTCGTCGATGCTCGAGGTGCTCAACGAGGACTACGTGCGCACGGCGCGCGCCAAGGGCCTACCGGGCCGGGTCACCGTTTGGAAGCATGCGCTCAGGAACGCGTTCCTGCCCGTGCTGACCATCGTCGGCCTGTCGCTCGCCACCCTGATCTCCGGTTCTGTGGTGACCGAGACCGTGTTCGCATGGCCCGGCGTCGGGCGTCTGGTGTTGACCTCGGTCGTTCATCGCGACTTCCCGACGCTGCAGTTCGTGGTCCTGGTGATCGCCTGCGCCGTGGTCGTCGCGAACGTGCTGGTCGACATCTCGTACTCGCTACTCGACCCACGGATCCGGATCGGGAGCTGACGTGACGACGACCGACGGTCCCGTACCAGCCGCCCCGCGCCCAGCTCCTGCCCAAGGCCCGCTCGCGCGCGCTAGGCAGGGCTGGAGGTACGCGAGGCGCACACCGCTACTCATCTCGCTCTCGATAGTGCTCTTCGTCGGCATAGCCGTCGTGGGGATCCTGGCGCCCCTGATCACGCCGGCGGATCCGACCACCCAGGACCTCCTGCACAGGCTGCAGGCCCCCGCGCTGCTCGACGGAGGCCCTGGCGCGATCCTCGGAACGGACCAACTGGGCCGCGACGTGCTGTCTAGGACCCTGTACGGGATCAGGACCTCGCTGGCCGTTGCATCGGTCGGGATGGTCATAAGCCTCGTGCTCGGCGTGACACTCGGGCTGCTGAGCGGCCTGATAGGCGGCGCGTTCGACAGCGCGGTCATGTTCCTGGTGGACACGCAGCTCGCGTTGCCGTTCATCCTCATCGCGCTCGTTGCGATCGCTGTCTTCGGTACCAGCCTGCCTGTCCTCATCGCCGTCATCAGCATCGCGAGGTGGGAGACGTACGCGCGGGTGACGCGCGGCCAGGTGCTGCTCATCAGAGAGCAACCGTTCTCGGAGGCCGCGCGAGGCTTGGGCGCGTCGCTCTTCCGGGTAGCCATGAAGCACATGCTGCCTAACGTCGCCTCGCCCCTAATCGTGCTCGCCACGGCGAACCTGAGCTCCTTGATATTGCTGGAGTCGACGTTGTCGTTCCTCGGCGTAGGCGTGCAGCCGCCCGTCGTGTCACTCGGGTCGCTGGTGAGCAACGGCCGCGACTACCTGGTGACCGCGTGGTGGTTGAGCGTCGCGCCCAGCATCGTCCTCGTCGCTCTGACCATGACCATCTCCCTGATCGGCGACTGGCTACGTGACACCCTCGACCCGCGTGTCAAGCGCTGAGGGCGGCCCGACGGGCACTCGGAAGGAGGAACGGATGACGCAGTAGTCCCGGCCAGACCCGCACCTGACTTAGTGCACGACAACAAGAACCGAAGGAGGCGCTAATAGGATGAACGTGAACCCGTGGATGCGAATGGTGCGAAGAGGCTTGGGAGTCGCCTTGGCGGCGACCAGCTTGTTCGCGCTCAGTAACCGCGCCGTCGCGCAGCTCGAACTGGTGGTCGGTGCCGCCGACCTGCCGCGCACCCTTGACCCGCCGGGCGAGACGAGCAACACCGGGATGCGGGTACTCCCGAACGTGTTCGAGCCCCTCATTGCGATGGACCCGGAGAACAACTCGCACCTGCTGCCTGGCTTGGCCGTGTCGTGGCAGCGCGTCACGGACAACGTGCTGGAACTGAACCTCCGGGAAGGTGTCGTCTTCCACAACGGCGACCCGTTCACGAGCGCAGACGTCAAGTTCAGCTTCGAGCGGCTCCTCGCGGAGGACTCCGCGTTCAGCCTTGCCAAGAGCCTCGTCTCGCAGATCTCGACCATCGAGATCGTAGACGACCACACCATCCGGTTAATAACCGAGGAGCCCGACCCGATCCTGGAGTTCCGCGTGGCCTCGGTGTTCGGTTCCTGGATCGTTCCCGAGAAGTACATGCAGGAAGTGGGCGAGGAGGTCTTCAGCAGGCAACCGGTCGGCACCGGGCCCTTCAAGGTGACGAACTACTCGCCCGACCGCATCGTGCTCGAGCGGTTCGCCGACTATTGGGGACCGCAACCCGTCGTCGACAAGGTGGTCTTCCGCGAGATCCCCGAGGTGGCCGCTCGCATCACCGCCCTTGTCAACGGAGAAGTCGACATCATCACCCAGATCCCGCCCGACCAGATCCAAGTCCTCGGGCGCTACGACAACGTGAGTGCGAAATCGCAGGTCCTGGCCAACATGCACGTGTTGATCGTCAATACGTTGAACCCGCCAACGGACGACCCTCTCCTGAGGCGTGCCCTCAGCCTGGGTATCAACAGGGAGCTCCTCTCGGCCGCGTTGTGGTCGGGTGAGGCGGTCGTGCCCCGCAGCCACCAGTACCTCGACTTCGGACCGATGCTCAACACGGACAGGCCGATGGAGGAGTACGACCCCGAACTCGCCCGGGAACTGGTCGCCCAGTCGAGTTACAAAGGAGAGGTCCTCAACTACAACGTCCAGGACGGCTACTACACGAACGAGGTGGAAGCCGCCGAGGTCATCGTCGAGATGTGGAAGGACATCGGGGTGAACGCCCGGGTCCGCATCATGGAGCGCTCGCAGCGCAACAGCGATGATCGAAACCTGCTGCCATGGTCGAACTCCGAGCGTTTCCCCGACCCCCTCGGTGGACTGTGGCTCCTCTGGGGCGACACCTCGAGCAGGCAAGGCGCGGGCGAGTGGGAACCTGCCGACCCCGACTTCAACCGGCTCGGCAACTTCCTGGCGACGTCGCTCGACCAAGAACAGCGCTACGAGGCGTTCCAGCAGATGCTCGACATCTTCGAGACCGAGATGCCGGGTATCCTGCTGTACTACCCGTCCGAGACGTGGGGCGTGAACAACAAGTGGGACTGGACGCCGTTCCAGAGCCACGTGATGGACTTCCGACCGGCGTACCTCCAGTACGTGGGTGACTAAGCCCTAGAGGGCCTGATGCGCGCCGCTCCCATGCAGGTCGCGCATCAGGCCATCGTTGCCCTCCTGAACGGGGAAGCAAACGCTTTGAAGAACGCTGTTTCAGCACACTTGATCGCCCACCGTGGCTGGAGTCGCACGTTTCCCGAGAACTCTCTGGCCGCCTTGGCAGCCGGCGTCACTGCCGGCGCGGACGAGATCGAGTTCGACCTCAGGTTGAGCGCGGACCTGGTTCCCACACTGTGTCACGACGAGACAGTAGACCGGGTCAGCAATCTCTCCGGGCCGGTGCGCGGATTCTCCAGCGCGGAACTCGCGGAAGCGGACATCCGCCTGCCGGGGGGTGCGTGGGCCCAAGGTCTAGGGTTCACGTTTCTGACGTCGGTGATCGACTCGTTTCACGGCGCCGTCCACATGAACGTCCATGTTAAAGAAGCCGATGATCCCAAGCTCGTGCTGGAGGCCCTCGCTGGCGTTGCGGAGCGCAGGCCCGCACCCAACTTATACTTGGCGGCGAGCCCCGCCGTCTTGCAACTCGCCATCGAGATCTGCCCGGCGCTGCCACGCTGCTGCCTTGACACCTTCAACGACCCCGAGGGGATGATGCGCAGCGCCACGGAGTTGGCGTGCGAACGCGTACAGTTCAGGCGCACGACCGTGACCGAGGCGCACATCCGAACAGCGCTTGGCCTCGGGCTGGTACCGAACCTGTACTACGCCGATGAACCGGCTGACGCCGAGCGTGCGCTCGGGTGGGGCATTCTAGGGTTGCTGACGAACGATATCGGACCCGTGCGAAGATATGTGCGGGAGCGCGGCCTGATCTAGGTCTTGGCCATCCTTTGCCTGCTCTGTTCGATCTGGCGGATGGTCCGATCTGGCAGATAGTCCGTTTCGGGCCGACGCGCACGTCGGCCCGAAACGTTGCGAACTCCTTCGTCGCTTGGCCATCCGCCCGGGCCGCGTGCACCGGGCGCTACTTTCCGCTTGGATACACCGGACCGCCTCTACTCAACGCCCCATATCCCACCGGCAACTCCGTAGTCCCGCTACGTCATCGAACTCGACCCCGATGCGTCACTCACTGGAAAGTTGAACGACCAGCGCCGGCTTGCTTGGGTGGTGGCCGTGGTGGTCCAGCGCAACCGATAGAGCCGCCTGGTCGACCGGGGTCACGGGTGCAAGTGGGGAATGGTCTAGCCACCGAGGTCTCACGTCATATGCAACGTATTCGTTGCACGACTCATGGCCCTTCAACTAGGCCAGCCTCCCCAACTCCTGCACGAGCGGCACCTGGGCGCGCGGACGTGGACCAAAGCTCCAACAGGGATAGCGAACCGGCTAATGTGCGTCGGTAGCTGACCCGTTGTCGCCTATCATCCTGGCAGGCTCACGAGGAGGACTAAGTCGTGACAACCGTTCACCAAGGCGTGATCCCGGCTATGGACGTTTCGATCGATCTCTTACGAGCAGCGTTCGACGCTGCGCTCTACGCCGCGACCGTTGACGAGGACGGTGACCTAGTGGTTCGCGGCGCCGGCACCAAGTTCTATGTGACCGTTAGTGAAGACGCGCGTCGGGTCAGGGTCGCGACCTTCTCGCTCCTCAGGGACGGTGCGAGCCGCGAGGAGGCCCTGAGCGCGGTCAACGCCTTCAACGAGCAGTATGCGGTGGCGCGAGCGTACTTCGTGAAGACGAGCGCGGGCCACGAAGGCATTGTCTTCGACAGCGACCTCACGTACTCCGGCGGCCTGATCCCGCTGAACATGCTCACGCGGTTCCGGACGTTCGAGAACATCCTCAGCGACATGCACCTTGCGCGGGCTTTGCTGACGTAATACCGTACTGGCTGGCCCACACGTACTTGGCGAGCGCAGTTGCGTCGCTTCGCGCTGCTGGTCCGGCAGCCGGACGAGTTCCCGGTATAGGCGCGCTCGGCGGCAACGTCGTCCGCGGAGCGGCGCGAACTAGTGCTGCACGCACTCCAGGTCGTGCGGGACCGGCTTGCGTCGGCGGGTGAACGACTCGGAAATCTACTCTGAAGTCCGATGGGGGACCGGGCTTCAGAGCTTCTACCCCGAGCGTGGTGGTTCGCTGCCTACTTCGAGGGAGCGTTAAGCCCGGGTGCTTGTGGGCCCGATACCGCCACCGTGGTCTTGGTCTTGGACTTGCGAGGCGTGGCTACGCTATCTGCAACGTACTCGTTGCACGACCTACGATTCTTCACCATGGCACCCTCCCAGCGCTCGCTCAAGAGCGAGTTCCATCTGTTCTTCGTGCTCTTGGCTCGGCAGACTCCGAGCCACGGAAACAGATCGGGCGTCGGCACCTACCGCCGACGCCCGACCCGCGAGACCAGAACTCAGAACTTGACGGTGTACGTGTGCGTGTGCGTCACCCCCAGGTCGCCAACGGGCCTGCCGCAGCCGACGTCGAACCCGGGGTCGGCGACGGCTGACCTATCGCCCTTGACGATGTAGATGGTCGACATGTTGCTGCACACGCCGATATGGTCGCTGACCTCGAAGGTGAGCACGTCGCCTGGCTTGGCGGTGATGCTAAGCGGCCCGCGCCAACCGGCGGGCGCGTTGCCGTCGGTGTGGATGATCTTGCCGTTCAGCTTGATGTCGAGGGCGTCGTCTACGTAGATGCTGCCCGTGCCGTTCGGCTCCCCCGAGAGGATGTAGGCGTTCCCGACTCCGAGCTCGGCGCTTGCCTCCGCCTGACCGAGGACCGTCTGGTTGCCGTCGTTGTCGAGTACGACGGTCACCGTCACGGGCTGGACCGCGCCCTCGACGGTGTCCGACTCGACGAACACGACGCTGTTCGAGGTCCCGACGCTCGTCTGCGAGCCGCCGGCGAACGCGCTCTTGCCGTACGTCACGAACACGTAGTTGAGCGTGCCGGACTCGGGCAGCGGGTCGACGGTGGCGGTGAACGTGTGCTGCTGGCCGAAGTCGAGCGTGACCGTGGCGGGCGACAAGGTGATGGTGCTCTCCTTGACCGTCACCGTCGCCGTACCGGACGCGACCACGGTCGGGATGCCGTTCTGGCTCTGGATGGCTTCGATCGTGATGGTGTCGGTGCCGTACGCGATGTTGATCGTGTCGCGGTGCTTGTAGGTGATGACCGTGCTCGTCGTGTCGAACGGGAAGGCCCTGTCGACGCCGCCATCGGTCGCGTAGCCGGCGTTGGCGCCCGTCAGGCTGTAACGGTAGGTGGTCCCCGCGGACGTGCCGCCCTCCGGGAACCTCACGTTGGCCGTCAGCAGCACCTGGCCGCCCGTGCCGATCGTCGTTTCGGCCGGGCTCAGCCTGATCGTCACGGGTTTCGAGACGACCCTGAACGTCTCGACGCGCCTCGAGTTCTTGATGGTGCTGATGATCCCGCTGCCGCCGGAGCAGACGCTGGAGGCCGTGGCGCCCACCAGCGCGGAGAGGTCGCGGCGGAGCCTGGTGATCATCTCGCTAACGCCGTCGACGACGCGCACATGCGGGTAGTAGACGGCGAGCACGCGCTGGAGCGTGTCGCCTACGGCCGCCGAGTTGAACAGCTCGGCGAAGGCGTTGTCGATGCCCTGGGCGAAGTCGCCCTCCTCGACCTGCCTTATCGTCTCGGCCGACAACCCGGCGGTGATCACCCAAGGGTCCGCCGCGGTGCGCTGCGCCGCTCCGAACTCGAGGGCGCTCGTGATGGTCGGCATCAGGAAGCGCTCGATGGCCGTGCGCAGCGCGAGCTCCTTGGCTGCGTCGACGACGGCGCTCGGCAGCGCGCTCGACAGCAGGTCGCCGCCCGCGCCCACCACCGTGACTAGGTAGATCGCCGTCTGGTCGTCATCCGCGCCCGGCACTGCGACGTCCTGCGACTTGATGGCGCTGCGCGGAACGGAGCCCTGAGCGAAGCCCGTGAAGTGCTGGAACGTCTTCGCCGTGGTGGGCTCTTCGATCGCGGCGCCGTCGAGCGGGAAGTCGATGATGGCCGCCTGCGTGGGGCTGTTCCGGTCGACGAACACGTGCACGGGGCGGCGGAAGCCGTTGTAGACGTTGATGGCGTCGACGAGGGGTGCGGTCTCCCTGACGATGATGCCGCTGTTCTGAAAGTCGGGCGAGATCGTCAGGTTCTGCACCCCCAAGTCGGCCGGCGGCGGCGTGAAGGCGGCAGCCATCGCTTCCAGCGCGGCGGCGATGGCGGGGTTGTCGAGGGTCACGTTCGGCGGGTCTGCCGTGATGGCGTTGGTGATCGCCGCCGCCACGGGGTTGAGCTCCCGCTGCACGCTGAGGAAGTCTAGGAGGCTCGCCTGCATCGCCGGCTCGAGGAACTGGCCGTTCAAGTAGTAGAACGCGAACACGTCGGCGGTGGTGCGCGCGTTCAGCACCGTCATCTCGTCGGACACCCAACCGAGGAGCAGCGTCTGGCTACCACTCTCGACGCTGGCGAGAGCCGGGCCGTTCCGGCTGACGGTCGCCGTGCCGACGCCGCCCGTCACGGGACTGGATGCGTACGGGGTCGAGAGCCTGACGCCGCTGAACGCGGCGGGCAGCGTCACCGCGACGCTCACCTCGCGCAGCTCACCCGGGCCTTTCGGGCGGGCGCCTCCACATGCCGGGACCGCGAGCAGGGTGAGGATCAACGTGATGGAAACGCCTAGCCTTCGAGACATATCGCCTCCTAAGCAACCACGGCTGAGTGCCACCGACGGTGGTAGCAACGCTGCAGATTGCGTGGAAGCTCAGGGTAGGAGAGGGGGTATTAGCAGATGCTTAAAGGCTGGCGTTCGATCGAACAGCGCTGAAGCCAAGCGGTCCTGAAGGTCCTTGTGCCCGAGACGGTCGACACGCGCCGCCGGATGAGCGCCTGCTTCGTGCGGACGCTTACGATCGCGTCGCGCGGGGTGGCGGGCCTGGTGAAGTGCTGCATGGACCAGTGCGTCCCGGTGTCGGCCCCGCAGCGTCGTCCGAGATGCCTGCAAAATGGAAGATGAAGAGCCTTCAAAATGTAAAGTGTAAAACCTGCAAAATGTAAAGTCTGCGTGGACTATGATGGGAGCATGATGCCTGGGACGCAAGGTTCCTACCAGCCGAGAATCCTTGATGACCGGCTGCGCTCCCGCCTTCGGTCCACCGGCGCGGTCGTGATCGAGGGCGCCAAGGGCACAGGGAAGACCGCCACCGCGATCCAGGTAGCCAAGAGCCACGCGTACCTCGACACGGACATACGTTTGCGGGGCCTGCTCGAGATCGATCCGGCGCTGGTGCTCGAAGGCGCACGGCCGCGCCTACTCGACGAGTGGCAGGTCGCGCCAGAGTTGTGGAACTACGTGCGTAGAGCCGTTGACGAGGCGGGTGATCCAGGGCAGTTCGTCCTGACGGGTTCCGCGGTGCCTGTCGACGACCGTACGCGTCACTCCGGCGCCGGTCGGTTCTCGCGACTGCGCCTACGACCGCTCACGCTGTTCGAGACGGGCCACTCGACAGGCAGCGTCCCCCTGGCTGCGCTGTTCAGAGGCGAACCGGTAAGAAGCGCGGACTCCGAGCTCGGCCTGGCGGGCCTCGTTGGTCGGCTGGTGAGAGGCGGCTTACCTGGTGCCTTGAGGCTGGAGCCTACCGACGCTCGGCAGTTCAACCGTGACTACCTTGACCAGATGTCGCGTATAGACATCGCGGGCGATGGCCGCCGCCCCGACCACGACCCGCATAGAGTGTTTGCTCTGTTGCGCTCCCTAGCACGCAACACGGCCACCGAAGCCAGGGTGGCGACGCTCGTGTCCGACTTGTCCGGCGACGACGGTGCGTCTACCCGGCCCACCATCAACGCGTACCTTGACTCGCTCCGGCGCGTGTTCATGCTGGAGGAACAGCCTGCCTGGTCCGCTGCGCTCCGGTCCTCGAAGCGTCTGCGAATGGCCCCGAAGCGTCACCTTGTGGACGCTGCCTTGGCCGTTGCCGCCCTAGACTCTGACGAGAACCGCCTGTTGCGCGACCCGCACACCCTCGGGCTCATCTTCGAGTCATTCGTCTACCAACACTTACTCGTCTACGGGGACGAACTGGATGCGACGGTCTACCACTACCGCGACAGCGGCGGTCTCGAGGCGGACGCCATCTTGCAAACGCCCTCAGGCGCCTGGATTGCGGTCCAGGTCAAGCTCGGCCACCGGCAGGTCGACGAGGCGGCGGCGAACCTCTTACGGGTCCGAGCTTCCGTCGTAGCCGAGCCCCCCGCGGCGCTGGTCGTGATCACACCAACCGGGTACGCGTACACGAGGCCTGATGGCGTCAGTGTTGTGCCTCTGGCGCATCTGGGTCCGTGACCGGCGGCTGGGCTAGCCACCGGGCCCTGCACCTGATACTCCCCTGAGCAGCCCGCACCACGCGCGATCGACTCACTCCGCACTCGCCCACAACACGACCAAAGCGTCGACGAACCCATCAGTCCCACCGCCATGATCGACTTGCAGCACCACTCCGCCCGCCGGTGCGCGCAACGTTCGCGCGTCCGTCACCCAACCGAGCGCCCTGCTAGCCAGTTCGGCTGCGCTACGAGCCGACTCGACGGCAGCCACCAGCCGGGACCGCTCAGCCTGCCAGCGCATGGCGCCCTCGGAGGCCCGCGCGCGTGCCGCGTCCAGGTGCCGACTCGCCTCCGTCGCCTCCGCGCCCGGCCGAGCCCCAACCTCGACGAGCCGCCGAACGCGCTCCGCTTCACCCGCCGCCTCGGCCACGGCTCGCGCCCAGCCTGCCTGCTCCAGCGCCGCCACTTCCTCGGCGGAAGCCAAGGCTGCCTGGGCCGCGGCCAAGGCGCGTTCGGCCCGTGCCGCGGTGTCCTCGGCGCGTGCCAAGGCCTCCTCGTCATGGTGCCTGGCGATGACCTGCCCGGCCACGACCTCGTCGCCGACGCCCACGAGCAAAGCGTCCAGACCTGGCAGGCGCGGCAGCCGGATGGTGAACACGTGCCCCGGCTCCGGCGGTAGCTCGACGGGCGTCGGCGACGTTCCGGGCGCGTACTCTGCCCGCACGACGAGGCTCCCGCGCTCCACCACGGCCCGCGCGAGCACCGCCAGGTCGGCAGGCGCTGCGGAGCGCACCTGCGTCTCGCCCTTGATGACCTCGACGCGCCGCAGCCACCCGGCCACAGCGGGCAGCTCGGGCGCGTCGCCGTGCAGGACGAGCGTGCCCGTCACGTATACGCGTAGCGCGCCGCGCGGCAGCGCCGCGAGGAGCTCCCCGACTGTGCGCCCACCCAC
>JBDZVI010000147.1:0-1465 GCA_040255585.1 Deinococcaceae bacterium
CCACGAACCCCTCGATCGCCCCCCGCAACGCCACCAAAGACTCCCGATGCACATACATCATGTGCCCAGCCTCGTAGAACGACATGCTGACGTTCGCCCGCTGCTCCGCCGTCAGGCCCATGTGCGCGAACGTGTGCAACGTGGCGAAGTAGGGCGTGGCCAGGTCGTAGTACCCGTTGGCGACGTGAACCCTCAGGAACGGGTTGATGCTCATCGCCTTCCGGAGCGTCTCAGCAACGTTCAGGTAGCGGTTCTCGACGTCCTTGTACGACCAGCTCTTGTACAGGTCCGCGAGGATCTCGTACGGCAGGTCGGTCTGGAAGCCCAGTTCGTCGCGCACGTACTCGTTGAGAGTAGCGGTGTACGGGCCCTGGGTGGCCGACATGCTCGGGTCGAACTCGAAGTGCTCGCCCGCCGAGTCGCGGTCGATACCCGTGTAACGACTGTCGATGCGGCCCACCGTGCGGCCATCGGCGCGTAGGAGCTCCTTGGTGAAGCGGAAGATGTCGATGCGCAGGTCGGTCGACTCCACGTAGGTCTGGCTCAAGCCCGTGTAACGCGCGAGTAACGCCGCTACGGCAGACCGCTCCTCCTGCGGCAGCCGGTCGCCGAGGAACAGCGCGGGCGCGTAGCGCTCATGGACGAACGCCTCGACGCGCTCGAGCAACACGGACAGCGGCAGCGCCTGCAACTCCGCGTCGAGCTGACCGTGATAGTGGGCGGCGGCGGCGTACGTCGGCAGGAACATGAGCGGCGGCAGGTCGTTGCCAGGGCCGAAGCGGGCCGTGGAGAAGTCGAGGATGGCAGACACGAGGATGAGGCCGTTCAGGTATAGGCCGTGCCGCTCCTGCAGGTGGCCGGCCAGACCGGCGGCGCGCGTCGTGCCGTAACTCTCGCCTGCGAGGTACTTCGGGCTCGTCCACCGTCCGTACCGGCCCGTGTACAGGCGGATGAACGCGCCGACGCTCTCCACGTCGGCGTCCACGTTGTGGAAGTCCTTCGCCTTCACGCCCTCGACCGGCCGGCTGTAGCCGGTGCTCACAGGGTCGATGAACACGAGGTCGGTGACGTCGAGGAGCGATACGTCGTTCTGCACCAGCCGGTAGGGCGGCGCGGAGGGGTAGCCGTCGTCGTCGAGCTCGACGCGCTTGGGCCCGAAGAGGCCGAGGTGCATCCAGACGGAAGACGAGCCCGGGCCGCCGTTGAAGCTGAACGTGACAGGCCGCTTGCTCTTGTCCGTAACGCCGTCCAACTCGTAGGCCACGAAGAAGACTTCGGCGCGCGGCTTCACGCCCTCGAACTTGCCGGCCTTCTCCCCCTCTCCGACGGCCTCCTCGCTGAGCACGATCGTGCCCGTGGTGGCGGTGTACGAGACCTTCTTGCCGAGGATGGTCGTCTCGTGGCGCGTCACGACGAGGTTGTCCTTCGGCGTGCGCGCGCCCGTCTCGGGGGCCGCGGTAGCGGC
>JBDZVI010000147.1:1565-3133 GCA_040255585.1 Deinococcaceae bacterium
CGGCGGCGGTTGGGGTGGGCTGTTCGGACCCGTTTGGCATGCTCGCTCCTAGCGTGCGTCGCGCCCCTTTGCGCTTGAGAAGGCGGAAGGTCGAGCGCGGCGCGCCTTGCTACTTGGTGGCTAACGTTACCGCAGCCTTCCGACACAGAGACGGGCTCCCCGGTAGGCGCGGCCTCCCCCAGCAGACCGCCGCTCACGGCCGCTCCAGCCTGACTCAGTTATATTGCGACCCGTTGCATGGCTAGAACTCGTGCAACTGCGAGCAGAAAGGTGATTCCTATGTCTCAAAAGGTTCGCATAGCAGCCGCCATAGCGCTGGTCTTGGCGCTGCCGACGGTGGTGATGGCGCAAGAAGATCCCGCCGCCGAGGAGGCTCTCGCCCAGGCTGTGAGCGCCCTCAACGGCTCCAGCTTCCACTTCGCCTACAGCGTCTGGCCCGCGCAGGGAGCGAACACGCCCATCACAGGCGAGGGCGACTTCGACCGGTCCACCCAGAGCTTCAGTTACAACGTGGTCACCGACGAGGGCGACGCGACCGTCGACCACGCCAACGACGGGTCGTGGCGCATGGTCGGGGGCGTCATGTATCACGACGCCGGCAACGGCTGGCAGACCGGGGAGATGGACTTCACGCACATGGCCGTCACCGGCATGATCGCCCCGTTCGAGAGCTACCCGTTCGCGAAGATGTTCGGCTCGCCGGAGGACGGCAACCTCGAACTACTGGCGTTGGCCGGTACCGATGAGGTCGACGGCGTGCAGGCGGCGCACTACCGCTTCTCGACCAAGGAACTCGAAGTGCTTGGAACCGGCGTCTACGAGGCCTGGGTGGCTGGCGACCCCGCCTCGCCCTCGTTCGTGGTCCTGCAGAGCACCGATGCCGACGGCAGGGTGAACAGAGTGGTCTACAGCGCGCTCGGCGAGGACGTCGCCATCACGGCGCCGTGACGGCGGACCGGCCATCTGCGAGGGAGTCGATGAGGTAGCGCGGCCGTTCGCGCCTGTCCGCCTCGCGGCCGCGCGCCACCAGGTCCAACCTCGGCAAGGTGGCCGCGCGCGTCACGACGCTCCCGCCAGCGGCTTGAGGAACGCCTTCACGATCTTGGCCTCGCCCCGCCCTTCGTTCACGAGCTCGTACCGGCCGGCTGCGGCCGGCACTACATATGTCTCGGCGAAACGGCAGACGACGTCGCCCTCGGCGGTCCGCAGCCGCACGGGGCCGCCCTCCACTACCGCCAGGACGTTGGGAGAGGCGTCTGTAGCGAGTTCCACTGCGGACTCGAGTTCCACCCGGTGCAAGTCGTAGAAGTGGTCCTTGTGCGTGGGAAGGTGCACGATCTTCCAGCCGGACCCCTCGTCGATGAGAGCGGGACGCGACACCAGAGACTCGGCCTCCTGTCCCTGCCGGTCGAAGGTCAGGTTGTCGAACGCGCGTGCCACGTTGAGCGGGCGCGGTTTGCCATCCAGGTCGAGCCGCAGCCAGTCGTACATCTTGAAAGTGTAGATGTACGGTGTCGCGCTCACCTCGAGCACCACGTTGCCCGCCCCGGAGCAGTGGATAGTGCCGT
>JBDZVI010000148.1:0-3131 GCA_040255585.1 Deinococcaceae bacterium
CCCAACCCCATGTTGTAATTGCCCCATGAGCAAGGACAAGGTCTACCCGCACCTCTACGCCGGCCGCGAGGTCGCCGGCGAGAGGACCTTCGAGAGCCGCAACTCGAGTGACACGAGCGATGTGCTCGGCACCTTCTATGAGGCCACCAAGGAGCAGGTCCAGGAGGCGGCGAGGGCCGCCCGGGCCGCTGCCAAGGCGTGGGCCAAGACGCCCGCTCCCATCCGCGGTCAGGTCATCGGCCTCGTCGGTCAGGCCATCGAGCGAGAGAAGGAGCCGCTCTCCCGCCTCATCACGCGCGAGATGGGCAAGACCCTCAAGGAGGCCCGCGGCGACGTCCAAGAGGCCATCGACACCTGCTACTTCTTCCAGAGTGAGGGCAGGCGCCTCTACGGCCAGACGGTCCCGAGTGAGATGCCGCGCAAGGACCTCATGACCTATCGCCGGCCGCTCGGCGTCGTCGGCATCGTCACCGCCGGCAACTTTCCTGTCGCCGTGCCGAGTTGGAAGATCATCCCCGCCCTCGTCACTGGCAACACGATCGTCTGGAAGCCGTCGGAGGACGTGCCGGCCTGTTCGTACGCCTTCGCCAAGATCCTCCTCGGCGCCGGGCTGCCGGCCGGCGTGTTCAACGTCGTGTTCGGCGGCGGCAAGGACGCGGCAGGGCAGTACCTGATAGAGCTCATGGACGACGGCCTCGTCGACAAGCTCGCCTTCACGGGCTCCAGCACGGTCGGGCGGTACGTCGGCGAGGTGGCGGGCCGCAACCTGCAGCACCCGACCCTCGAGCTCGGGGGCAAGAACCCGCTCGTCGTCATGCGCGACGCCGACCTCGACAACGCCGTCCAGGGCGCCGTCTTCTCGGCATTCGCCACGGGCGGGCAGCGCTGCACGAGCGCGGGCAACGTCATCGTCGACGCGCCCGTCTACGACGAGTTCAAGAAGCGCTACCTCGCCGCGGTCGAGAAGATCCGCATCGGCGACCCGCTCAAGACAGAGGACGTCCTCTACGGCCCGTTCATCAACGAGCGCTTCTTCAGGCGCTGGGAGCAGCAGTACGAGTGGGGCAAGGCAGACGGCGCGACGCTCCTCTACGGCAAGGGCCGCATCACCGCGGACTCGAAGCCCGCGGGGTTCGTGGGCGACCCGAACGCCGGCTTCTACGGCTGGCCGACCGTGTGGGAGGGCGTCAGGCCCGGCATGAAGCTCTTCCAGGAGGAGATCTTCGGACCAACCATCAACCTCGTTAAGGTCGATGGCATCGAGGAGGCCATCGCCACCGCCAACGCCGTCGCCTACGGGCTCTCGAGCAGCATATACACGAACAACCGCGAATGGGCATACGCCTTCAAGGACGAGATCCAGGCCGGCATGACGAGCATCAACAACACCACGAACGGGGCGGAAGCCCACATGCCGTTCGGCGGCGTGAAGGCGAGCGGCAACGGCACGCGCGAGAGCGGCATCTGGGTGCTGGACAGCTACACGTACTGGCACGGCGTCAACGACGACATCTCAGGCAAGCTCCAGCTCGCGCAGATGGACACTGCTTACGTGGAGCCGCAGGCGGCGGTGAGCGTGGCGGAACTGTTCTAGGCTCTACGTAACCGACCGCTGGGTGGCAAGGGCCAGTTCCATCGCCTCGTCTTCTTCCAAGTCGTTCCGCGCCCATAGCCTCTCGAACACGTCGAGACCTAGCCCGCGCCGAAGCGCCGCCTCGATGACCTCGTCCTCACGCTGGCCCGTGCGAGCTGCGCGGATCTTCACGGCCTTCAGGAGGTCGCTGCTCAGCGTGACGGTCGTGCGCCTCTTCGCCATCACTGCATCTTGGCATCACATATGGAATCGCATCAAAGCATGAACCACATTCACCACGACGCCTTCAGGCAAGCTCCAGCTTGCGCAGGTGGGTGCCGCATCCATGGAGCAGAAGGCGGCAGGTATGGCTGACCTGGCTTGAGTGCTATGACTCTTCCGCGCCCCGCGTCATCAGCGCTGCCAGCCGCTCGTCGGCGAGCAGGGCCTTCAGCTCTTGCACGCGCGTCTTGTGCACCAGGAGCACGGCGTTCCCGCGCTTGACGATCACCAGGTCGTGTACGCCGAGCGTGACGATCACGTCGTCCGGGTCCTCCGTGTAGACGATGTTGCGCGACGTATCCAGCCCGACGTGACGCCCCACCACGGTGTTGGCGCCACCCGGCCCGTCCTCCGGCGTGAGGAGCCTCTCCAAAGCCACCCAGTCGCCGATGTCGTCCCAGTGGAAGTCACCCGGCACGACCATCGCGCGCTCCGTGCGCTCCATCAGTGCGAAGTCGATGCTGATCTTCTTGAGGGTTGGGAAGACGGCCTCGGCCTCTCGGGCTTCCAGAGCGCTCCGTAACGGCGCCATCAACTCCGGCACGTGGCGGTCGAGCTCCGAGAGCGCGCTGCTGATCCGCCACACGAATATGCCGGCGTTCCATAAGTACCTGCCGGATGCCACGTAAGCCTGGGCCGTTCGCAGGTTGGGCTTCTCGACGAAGCGCGCCACCCGGAAGCCGCCGCCCACGGGTGTCCCGACCTCGATGTAGCCGTAGCCTGTCGCCGGGCGCGCCGGCGTGATGCCGATGGTCACGAGCCCCGCCTCGTCGTCGGCCAGCTCGATGGCCGTGCGAGCGACTCTCTGGAAAGCGTTGGAGTCGCCGATCTCGTGATCGGAAGAGAAGAAGCCCGCTACCACGTCGCCGAAGCGTTCTTGGATCCGGAGGCACGCCAGGGCGATGGCCGGTGCGGAGTCGCGCGGTGTCGGCTCCACGACAAGGTTCTCGGGCGGTATCTCGGGTAGCTGCTCACGCACAAGGGGCACGTAGCGTTCCGCGGTGCCTATGATCACTCGCTCCGGGGAGCCAGCCAGGGGCAGCACCCGGTCGTAGGTGGCTTGAAGTAGCGTCCGTCCGGAACGGCTGATGTCGAGGAACTGCTTGGGTCGATCGGCGGTGGAGAGAGGCCAGAAGCGCTGACCTTGGCCCCCGGCCATGATCACGGCTACGAAATGCTTGTCGCTCACATCGGTCCCCCCTTGGCGGCTACCCCGCCCTCACTTCCCGAACCGGCGCTCGCGCGCCTGGAACGACCTGACGGCGCGTAGGAAATC
>JBDZVI010000065.1:0-16808 GCA_040255585.1 Deinococcaceae bacterium
AGCAAGGAGTTCACGCCGCGCATGGCCAAGGCGGCGCTGGACGCCCTCTCGGACGCGAGCGCGCCGCGCTCCTTCACGGTCGGGATCGCGGACGACGTCACGCGCCTCTCCCTGGCCGTCGACCCTGACTTCACCACCGAACGGCCGGACGTCACGCGGGCCGTGTTCTACGGCCTCGGCAGCGACGGCACGGTGGGCGCCACCAAGAACAGCGTCAAGATCATCGGCGAGCACACTGACCTGGACGCCCAGGGCTACTTCGTCTACGACTCGAAGAAGTCGGGCGCCGTCACGGTCTCGCACCTGCGCTTCGGGCCGGCGCCCGTCGCCAGCCCTTACCTCATCGAGGCGGCCGGGTTCGTCGGCGTCCACTGGTTCGAGCTCATGTACTCCCGCGACGTGCTCTCGGTAGCCGCGCCCGGCGCGACCGTCCTCTTCAACGCGCCCTTCGGGCCCGCCGAACTCTGGGAGTACCTGCCCGTCGAGGCGCAGCGGACGGTGCGGGAGCGCGGGCTGAAGCTCTACACGATCGACGGCGACAGGGTGGCGCGCGAAGCGGGCCTCGGCTCGCGCGTCAACACCATCATGCAGACGTGCTTCTTCGCGCTCTCGGGCGTTCTGCCGCGCGACGCGGCCATCGCCGCCATCAAGGCGGCCATCGACCGCACGTACGGCAAGCGCGGCGGTACTGTCCTGGCGCGCAACCACGCGGCCGTCGACGCGGCGCTGGCCAACCTCAACGAAGTGAGCGTGCCGGCGCAGGGCGAGGGCCGCTACCGGCGCCTCGCGCTCGTGCCCGACCATGCGCCGGACTTCGTGCAGCGCGTGACCGCCAGGCTCATGGCGGGCGAGGGCGACCTCCTGCCCGTCTCGGCGTTCCCGGTGGACGGCACCTACCCGACCGACACGGCCAGGTGGGAGAAGCGCTCCATCGCGTCCGAGGTGCCCATCTGGCGGAAGGACATCTGCACGCAGTGCAACCTGTGCGCGCTTGCCTGCCCGCACTCGGCGATACGCGTCAACGCCGTCCCGGCCGCGTTCCTGGAGGGCGCCCCCGACGGTTTCGAATGGACCACCTGGACGGGCAAGGACGAGAGCCTGGCCGGCCACGCCTACGTCGTGCAGCTCGCGCCTGACGACTGCACGGGCTGCGGCGTGTGCGTAGACGTCTGCCCGGCGCGCGACCGGACCGATCTGAAGCGCAAGGCCATCAACCTCGAGCCCAAGCTGGAGCACCTGGAGCGCGAGCGCGCGAACTGGGAGTTCTTCGAACGGCTCCCGTACCCGCGCCCGAGCTTCGATACGCTCGACCCCATCAAGGCCTCGCAGCTTCGCGAGCCCCTCTTCGAGTTCTCGGGCGCCTGCGCGGGCTGCGGCGAGACGCCCTACCTCAAGCTCCTCAGCCAGCTCTTCGGCGACCACCTCATCGTCGCCAACGCCACGGGCTGCTCCTCCATCTACGGCGCCAACCTGCCCACCACCCCGTGGGCGCAGGGTCCCGACGGGCGTGGCCCCGCCTGGAACAACTCCCTCTTCGAGGACGCCGCCGAGTTCGGCCTCGGCATGCGCCTCGCGGTCGACGCCAAATCCGAGCAGGCGCTCGACCTCGTCGCCAGTCTGCGGGGCAGGATCGGTGAGGAACTCGCCGACACCCTTGCCCGCGGGGTCGGCGCGCGCGACGACGCCGGCATCGCCGCCCAGCGCGGGCGCGTGGCGGCGCTACTGACGCGGCTGGACGAGCTCGAGGGCGCGGAGGTGGTGGGGAGCGCGGTCGGCGACCCCGTGTCGGTCGGCTACATGGTCGGTGACAACACAGGCGGTGCCGACGGTGCCGACGTACGCGAGCGCGCCGGCGGCCTCACCCCGAGCGAGCTCCGCGACGTCGCCAGGCTCCGCACGGTGGCCGAGACGCTCGTCTACCGCCAGCTCTGGATCGTCGGCGGCGACGGCTGGGCGTACGACATCGGTTTCGGCGGGCTCGACCACGTGCTGGCGAGCGGGCGCGACGTGAACGTGCTCGTCCTCGACACGGAGGTGTACAGCAACACGGGCGGTCAGGCCTCCAAGGCGACGCCGCGCGCGGCCGTCGCCAAGTTCGCGGCCAGCGGCAAGGCCGTCGGCAAGAAGGACCTAGGCCAGATCGCGATGGCGTACGGCGATGTCTACGTCGCGCAGATCGCGCTCGGCGCCAGTCCGCGCCAGACCATCGAGGTCCTGCGCGCCGCGGCCGACTGGCCGGGGCCCAGCCTCGTCATCGCCTACAGCCCGTGCATCGCGCACGGCATCGAGATGAGCACGATGATGACGCACCAACGCGACGCCGTGCGGGCCGGCTACATCACCCTGTACCACTACGACCCGCGCGAGGCGCTCAAGGAAGGCGGCGGCCAGCCGCTCGTGCTCGACTCGCGGCCGCCCAAGGGCTCGCTCGCCGAATGGGCGGCCACCGAGGGGCGGTTCTCCGTTCTGGCGCGCACGCAGCCCGAGCGCGCCGCAGCCCTGATGGAGCTCGCGGAGGCCGACGCCAAGGCCAGGCGGGCGCTGTACGAGCAACTCGCGGCCGTGCGCCACGAAGTTCCCGGCAAGGCCGGCGGGGAAGCGGAGGCCTGAACCATGAACCCGGGCTTGGAGACCCATTACCTAGGCATGCGGTTGCGCAGTCCCATCGTGGCGTCGTCTTCGCCTCTCACCGGGCGAATCGACACCTTGCGGCGTCTCGACGACGCCGGCGTTGGTGCCGTGGTGCTCCCGTCGCTGTTCGAGGAGCAGATCGAGCGCGAGGAGCTGCTCCTCGAAGACCTGAACGCGATCGGGCGGGAGATCTCGCCGGAAGTGACCGGCTACCTTGACCCGTTCACCGGCGCGCCGCTCGCCGTCGACGACTACCTCCGCCACATCGCCGCCGCCAAGGACGCCGT
The DNA here is from genome assembly GCA_040255585.1 of Deinococcaceae bacterium. Lineage (GTDB taxonomy): Bacteria > Deinococcota > Deinococci > Deinococcales > Trueperaceae > JAAYYF01. The sequence continues at coordinate 2,919 of JBDZVI010000065.1, forward strand.
CGGGGTCCCCGTCATCGCGAGCCTGAACGGCCACCGCCCGGGCGGGTGGACGCGCTACGCGCGGGAGCTGGAGTGGGCGGGGGCCGACGCCATCGAGCTCAACACGTACTTCCTCGCCACCGATCCCGCGGTCGGCGCCGAGGAGATAGAGCGGCGCACGTGCGACATCGTGCACGCCGTCACGAGCGAGGTCGGCGTGCCAGTGTCCGTCAAGCTCGGGCCGTGGTTCTCCTCTCTTCCGCACTTCGTCGGCCGCCTAGCCGGGGCCGGCGCGAGCGGGGTCGTGCTCTTCAACCGCTTCTACCAGCCCGACATCGACCTGGACGAGCTGGACGTCGTGCCGAGCCTCGTCCTCTCGACCAGCGCGGAGGCGCGCCTCGCCCTGCGCTGGGTCGCCATCCTGCGCGGCCGCGTGCACCTCGACCTGGCCGGCGCGGGTGGCGTGCATGACGGTTCCGACATCGTGAAGCTGCTCCTGGCCGGGGCCGATGTCGTGACGATGACGTCGGCGCTGCTCCAGCACGGCCCGGAGCACGTGAACACCGTCCTGGGCGAGTTGCAGGCGTGGATGCGTGGGCGCGGGTACGACAACGTCTCCGAACTGCGCGGCGCGCTCTCCCAGCTCTCCGCGCCGGAGCCGGAGGCGTTCGAGCGCGCGAACTACCTCAAGGCGCTCTCCGGCTACGCCTTCGGGTACCGGGTGGGCCAATGAGGGCCGGCGGGGCCGGAGGTCGTGGCCGCCAGGGCGCTGGTAAGGAGCGGTCGATGCGGAAGCGAGGCGCGAGGACTTCCGCCTCTGCCGGGAACCGTGCCGACGCCCTTAGGCTCGACTTGGATGCGGGCGACCGCAAGGAAGAGCTGAAGGGCGGCACGTCCGGGAAGGAGTCGCGATGAGCAAGAAGTGGGTCTACTTGTTCTCGGAGGTCGGGATCGCCGAGGACCTGAAGGGCAGCTGGGACGGCGCTCGCGCGCTCCTGGGCGGTAAGGGTGCCAACCTGGGCGACATGACGCGGCTGGGCGTGCCCGTGCCGCCGGGCTTCACCGTCTCCACCGAGGCGTGCAACGCCTACCTCGCCGCGGGCGGGCGGTTCCCCGACGACGTGTGGGAACAGGAGCTGGTGGCGCTGCGGCGCGTCGAGGAGGAGACGGAGAAGACGTTCGGCGACCCCGCCAAGCCGCTCCTCGTCTCCTGCCGATCGGGCGCCAAGTTCTCCATGCCGGGGATGATGGACACCATCCTCAACATCGGTCTGAACGACGACGTGGCGCGCGGGCTGATCGCCCTCACCGCCGACCCGCGCTTCGTCTACGACTCCTACCGGCGCCTCGTGCAGATGTTCGGCAGCGTCGTGCTAGGGGTGCCTGACGAGGTCTTCGAGGCCGTCATCACGGCGCGGCGCAACGCGGCCGGCGTCAAGGTCGACGCCGAGCTGCAGGCCGTCGACTGGCAGGAGATCACGCGCAAGTTCAAGGAGATCGTGCGCACGTACACGGGCGCGCCGTTCCCCGAGGAGCCCCTCGAGCAGCTGCGCCTGGCCACGGAGGCCGTGTTCCGCTCCTGGAACGGCAAACGGGCCATCGACTACCGCAACGCGGCCGGCATCAGGCACGACCTCGGCACGGCCGTGAACATCCAGGCCATGGTCTTCGGCAACATGGGCGAGGACTGCGCGACGGGCGTGGCCATGAGCCGCAACGCCACCACCGGCGAGAACCGCCTTGAGGGCGACTTCCTCGTGAACGCGCAGGGCGAGGACGTGGTGGCCGGCATCCGCACGACGCAGCCCCTCGAGGAGCTGGCCGACGTCATGCCGAACGCGTTCGAGGAGTTCGCCGCCATCGCCGGGCGCCTCGAGCGCCACTACCGCAACATGCAGGACATGGAGTTCACCGTCGAGCACGGCAAGCTCTGGATCCTGCAGACCCGCGACGGCAAGCGCACGGCGCAGGCCGAGGTCCGCATCGCCGTCGACATGGTGGAGGAAGGCCTCATCGAGCGCAGCGAGGCCGTCAAGCGGGTCAAGCCCGAGCAGATCGACTACTTCCTGCACCCGCAGTTCGAGGCCACGGCGCGCAAGGCCGCCAACAAGCTGGCCGCGGGCCTCAACGTCTCGCCCGGCGCCGCGGTGGGCATCGTCGCTTTCGACGCCGACACCGCGGAACGGTGGGCGAAGGACGGCCGCGACGTCGTCATGGTCCGCCCCGAGACGAAACCCGACGACGTGCACGGCATGCTCGCCGCCAAGGGCATCCTGACGAGCTCCGGCGGCCGCACCAGCCACGCCGCCCTCGTCGCCAGGCAGTTCGGCAAACCCGCCGTCGTGGGCGTTGCCGCCCTCGCCATCGACCTCGACAAGCGCGAGATGACCGTCGGCGACATCGTCATCAAGGAGGGCGACGTCGTCTCCATAGACGGCACCGTCGGTGACGTGTACCTAGGCGCCCTGCCCACCGTCATCCCCGACATCGACAACCCGTACCTCACGAAGCTCCTGGCATGGGCGGACGCCATCCGCACGCTGGGCGTGCGCGCCAACGCCGACTACCCTGCCGACGCGCGGCGGGCCAGGGCCTACGGCGCGGAGGGCCTCGGCCTCGTGCGCACCGAGCACATGTTCTTCGAGGCCGAGCGCCTCGGGATCGTGCAGAAGATGATCATGGCGCGCACCAAGGCCGAGCGCGCGGAGGCCCTCGAGGCGCTGCTGCCCCTGCAGCGCGGCGACTTCGAAGGCCTGTTCCGCGCCATGGACGGCCAGCCCGTCATCATCCGCCTCCTCGACCCGCCGCTGCACGAGTTCCTCCCGTCGCACGACGAGCTCACGAGCGCCCTGGCCGACCTCAAGATGCAGCTCCAGCACTTCCGCACCTTCGAGGAGATGGACCGCGCCCTGTCCGTCATCCGGCACAAGCAGGACCACCTGGCGCGCGTAACCGAACTACGCGAGGCCAACCCAATGCTCGGCACGCGCGGCGTGCGCCTCGGCATCCTCATCCCCGAACTGACCCGCATGCAGGTCCGCGCCATCTTCGAGGCGGCCTGCGCGGTCAAGCGCGAGGGGCTCGACGTGCACCCCGAGGTCATGATCCCCCTCGTCAGCCACGTGAACGAGCTGCGCAGCCAGAAGGCCGCCCTCGAGGAGGAGGCCAAGGTCGTCATGGCCGAGCAGGGCGTGAGCGTCGACTACCGCTTCGGAACCATGATCGAGGTCCCGCGGGCCGTCCTCACGGCCGACGTGCTGGCCGGTGACGCCGAGTTCTTCAGCTTCGGCACGAACGACCTGACGCAGACGACCTTCGGTGTCTCGCGCGACGACGCCGAGAAGGGCTTCCTGATGCACTACCTCGAGAAGGGCATCCTCGAGGAGAACCCCTTCGCGACGATCGACGAGGCCGGGGTCGGCAAGCTCATCGAGACCGGCACGCGCCTGGGCCGCTCCGTCCGCCCCGACCTGGAGGTCGGCATCTGCGGCGAGCACGGCGGCGACCCCGCCTCGATCCACCTCTGCCACCGCTACGGCCTCGACTACGTGAGCTGCTCGCCGTTCCGCGTGCCCATCGCGCGGCTCGCGGCGGCGCATGCGGCGTTGAAGTACCCGCGGTCCGACGAGGGGCTCGCTGGCGGCAACGGGCCGGCGGTTGGCGCTGGGCCGGCGCAGGTGGAGCTAGCGGTGGGGAAGGAGTTGGTTGGAGCGTAGCGGCGACTCCGACGTAGGGTGCGCGACCATGGATGCGCGCCTCGAGACAGGAGTCAGCCGAGAGACATGAGTCAAGAGAAGGAGCCAGGCAGATCGAAGCGGCGCCCGGCTCCTTCGCTCGTTGTCCAGAATCGCTGTATATCCGAATTGCGGATATACTGAGAGCATGAGTAACGATGCGCCGTTGATCCAGCTATCTGGGCGGGGCCAGGTCACCCTTCCCGCGGACGTGCGCAGGGCGCTCGGTCTGCATGCCGGCGACGCTTTCCGGGTCGGGATCGAGGAGGGGCGCATCGTCCTGCAGCCCGTTGAGGTCATGCCGGTCGAGCTGTACTCGGACGAGCGGATCGCGGAGTTCCTGGCCGCCGGCGAGCTCACGGAAGAGGAACTCGCCGAGGCGCGCGCTCGATGGGGTCTGTAAGGGCCTTCTTAGACGCCAACGTCTTGTTCAGCGCTGCGCTTGGCGGTCCGGCGTTCGTGCTGCTCTGGGAGCTCGCCGGTGCCGGAAGGGTGCGCCTCGTCACGAGCGTGTACTGCCACGTCGAGGCCGAGCGCAACCTGGAGCGCAAGTACCCTGCTCGCCTGAGCTACCTCGCGACCAGGATGCAGCGCGTTCTGGTCGTCCCGGACGTTCGCGACCACGTTGTTCCCGGCGGTCTCCTCGCGCAGAAGGACGTGCCCGTTTATGCGGCGGCCGTGGCCGCGCGGGCCGCCGTTCTCCTCACGGGAGACACGAAGCACTTCTCTCACCTGATGGAGCGATCTGACCTGCCGCTCAGGGTGATGACGGTCGCGCGCTTCCTCAGAACAGGCTACTGAGCCGGTAAGGCCGTCGCCGGGCTCCGGCGTTCGTCGTGCTGGAGGCGCCGGACGCGCTACATCACGGAGCGCGTCGACTGGTGCGCGCCCGGTGGCCTTGACAACCCGAGACGCATGGATCAATACTTGCTACACCAAATGAACTAAAGGGCGGACCCATGCGGAACGGCTCAACCAGCGCACTCGGTCGCGAGAAGATCCGGTTACTCAACCAGAGCGCGATCATCAACGCGATCCACAGGTCCAGGAAGGTCTCGAGGACCGACCTTGCCGCGCAGTTGCGTCTCAGCCCAGCCGCCGTCACGAACCTGACGGCCTCCCTCATCGACGCCGGGCTCGTCGTCGAGGTCGAAGTGGGCGAGTCCCAATCGGTGGGGCGCAAACCCATCCTGCTCGGCATCAACTACGACCACTCCTACGTGGTGGGCGCCAAGGTGATGCCCGACGCCATCGTGGCGTCGTTGACGAACCTCAACGCCGACGTGCTCGGCACCGTACGCGTCCCGCTCGCCGACTCGGCGGTCGGCACGGTCGCCGCCGCCGTGGTCGCTTCCAAGGCCGAACTCTGCGGCAAGCTCGGCGTGTCCGCTCACCGCGTGGCCGGACTGGGTGTCAGCCTGCCCGGTGTCGTCGATTACCTGACGGGGATCGTCAGGCACTCGGACCTGCTCGGTTGGCACGACGTTCGGCTCGCCGAGGAGCTCCACGCAGTGGCGGGTCTATCCGCCGTGGTCGAGAACGACGTTAACGCCCTCGCCGCCGCCCAGAGCTGGTTCGGCCTCGGGCGGGCGCACGACTCCTTCCTGACCGTCACCATGGGGCGCGGGGTCGGTCTGGGCATCGTGATCGGCGGCGCCATCTACCGCGGTCCGCGCGGCGGCGCCGGCGAGGTCGGGCACACCCGCTGTACCCCTATCGCCCCGCGCGTCATGCGGCCTGGCACCACGACCCTGGAGGAGCGGCTCGGCGACGCAGGCCTGCTGGCCGAAGCCGGTCGCGTCATCCCCGGGTTTCCCGAGGGCGCGCGTCCGGAGGCGCTCACAGCTCTGGCCGAGCGGGGCGACCCTGCGGCCATCGACCTGCTCGCCGACGCCGGCGAATGCCTCGGCGTAGCGCTGAGCGACCTTGTCAACCTCTTCGCGCCTACCCTCGTCATCCTCGGCGGGGAAGGCCTGCGCAACTCGAAGCACTTCCTGCCCCACGTACGACCGGCGCTCGAACAGCACGCCTTCGGCGGTCTAGCCGAGGGCCTCGAGCTGATCGTCGACTCGTGGGGCGACGACGCGTGGGCACGCGGGGCCGCCGGCCTCGCCGCAGCACGCTTCCTCGAGGCCGCGACCGAGCCGTTGCCGGCGCTGCAGACCGGGCCCGGTCTCGCACGATGACGGCTCGTCGGCGACGACTCAGCAGCAAGAAGCCCAGCGAGGCGAAGGAGGAACTCATGAAGAGGCACAAGGCAAGCCGTTGGATGACGAGGTTGGCGTTCGCGCTGGCGCTCGGCCTGGCCGCGTTCGGCACGGCGCAGACGGTCAACTACTTCTCGTTCACGACTGGCTCGGACAAGCTGGACGTGCTCGAGCACCTCATAGACGTGTTCGAGTCGGAGAACCCAGGCATCACGATCAACTACACGACCGCCGACTTCGGCTCGTACTTCACGAAGCTCCAGACCGACTTCGCGGCCGGCACCTCGCCCGACGTCTTCGAGCTCAACTACGAGAACTTCGTCACCTTCGCCTCCCGCGGAACGTTGCGCGACCTGCGCCCGGACATCGCTAGCAGCAGCCTGATCGGCGACGGAACCTTCTATCCCGCCGCCCTCGACGCCTTCGCCTACGACGGTGCCCAGCTCGGGCTGCCGATCACGTTCTCCACGGTGCTCCTCATCTACAACAAGGACATGTTCGACGCGGCCGGCGTGAGCTACCCGACGGACGACTGGACGTGGGACGACGTCATCGCGGCAGGCAAGGCCATCAGCGACCCGGCCAACCGCGTCTGGGGCATCTCCCAGCCCGTGCAGTTCTGGGAGTTCTACAAAGCGGCCGCCCAGGCGGGCGGGGGCCTCACCGTGACCCCCACCGTGCAGATCGACACCCCGGAGAACCGCGCGGCGGCGCACTACCTGGTCGACAAGGTGCAACTCCACCACATCATGCCCACGGACGCTGAGATGAGCGGCGTCGGCGACATCGACCTGTTCCTCAACCAACAGCTCGGCATGATCGTCACGGGCATCTGGATGTTCGACAACTTCGTCACGAACGCCACCTTCAACTGGGATGTCGCGGTCGAGCCGGGCGGGGTGCAGAAGGCAACGCACTTCTTCTCCAACGCCGCCGTCGTATCGAGCCAGAGCAAGGTGCCCGACGCCGCCTATAAATGGGTCGAGTTCCTCGCTGCTCATCCGGCCGTCGTACAGGCGCGCATCGAGACGAACTGGGAACTCTCGGCCCTCTCGCTCGAGCAGGCCGACGCGCTCGAGCCGTACCTCGCCAAGCCCGTTCCGGCGAACCGCGAAGCCGTCTTCGAGTCGCTCGCCTACGCCGTCAACCCGCCCGTCGTCGAGAACCAGCCAGAGCTCCAGGACATCGTCAACCAGGAACTCGAGGCCGCGCGCCTCGGCACCAAGACCGTCGAACAGGCCCTGCAGGACGCGCAGAAGCGTGTCGAGGCGCTGGTAGGCCGGTAGAGCTGGCGGCGTCGGGCCTGCGGGTGCCCGGCCACAGGCAGTTCTAGCCGAGACGTTAGGACTAACCGCCCGACGGGGGCGCCGCCGTTGGTGCGCGGCGCCCCCCACCGCCAGGAGGCTGAACGCCCGATGATCGTGCACGATCCGTTCGGTAACGACGACCCTTACAAGAGCAGTCCTGCCGAGCGCTTCCCACGCGACCCGGCGCCAGGCGACGCCGTACAGGTCGGCTTCCGTGTGCCCGCCGGCGCGCGCGAGGCCTGGGCGGAGGTCAAGCATGCCAGGCCAGGTGGCCAGACCGACACGAGGCGCGCCGTTGCAACGAGGCTCGCCGGCGACGCGTGGGCGGTCGATCTCGGCGCCTTCGCCGACGGAGCGGTGGAGTACGTCTTGCGCGCCGTGGCGGACGGACAAGCTGGCTCGGACGTCGGGTCGGGCGCGTGGTCGAGCTCCGGGTCGCGCGCCGGGGAAGATCCCGGATCAGGCCCGGCATCGAGGGCCGCGGACGACCCCATCAGCGCCGGCCCATATCGCTTCGACGTCGGCTCATGGACGACCGTGACGGGGATAGGTGAGACCAGCGCACCGGGAGGCGAGGTGCGGGTCAGGCTCGCTACCGACCGCGGCAGCGCGTGGCTCGCGCTCACGTTCCCGACGGACGGGGCTTGCCGACTCGGGCTGACGCGCGCTCAACCTCTCCATGCTGCGCACGGTGCGGCCGGTCGAGTGCGCGAGGACGAACACGGCTTCATCATCGAGGGCCCGGGCATCGTCCTGCGCGTGAACCGTGCTGACCTGACGCTCACCGCAGCCAGGCCGGAGGTGCCCGACGTCGCCCTGTTCTCGGGCGGCCTGCGCTTCAGCTGGCTCGAGCGCGACGGCGTGGCGAGCACCACCGTCGTCACGAACTTCCAGACGGGCGAGGGGGAGGCCATCTACGGCCTCGGGGAGCGCTTCGTGGACGCGGATCGCAACGGCCAGCGCTGGGACGTGCGCGTCTACGAGGAGTACAAGGAGCAACGCAAGCGGACCTATATCCCTATCCCGCTGCTCGTCTCGGAGCGGAGCTACGGCTTGTGGCTCGACGCTCCGGAACCGAGCTATCTTGATCTCACAGAACGAGCGGCCGAATGGACCATCGACCGGCTGAACGTCGAGCCGGACGGCTCCGCGCGAAGCCTGCTCGACCTCGTCGTCTTCGTGGCCGAGGAGCCGTACGGGGTCACCGCGGCCTTCACGCGCCTCACGGGCCGGCCCGCCGTTCCGCCGACGTGGGCCTTCGGGCCGTGGATGTCGGCCAACACGTGGAACTCGCAAGCGCTGGTCGAGGAGGTCGTGGCGCGCACGCTCGCGGAGGACGTGCCCGCCTCCGTGGTCGTCATCGAGGCGTGGAGCGACGAGGCGACCTTCTATATCTTCAACGACGCCGAGTACGAACCCAAGGCGAACGGCGCCGCGCACGGGCTCGCGGACTTTCGGTTCACAGGCAGGTGGCCCGACCCCAAAGGCATGGTGGACTGGTGTCACGAGAACGGCGTGCGCGTCGTGCTCTGGCAGATCCCCGTTCACAAGCGGCTCGGCGAGCCCCACGCACAGCACGACCTCGACGGCCAGTACATGATCGACAACGGCCTCGCCATCCTCGACCCCGACGGCACCCCGTACCGGAACAAGGGCTGGTGGTTCACGGACGCGCTCGTCGCCGACTTCTCCAACCCCGCCACGCACGACTTCTGGTTCGGCAGGCGGCGCTACCTGTTCGAGGAGCTCGGCATAGACGGCATGAAGACGGACGGCGGCGAGCACCTGTGGGGGAGAGACCTGAGGTCCCACGACGGCCGGCGCGGCCTCGAGCTCTTCAACACTTACGTCAACGACTACGTGGGGGCCTACCACTCGTTCATACAGCGGGTGACGGGCGGCGACGGCGTCACGTTCTCCCGCTCGGGCTACACGGGCGCGCAGCGCTTCCCCATCCACTGGGCGGGCGACGAGGACAGCACGTGGAACGCCTACCGCGCCTCGGTGCGGGCCGGCCTCGCGGCCGGCGTGAGCGGCATCGGCATGTGGGCGTGGGACCTGGCCGGGTTCAGCGGCGAGATCCCGCCCGCCGACCTCTACATGCGCTCCGCCGCCATGGCGGCCTTCTGCCCCATCATGCAGTTCCACTCCGAGCCGCACGGGGCCACCGAGCGGCGCGACAGGACTCCGTGGAACATCGCCGAGCGCCACGGCGACCCGAACGCGTTGAAGGTCTACCGTCGCTACGCGCACCTGCGCATGCGCCTGCGCGACTACCTACACGGCGAAGCGGAGGCGGCCGCAGCCGCCGGACTGCCGCTCATGCGCTACCCGGCGCTCGCCTACCCCGATAGGCACGACTTCCTGGCGGCCGACGAGTACGCCTACCTGCTTGGCAGGGACCTGCTCGTGGCTCCCGTCACGGAACGCGGCGTGGAGACGCGCGAGGTCAGGCTGCCGCCCGGTGCTTGGGTCGACCTATGGTCGGGCAGCGAACTGGCCGGTGACCGTGTGTTCCACGCCCCTGCGACGCTCGACACCATCCCCGTCTTCGTGTGCGCCGACAGCGAGCGCTTGGCGTTCCTGCTGAGCTCAGCCTCCGGCTTGCCGGGAAGCGGCGCCTAAGCCATGTACGAGCGCGGTTGGCGGCGCGCCGGGGTGCTGGCGCTCTTCCTCGGACCGAGCCTCATCGGCCTACTGGCGTTCACGGTAGGGCCCATGCTGACGTCGCTCGGGCTGTCTTTCACGAACTGGGACCTGCTGACCCCGGCGAAGTTCGTGGGCGGCGCCAACTACCAGCGGCTCATCTCGGACGCCGAGTTCTGGCACACGCTCAAGAACACCTTGACGTTCCTCCTCGGTTACGTGCCGCTAGTGATGTGCATCGGGCTGCTCGTCGCCGTGCTCCTCAACAGCGCCATCCCGTTAAGCCACGCGTTCCGCGTCATGTACTTCGTTCCAGTCGTCACGTCGTGGGTGGCCGTCGCGCTCGTGTGGAAGTGGCTTTACAACCCCGTGTACGGGCTGGTGAACAACGCGCTCTCGGCCATCGGCGTCGCGGGTCCGGCGTGGCTCTTCGATCCGAACTGGGCCATGCCGGCCGTGATCCTGACGAGCGTGTGGAAGGACACGGGCTTCGTCATGATCATCATGCTCGCCGGTCTGCAGGGCATCCCGCGCGAGTACTACGAGGCGGCAAGCATCGACGGCGCGACGCGCGCCCAATCGCTATGGTCGATCACCATCCCGCTCCTCGCCCCGACCCTCGTGTTCTGCCTCAGCATCAGCCTCATAGGCTCGTTCCAAGTGTTCGACCAGGTGTACGTGATGACGGACGGCGGACCGGCGGGCGCCACCATGGTCCTCGTCGAGCGGATCGTCTCGCACGCGTTCTCCTACAGCCGGATGGGCTACGCTTCCGCGCTCTCGTGGGTCTTGTTCCTGATCATCTTCGTGGTGACCGTGGTCTTCTACCAGCTGAGGCGGTGGAGGGCGTGAGGCAGGAGCTGCCGCCGGTGTCGGCCGGCACCCTCACGGGCGGTGCGCGCATAGGTCGACCCAACCGGCGCCGCTTCCCGCTGCGCACGGTCGTCCTCACCCTCGTGGCGCTCGCCGGCGGGCTCCTCATGATCACGCCGTTCCTGTGGGCGATAGGCACGTCGCTGAAGCCCAGCGGGGCGCTCCTCAGTCTGCCGCCGCAGCTCGTCCCGTCCGAGCCGACCGTCTCGGCCTACACGACCGTCATCACGCGCTTCCCGTTCTTGCGCGTCTTCGGCAACTCCCTGCTGGTGGCCATCGCCTCGACGCTCGGCCAGCTCGTCGTGTGTTCGATGTCAGGCTACGCCTTCGCGCGCTTCCGCTTCCCGGGCCGCGACGCGCTCTTCACCGTCTACCTCGCCACCCTCATGGTGCCGTTCGCCGTGGTGATCACGCCGCTGTTCATCTTCGTGACGCGCCTCGGGTGGGCGAACAGCTACGCCGGCCTCATCATCCCGGGCATGTTCAGCGCCTTCGGCACGTTCTTCATGCGCCAGTTCTTCCTCTCCATCCCGAGGGAGCTGGAGGAGGCGGCCACCATCGACGGCGCCTCCACCCTGGCTACCTTCTTCCGCGTAGTGCTCCCGATGACCGGGCCGGCGCTGGCGACGCTGACGGTCCTCTCGTTCATGGGGTCGTGGAACAGCTTCCTTTGGCCGCTCCTCATCATCAACGACCGCGCGCTCATGACGCTCCCCATCGCCCTCTCCACCCTACAGGGGCTCTACCCGGGGCAGACGCAGTGGAACGTCGTCATGGCCGGTACCGTGCTGGCCACCATCCCGACGATCATCGTCTTCCTCTTCGCCCAACGGTGGGTCATCGAGGGCGTGGCCGGGTCCGGGGTGAAGGGGTGAACGCCGACCAGGACGTGTCGACGATCCTCGCCGCCCAGGACGCGGGGGGCGCCTACCCGGCCGGCCCGGGCTTCTCGCAGTACCAGCAGTGCTGGTTGCGCGACGGCGCGTTCATCGCCCACGCCCTTGACCTCGTCGGTGAACATGGCAGCGTCGCGCGTTTCCACGCCTGGGCCGCGCGCTGCCTTGCGCCGCTCGGGCCGTACGTCCAGGAGCTGCGGGGGCGGCGCGAGGCAGGTGAGCCCATCACCGAGTTCGAGTTCCTGCCGGCGCGCTTCACGCTGGACGGTCGGTGGCTGAAGGACGGCTGGCCGAACTTCCAGCTCGACGGTTACGGACAGTGGCTGTGGAGCCTGGCCGGTCACCTGACAGCCACCGGCCAGACCGTCGTGCCGGCCGCCCTGGCTCCGGCCGTGACGGTAGTGGTGGATTACCTGGAGGCGTTCTGGAACGAGCCGTGCTACGACTCGTGGGAAGAGCACAGGAGCCAGCTCCATACGGCGACGTTGGCGTCGATCGCCGCCGGGTTGCGTGACATCGTCCCGTTGGTCGGTCCCGAGCTCGGGGCGCGGGCGGCCCGCGTTCATGCCGCGGCCCGCGCCTTCATCGAAGCGGAGTGCGTGGAGGGCGGCGCCTTCGTCAAGTACGTCAGGAACCCGGCCGTCGACGCGTCGTTGCTATGGCTCGCCACGCCCTTCGACCTCGTGAGTCCGACGGACGAACGCATGGAGCGGACCGTCGCGAGGATCGAGAGCGAGCTCCTGGGCGGCGGTCTGAGGCGGTACAGGGCCGATACCTATTACGGCGGCGGCGAGTGGGTGCTCCTGACGGCGTGGCTGGCGTGGCACAAGCGCCGGTTGGGGGACGATGCCAGCGCCGCACGCCTCCTCGCGTGGGTGGACGAGCAGCGGGGGAGCGACGGCGCGCTGCCCGAGCAGGTGCCCGGTGCCGACTGCCATCCGTACTTCCTCGACTACTGGACGACGAACTGGGGTCCTTCGGCCGGACCGTTGCTGTGGTCGCATGCGATGGTGGTCGCGGCTCGGGTAGGGTGATGACCGAGTCTCGCTGAACCGGTCGCGGCACCGGGCCTCCGGTGGCGTTCTCGATGGGGAACTCAAGACTTCGACCGTGACGCGCCCGCTGGCGCGGCTCGACCCGTATCAGGTGTTCGGCTCAAGGACTGACCAGTAGGACGAGAGGGGCTGCGCGATGTGGCTAGCCTACGAGCTCGAGACGCTCCCGCCCGGCACATCGGCATGACCCGGGCCGGCGCGGCGCCGGTCGTGTTGAGCCTCGACGTGGGCGGCAGCTCCGTGAAGAGCGGTCTCGTCACGGCAGACGGCGCTCTACCCGCTGGACCTTTCCTGGCCACCCTCGACAGCCGCGGTCCGGCTACCGGCATAGTCGCTACGCTGGCCGAGGCCCTCACGCGGCTGCTGGAGCGCGCGGCTGGGCGCGAGGTGCTCGGCGTCGGCGTCTCGATGCCCGGCCCGTTCGACTACGAGTCTGGCGTCTCTCGCATGCGAGGGCTCGGCAAGTTCGAGACCATCCATGACCTAGCGCTGGCGCGGGAGGTCGCCGCTCGTGAGACTGCCCTGGCGGGTCTACGCTGGCGCTGGCTCAACGACGCGCGCGCCTTCGCGCTCGGCGAACTGCGCCACGGGGCGGCCGCCGGCGCCAAGCGCGCCATCTTCCTCACGCTCGGCACGGGTTGCGGATCGGCGTTCGCCGTGGACGACCGGCTGGTCACCGATGGGGCGGGGGTGCCGGATGGCGGCTACGTGTACGCCCTGCGCCACGGTGAGCACAACATCGACGAGCTGCTCTCGGCTCGCGGCCTGCTCGGGTTGTGGCACGAGGTCGCGAAGGGTGACGAGCGTGGTCCGAGCGTGCGGACCGCCGGCGACGTGGGCCGGCTTGCGCAGAGCGGCGACCTGCGCGCCCTCGAGGCGCTGCGCCGCTTCGGGGTCCTCATCGCCTCGGCTCTCGCGCCCGTGTTTACCGAGTTCGAGCCCGACGTCATCGTGCTCGGCGGGCGCGTCAGCCGCAGCCTGCCGTACTTCGGGCCCGCCGCCCGGGCGGTTGGGGCGCCGCCGCTCGTGGCCGCCGCCGAGCCGGACGTCGCCGCGTTGCGGGGCGCCGCGCTTCACTTCCTGGAGGGGCGCTGATAAGTTAATGGTTCGAGTCGGCCCGAACAGCGACCGCCGCGGGGCGACCGGACGGTCGGCGGACGTTTCCTAGACGAGACCAACTGCTGACCGCGCTT
>JBDZVI010000066.1:0-16841 GCA_040255585.1 Deinococcaceae bacterium
CGTGGAGCGTCTTGTCGTGTTCGGTCATCGTGTGGGAGGAGGCTGGTGGTTCGTCCTTGATCGTGTCTCGGTCGTGCACGACTTCTGACGCCGTGCCGTCAAGAGTGAACAGACCCTAGTTGACCACCCCGCGCCCCGGCGGCAGCGGGCGTACCGCCAGGCGCGTTCGCATAGGGCCAGCCGCCCGCCGCGTGCCTGGGCGGAAGCGGTAGCACGCGTACTGCCCTGCGCCCCGGTGTTAGCATCCGCGTTGCCCACATGATCCTAGCCATCTACCTCCCAGCGATCCTCGTAGCCATCTGCGACGGGTTGCTGATCCCGACGTTGCCCGTCTACGCAGACGGCTTCGGCGCCTCGGTCGCCGTCATCGGGCTCGTGCTGGCCGCCGAGGGCATCGGAACGCTGATCACCGACCTGCCCGCCGGCCGGCTCGTCAGCGGCATGCGTGTCAGGGACGCGATGATACTGGGCACTGTAGTCCTGGGGATCGCCGTGCTGGGGGCAGGCCTCGCGCCCAACCTCGGCTGGCTGCTCGTCTCGCGGCTCGTGTCCGGCGCCGGTCTGGCCGTCTGGAACATCGCACGCCACTCGTTCATGGTCGAGGCGACGCGCGGCACCAACCGCGGGCGCGCCATGAGCACTCTCGGCGGCCTCACCCGTTTGGGCGGGTCCATGGGGCCGGCAGTCGGCGGTCTGCTGGCGTCCGCGCTCGGCTTGCGCGCGCCGTTCGTGCTCTACGCCGTGGTCGCCTTGGCGACGGTCATCCTGCTCCTCGCCGCCCTGCCGGCCAACATGCGGGCCGGGTCGGCGCACGGCCACCTGACGGGCTCGCGCGCCGACGAGCGGGCCGCGCGCAAGAAAGCCATGGCCGGGATGCGCGCGACGCTCTTCAACGCCGGCGGGGCCCAGCTCCTCGGCCAGGCGGTGCGCACGGGGAGGCGAGTCCTCGTACCGCTCTACGCGGCGCAGGTCCTGGGTCTGGACGTCGGGGTGGTCGGCCTCATCGTGAGCGCGTCGTACCTGGCCGACATGTCGCTCTTCTACCCGGCGGGCCTGATCATGGACCGTCTGGGCCGCAAGTTCGCCATCGTCCCCTCGTTCGCCCTCCAAGCGGTCGGCATGGCACTCGTGCCTCTCACGACCGAAGCCACCGCCCTCGCGCTCGCCGCCCTGCTCATGGGCTTCGGCAACGGCATCAGCGCAGGGACCATGCTGACGCTCGGCGCCGACCTCGCCCCGAGGAACGCCGTGGCGACGTTC
Organism: Deinococcaceae bacterium; assembly: GCA_040255585.1. Classification (GTDB taxonomy): domain Bacteria; phylum Deinococcota; class Deinococci; order Deinococcales; family Trueperaceae; genus JAAYYF01. The sequence continues at coordinate 1,261 of JBDZVI010000066.1, forward strand.
CTCGGCTGGTGGCGCCTCATCGGCGACGCCGGCTTCGTGGCCGGGCCGCTCATCACTGGCGCCGTTGCCAGCGGCCTCGGGCTCGGCTCGTCGGCCCTGGTGGTCGGGGCGCTCGGCGCCGGCGCGGCCGTCTGGTTCGCGTTCGGGGTGCCCGAGACGCTCAAGCGGCCGCAGGTCGAGCCGGCTTCACTCTCCCCAGGTCAGCTTCAAGACCCGTAGCCAGTTCCGGTAGCCGATCTTGCGCAGCGCCTCGTCGTCGTAGCCGGCCTCCGCCAGGGCGTTCATGAGGTTGGGCAGGTGCGCGGCGTCCTTGACGCCCTCCGGCATCGTCGCGCCGTCGAAGTCCGAGCCGAGCGCCACGCCGTCGACGCCGAGCTTGTCGACGAGGTAGTCGACGTGCCTGACCATCACGGACAACGGCATGGCCGTGTCGTAGCTGCCGTCGGGGCTCAGGAAGCCCGTGTTGTAGTTCAGCCCCACCAGGCCGTTCGAGGCACGCACGGCCGCCAACTGCTCGTCTGTCAGGTTGCGCGGCGACGGGCAGATGGCGTGGGCGTTCGAGTGGGTGGCCACGAGCGGTGCGTCGCTCGTGCGCGCCACGTCCCAGAAGCCCTTCTCCGTGATGTGCGAGAGGTCGAGCATGATCTTGAGCTCGTTGCAGCGCCTGACGAGCGCGAGGCCGTGGGGTGTCAGGCCGGGGCCCATGTCGGGGCTGTGCGGGAACTCGAACGGCACGCCGAACCCGAAGAGGTTCGGCCGGCTCCACACGGGCCCGAGCGAGCGCAGGCCGGCGGCATGGTACGTGTCGAGCGCGCACAGGTCGGGCCCGATGGGCTCGGCCCCCTCGAAGTGCATGATGCCCGCCATCACTCCGTCGTCGATCGCCCGCTCCAGCTCGGCGGCCGACTTGACGAGGCGGAAGCGCGGGTCGCGGTCCCAAGCGAGGAGTTGCGCCACGCAGCGGTCGGCGTGCGCCCTGGCGCCGGCCGGGTCGATGGCGCCGGTGGGCGCGGGCTTCGGCGGGTCGTTCGTCAGCGACTCGCCGGCCGCGTTCGGCAGCGGCGCCGAGTGCGCCCAGATCGCGAAGAAGCCGCCCACCAAACCGCCTTCGCGCGCACGGACGTAGTCGATGTGACCGTCGTCTTGCCGTGCGAAGAAGTCGCGCTTCGGGTCTTCGACGTGGTTCAGGAGGGTGTCGTTGTGGCCATCGAACACTGGGATCATGGCCGCAAGGCTACCGCTTCGCGGGCCGTACGGTCGCTGGCGCCCGACCCAACCCCGGACGGAACGGTCCGCGTGACGCCGAAGCCGGCGCTTGACCCGGCACCCTGAGCCGGCTCAGGTAGCTGGCGCTCGACTCAGTCGCGCGGATCCAGCGCGTCGCGGAGGCCGTCGCCGAGCAGGTTGAAGGCGAGCACGGTCAGCGAGATGGCCGCGCCTGGATAGAGGAGGAGCCAGGGGGAGCCGGGGAGGTAGCGGCGTCCGCGGGCGAGCATCTCGCCCCAGTCGGCGGTGGGTGGCTGCACGCCGAGGCCGAGGAACGACAGGCCGGCCATGGAGAGGATGGCGAAGCCGATCCCGAGCGTCGCCTGCACGCTCAAGGCGCCGAGCGCGCTCGGCAGCACGTGCTTGAGGAGGAGGCGCGGGTCGCGGGCGCCGAGCGCCTTGGCGGCCGTGACGAAGTCCTCCTCGCGGGCGGCGATGACGACGCTGCGCACGATGCGCGCGTAGGAAGGTATGCCCACGATGGCGACGGCGATGACGGCGTTCTCGAGGCCCGGGCCGAGCGTGCCGACGACCGCGAGGGCGAGGAGCAGCGACGGGAACGCGAGGAGCACGTCCATGACCCGCATGAGGACGGCGTCGAGGCGGCCGCGGTAGAAGCCGGCCACGAGCCCAAGCGCGCTGCCGATCAGCGCCGCCACGAGGACGGGCACGAGGCCCGTGAGGAGCGACACGCGCGCGCCGAAGAGCACGCGACTGAGGATGTCACGGCCGAACTCGTCCGTGCCGAACCAGTGCTCCCCGGAAGGCGGACGCAGGCGTGCCCGCAGGTTCTGGGCGTCGGGCGCGTAAGGCGCCAGCACCGGGGCGAGCAGCGCCACCGCCGCTAGCACCAGCACGAGGGCCAGCCCCACGAGGGCGGCGCGGTTGCGCGTGAACCGCTTCACGGCCGGCGAGCGGAGCCACGCCCTGAGAGGCTTGAGGCGCGCGGGAGCGCTAGTCATAGCGCACCTTCGGGTTCAGGAACGCGTACGACACGTCCACGAGCAGGTTCATGACGATGAAGACCACGGCGATGAAGAGAACGCTGCCCTGCACGAGCGGCAGGTCGCGGGACGTGATGGCGTCGACCAGCAGGCGCCCGATGCCCGGCCAAGCGAACACCGTCTCCGTGAGGACGGCGCCGCCGAGCAGGCCCCCGAACTGCAGGCCGACCACCGTCACGACGGGTAGCAGGGCGTTGCGCAGCGCGTGCCGCAACCGCACGGCGGAGGCGCCGAGGCCCTTGGCCGTGGCCGTGCGCACGTAGTCCTGCCTGAGGGTCTCGATCATGCTGGCGCGCGTGATGCGCGCGATGAACGCGGCCGACGAGAAGCCGACCGCGGTGGCCGGAAGGACCAGGTGCCGCCAAGTGCCGTAGCCGGAGGCGGGCAGCCAGCCTAGGTCGAGCGCGAAGAGGAGCATGAGGAGTAGCCCCGACCAGAAGACGGGCACCGAGACGCCGAGGAGCGCCACGAGCACCGCCAGATGATCGACCCAGGTGCGCCGGTAGACGGCCGCCAGCACGCCCAACGTCATGCCGAGGAGGATGGCCACGGCCATCGCGCTGCCGGCGAGGAGGATGGTGGCCGGGAAGCGGCTCAGGAGTTCGGCGGCGACGGGCTGGGAGCTCCTGACGGACGTGCCGAGGTCGCCCCTCACCAAGCCGTACAGGTAGTCGAGGTACTGGACTATGGGCCCACGGTCCAGGCCGTGCGCCTTGCGCAGCGCGTCCAGCGCTTCGCGGCTCATCCCCTGTGCCGACTCGCCCACTAGGGCGAGCACGGGGTCGCCAGGCGCCAGCCACAGCATGGCGAAGACCACGAGGGTCACGCCGAGCAACACGGGCACCATGGCGGCCAGGCGGCGTAGGACGTAGAGCGTCATGGGTTGGCGAGGTGGCCGATCATCGGTTCACGGGTGGTCGGTAACCGGGCGCGTGGCCGCCTTGGTGGGCGGCCACGCGTTAGGTAAGGGCTCGGCGTCTAGCCTAGGACCTGACTCGGCGCTAGGCGCTCAGCGCGCCAGCGTGGCGTCGCGCAGGTCGAGGTTGATCCAGGAGTAGCGCACGACCTCGCCCTGCAGCACGGGCCACTTGGCGATCGTGGAGAGCGGGTAGTAGAGGGTCACCATCGGCACGTCGCCGAGGACGGCTTCCTGGACCTCGCGGTAGTCGGCGGCGCGCACGGCGTCGTCCGGCGTGGAGCGGGCCTCCTCCAGCAGGGCGTCGACCGACGCTACCTGGTAGCGCGAGATGTTGTTGGCCGGGATCTCGCTCGAGTGGAAGAAGGCGTAGAGCGTGTAGTCGGCGTCGAGCGTCACGGTGCCCCAGCTGGAGGCGTAGAGCTCGAGGTCGTCCTTGGCCGTCTGCTCGACGTAAGCGGCGTAGTCCTGCACGCGGATCGTCAGGTCGATGCCGACCTCCGAGAGCATGAACTGAAGGACCTGGGCGACGGCTTCGAGGTCGGGGTTCTGGTAGATGTCGAGCGTCAGCTTCAGGCCTGCGGCACCGGCCTCGCCGAGGAGCGAGCGGGCGGCCTCGGGGTCGTACGGGTACGGCTCGGCCAGATCGGAAGCGGCGAAGCGCACGGTCGGCGGGATGGGCACGACGCCCGGCTCGGCGAGGCCGCGCAGGAACTCGTCGATGATGAGGCCCTTGTCGATGGCGTGGGCGATGGCCTGGCGCACGCGCAGGTCACGCAGCTTGGGGTTGGTCGTGTTGAGACCGAGCATCATGCTGCCCCAGCCAAGGTACGACTGCGTCTCGAGCTGCGACTCGCTGGCGAGCGTCTCGAAGGCGTCCGGCGGGATGTTGAAGAGGATGTCGATGCCGCCGGAACGAAGCTCGATGAGCTGCGTGCTCACCTCGGGGATGATCCGGTACAGGACTTCCTCGATGGCAGGCGCGCCGCCCCAGTAGTCGGCGTTGGCGCGCAGGAGCACCTGGTTGCTCTGCTCCCACGACACGAGCGTGTAGGGGCCGGAGCCGACGGGGTCGCGGGCGAGGTCATCGCCGTGCGCAACGGGCACGATGGCGGTGACGGGGTGCGCGAGGTGGGCGAGGAGGGGTGCGAACGGCTCGGCCGTCTTGATCTCGACCGTGGTCGCGTCGACGGCCGTCACCTCGTTGATGGCGCTGACCACGAAGCGGCCCGGCGCGGCCGTGGCGGGGTCGAGCAGGCGTTCCAGCGACGCCTTGACGGCGGCGGCGTCGAGGGGCGTGCCGTCGGTGAAGGTCACGCCGGCGCGGAGGGTGACGCGCAGCGTGCTCGGGTCGAGGTACTCCCAGCCGGTGGCGAGGAGGCCCTCGATCTCACCCTGGGGAGTGACCCTGAAGAGGGTTTCGTAAACCTGGTTGGTGATGGCGAACGAGAAGCCGTTGAACGTCTTCTGCGGGTCGAGCGTCGGCGGGTTGGAGCCGATGGCGGTGGTGAGGCGCCCCTGCGCCGCGGCGAACGCGGGTAGGAGTAGGACTATGGCCAGCAGGACGAATCTTCTCATGCACCCTCCCAGGTGGTGGCGGCCGAAGGTCGGGGTCGGTCTTCCCGTACCGCGGCGGCGCAATCGATGCTAAGGGATGACGGCGCCCATGCGGAGTCCGCTGGGTTGCATGAAGCCTTGCTAAAGGTCGTCGGTCGCTCCCATATACTGTCGCCCAACCCCGCGCGGCAGGGGGTCGGCGTTGCCCGGCACCTTCCAAGCGTGCGCGGCAGGGCCCGGTGAGTGGATGCAGGAAGAATCGACAGTTTTCGTTCGTGGCGAGGCCGCTCCGGAACGCCTTGCGGTGGAGGCTTGGAAGGAGCGCGCGCGCGAACCGCGCCTTGCGCTCAGCCTCGCGCTTGACGCGCTGGACGGCGGTGCGCAGGGGATGGCCGGCGGCCTTGCGTTGGCCGCTCGCGCTGTCGCCAGCCTGGCGCTCGATGAGCCTGCCGAGGCGTTGGCGGCGGCGAAGCGCGCACTGGCGACCCTGCGAGGCGCGCCGGCGCCGGCGGGCGATCGGCGTGGATCGTTGGAGGAGTGGCCGGTCGAGAGCGAGGAGACGCTCGATGAGGTGACGGTCGATGTCCTCTTGAGCGCGCTGAGGGCGGCCTTCCTGCTGGAGGATCCGGTCGGCGCGGCGCGTTACGGTCAGGACGCGTTGGCTCTTGCCGAGGCCAAGGGGTTCACGAGCCAGGTCGCGCGCGTCCATAGCGACCTGGCGGCCGTCTACGGCTCACGCGATGTCCTCGACGTCGCCCTGCGCCATCTGACCGCCGGTGTCGCCGCGCTCGAGCAGGCGGGCCTCCCTGTCGCCCCGGCCCTCCTCAACAACCTTGGCAACGTCTACCTCGATACGAGCAGGGTGGACGAAGCGTTGGCATGCTTCACGCGTGCTCGCGAGACGTTCCAGGATACGGGCGATCCGTTCGGGGCCGCGCTCGCCCGCTCCAACGAGGGCAGGGCCTACATGCGCCTCGGGCGGTTCGCCCTCGCCGTCGAGGCGTTGGAGGAGGCGCTCGCGGCGCTGAACAAGGCGGGGAACCGCACGTACGGCGCAGCCACGCTCGCCAAGATCGCGCAGGCGCACGCCGCGGCGGGCGACGAGCGCCAGGCGGCCGCCAAGTTCGAGGAGGCGATCAAGGCGCTACGCCCGGACCACGACCCGTGGGAGGGGGAAGTGCGAGCCGCGTTCGGCGAGCATCTGCTGAGCGCCGGGCGCGCCTCCGATGCCCTGACGGAGCTGGAGCGCGCCGAACGCCTGTTCCGAACGGCAGGCACCCCGCTAGCGGCTACGGATCTCAAGCGGCAGCAGGCGGCGGCCCTTGCCAACCTGGGGCGGTTCAAGGAGGCTTACGAGCGCCTGGCCGACTACCTGTCCGAGCGCGAGCGCGGCTCTGCCGATCGGAACGAACTGCTCCTGCGGCTCCTCCTCGTCGAGTTCGAGGCGGGCCTCGGCGCGCAACACGAGCTCCACGTGGTGGCACGGCAGGCGATCGTCGAGGCCAACAGGAGCCTGCGGGAGCAAGCTGCCCTTCTCGAGGGTCTTTCCATCACCGACGAGCTGACGGAACTCTTCAATCGCCGGTACTTCAGGCGGCGCCTCCAGGAAGAGCTGGTACGCGCTCGTCGCGACGGCTCGGAGGTAGTGGTCCTCCTCGTCGACGTCGACCACTTCAAGCATGTGAACGACAGCTACTCGCACACCGTTGGCGACGCCGTTCTGACGACCATCGCCGGCATCCTGCGGAGGAACTGTCGGGCGTCCGACGTCGTGGCGCGGTGGGGTGGCGAGGAGTTCGCCGTCCTGATGCCGGGAACGACGAGGGCGACGGCGTTCGAGGTCGCGGAGCGCGCCAGGCGCGCCGTCGCGGAGCACTCATGGCGTGACCTCGCCCCGGGCGTGGCACCCGGACTGGCGCTCACGGTCAGCATCGGCGTCGCCTCTACCAGCGAACTCCAGACGCTCGCGAGCGGTGATCCGGAGGCGCAGCTTCAGCACCTCGTGGACGAGCGCCTCTACCGGGCGAAGGACGCTGGACGCAACCGCACGGTGGCCGCGGCCGACGAGCGCTAGTTGCCGCAAACCCGTAACGGTGCGCGCAACCCGGCCTGCCGCCGGTCGATCTCGCTCTCGCGCCGCTTGATAGACTGACCCTCACGACATGTGCGACCAGGTGGAGCGGCGGCCGGGCGGCCGGCGCTCCCGCGCCGTACCCGCAACCTTCCAGGAGGTCGTATGAGCCCGCTCAACCCCAAGCGCACCGTGCAAGAACTCAAGGACCTGCGCGCCCTGACGGGCGACGAGAACGGCGCCTGGCGCGTCGCCTGGACGGACACGTGGCTGAAGGCCAGGGAGTTCATGCGCGAGAAGACGGACGCTCTCGGCCTGGAGACGCACATGGACGCCGCCGGGAACGTCTGGTCCACCTTGCCGGGTGAATCGCCCGTCGAGCTCCTCATCGGCGGCCACATCGACTCCGTGCCGGGCGGCGGCTGGCTCGACGGCTGCCTCAACGCCATCGCTGGGCTCGAGGTCGTGCGCCGCATCAAGGAGGAGTACGGTGGCAGGCCGCCCGTGACCGTCAGGCTCGTCGACTGGGCCGATGAGGAGGGCGCGCGCTTCGGGCGGAGCCTCCTCGGCTCCAGCGCCGCGGGCGGAACGCTCGTCCCCGACGAGGAACGCCACCGCAAGGACGCGGACGGCGTGCTGCTCGTCGACGCCCTCGAGCGCTGCGGCGTGAACCTCGACACCATGAACGAAGCGCACGCCGAGTTGAGGAACGCCGGCGCCTACCTCGAACTCCACATCGAGCAGGGGCCGGTGCTGCTCGACCTCGACCTGCCCCTAGGCGTGGTGCTGGGCACGTTCGGGGTGGAGCGGCACGGCATCCACTTCCGGGGCCAGGCCGCCCACTCCGGTTCGACCCCCATGAACCGCCGCCGCGACGCCTTCTTGGCCGCCGGCAAGATGAGCCAGGAGATCTACGACATCACCGACGAGCTCGGCGGCGTGTGCACCATCGGCTCGTGCGTCACGCGCCCCGGCATCGTCACGTCGGTGGTCGCCGAGTGCGACATCACCCTCGACCAGCGGCACCTGGACCGCGTGGCGCTCACGAAGATGTACGCGCGCGCCGTCGAAGCCTCCGAGCGCTTCGCGGCCGAGGGCGGTGTGGAGGTGTCGTGGAGCAGGATCTGGGGCATCGACCCCATGCCGTTCCACCCCGAGCTCATCGAGCTGGCGGACGAGGCCGTGCGCGAGGCGAGCGGCACGTCGCACAGGCTGCCGAGCGGACCGCTGCACGACGCGGCCGAGGTGGCGCGCGCCGGCATCCCGACGATCATGCTGTTCGTGCAGAGCTTGCACGGCATCTCGCACAACAAGATCGAGGACACGAAGGAAGAGCACATCGAGCAGTCGGTCGTCGCGCTTGACAAGCTCGCCAGCAAGACGATCGCCTGGCTGCGGCGGTGAGCAGGGCCTAGGGGATGGACCTTTGGCGGCGGCGGTGCCACCGCCTCGCCGCCTCGCCGCCGCCCGACCCTGGTAGGCGCCTCAGGCGACCTTGCCTCTGATCCGGTTCCCGATCTTCGCGCGGGCGCTCGGCCGGCCGGTGCGCGCCTCCTCGCGGTCGGCCGAGCGCGTTAGCCACAGCCCGGCGTTCACTCCGACGTAGCGCATGGGCTCCGGCTCCCAAGCGGGCCAGGGGTGCTGGACCCACGGGAGGTCCGTCCGCTCGCTCGTGCGCTCTAGCACGAGTTCCGCGAGGGTGCGCCCCGCCAGGTTCGAGAGGGCTACACCGTCGCCGACGTAGCCACCCGCATAGCCGGTGCCGGCAGCGCTGTCGTAGCTGACGCTCGGCCGCCAGTCGCGCGGCACGCCGAGCGGGCCTCCCCACTTGTGGGTGATCCGGACCTCGGCCAGCTTCGGGAAGAGCTCCACGAGCAGTCTCGCCAGATGTGCGTGAACCACGTCGTCCTGGTCGAACTCGGGACGGATGGCGGAGCCGAAATGGTACGGCGCGCCGCGTCCGCCTAGCGCCACGCGCCCGTCCGCCGTGCGCTGGCCGTAGATGACCATGTGACCGTAGTCGGCGAACACCTGGCGCTTCTCGAAGCCGACGTGGCTCGCCAAGTCGTTCGGCAGGGGTTCCGTCGCGATCATCAGCGAGTAGAGCGGGATGAGCGTTCGGCGTTGGCCTGGTAGGTCGCGCGTGTAGCCTTCCGTGGCGCGCAGGACGGTCCGCGCCTTCACGACGCCGGCGCCGCCCTGGCTCCTGAAGCGCACGGCGCCTGGTCCGATGGCGGTCGCCTCCGTCGCCTCGAACAGCCGCACGCCGAGGCGTTCGCATGCTCTGGCCAGGCCATGGACGAGTAGCGCCGGCTGCAACGCGGCCGCGCGCGGCATGAAGCTGCCACCGAGCACGTTAGTCATGCCGGTCAGGTCGCGCGCCTCCGCCCCGTCGAGGTAGCGCACGTCGTCCTCGCTGAGACCGAGGGCGTGTTGCTCCTCGACGTCGGCGCGGGTGCGTTGGGTCTGCAGCGGGGTGCGCGCCGCGATGAACCTGCCGCCCAGCTCGTACCGGCAGTCGATCCTCTCCGCCTCGCACACGCGGCCGACCTCGTCTACCGCGTCAAGGGCCGCGAGTTGGAAGCGTAGCGCCGCCTCTCGGCCGTGGCGGAAGGCGAGCGTGGCGAGTCCGAGCGGGTACTCGGGGTGGCACCAGCCGCCGTTCCTGCCTGACGCGCCGTACCCAACGTGCTGGCGCTCCAGCACGACCACGTCCAGGGTCGGCTCGAGCCGTTTGAGGTAGTAGGCGCTCCAGAGACCCGTGAAACCGGCGCCGACGATGGCGACGTCAGCGCTCGCGTCTCCCGCCAGGGATGGACGCGCCGGCCCTGCGGGCACTTCCTCCCACCACAACGGGAAGGGCTTGGCGAACTCCAACGACATGCCAGCTCCAAAGGGCCTCGAGGGCCACGACATCGGTTGACCAGAGGATAACCGGCGTGGAGGGCTCGAAGGCGCCCAGCGGCGGCGGGCTGGGGCATCGCGGTGCGTCGCCGTCCGGGTGGCAGGGCGGTACGGTAAGGCATGAACCAAGGTCCACTACGGACGGCGGCCGCCTCCCATGCTTGACCACGCCGACCTTCGGCGCTTCTTGAGCGGCGCCCTGGTGGACGGTGCCGTCTTCGCACTGCGCCCCGATTACCGCGCCGTCCTGCTGGCCGTTGACGGCATCGAACCCGGTCCGAGCGACGACGCCGGCGAGGCGCTCCTGGCCGCGGCAGAGGCGGCGGCGCGCGAGGCTCTGGTGGACACGCCCGTCGAGGAACTGCCGCACGTGGCCGCCTGGCGCGAGGCCTACCGGGCGTTCGGCGCGAAGCCCCAGCGCACGCGCAACAGCCTCGAGGCTCTGCTGCGCAGGGTCGACTCCGGGTTGCCCCGGGTGAACCGGCTCACCGACCTGTACAACGCCGTCTCCGTCCTCTACCAGGTGCCGCTGGGTGGGGAAGACCTGGCCCGTTACGCCGGTCCACCCCGTCTCGTGCGCGCGACCGGTGACGAGCCGTTCGACACTGTGGCCGCCGGCGAGCCGGTCGTCGAGCGCCCCGAGGCCGGCGAGGTCGTATGGCGCGACGCTGAGGGCGTGACATGCCGCCGCTGGAACTGGCGCCAGGGGCGCCGTACCCAGCTCACGGACGCGACCACGTCGGCGCTGTTCATCCTCGACGCCCTCGGTCCGATGAGCGACGCCGCGCTGCAGGCGGCGGCGGACGAGTTGGTGGAGCGGCTGGTGGGGCTGGGCTCCAGCGTGCGCGTGGCGCGGCGGGTGATCGCCACTTCGGGCGAGGCGACCGGCCTCGATAGACCGCAATAGTTATCTTATTCTGATAACATTAATGCATGAGGGAAAGGCGCGACCATAGCCTAGACACGCTTCCTGACCTTGGTGGTCAGGTGTTGGCGGTCGATTCCGAGGGTGGCGTTGGGTGAAGCTCGTTGTCACACGAGCTCCGGCGTCAGTGGAGAAGCCCCATGGCCTTGACTATTCGCTCACTCTCCACGGGAGCTCTGGCGAGAGGTCGACGCGGTGTTGCGAGAACGAGGTAAGCGATGACGACGTTGCGAGTAGGGATTGCCGATTGCGAAGAGATGAAGGCTTGGACCATGCGGGTTGCGCGCGGTGAAGAGAAGGTCACCGAAGAGACACCGAAGGTATGGTTCAGGTCCATAGAGTCATTCGCGCGGATCCTGTCGGCGGGAAATAGGGAACTGCTGAGAGTCATAGACGAGAAGGCCCCGGGCTCGGTTGGGGAGTTGGCAGAGATGACGGGGCGCGCAAAATCCAACTTGTCTCGCACGCTGAGGAAGATGGCGGTCTATGGGCTTGTGCGTATGGACAAGGGTCAAGGCCGCCGACTCGTGCCCCGGGTCGCTCACGACAGAGTGGAGTTGGACTTGTGGCTGACTCATGGTAAGCGGGGTTCAAGGTCCTAGCGATGTTCACCCCCGCCGACCGCGAGAAGCTCCGCAACGAGCTCATCGAAACCGCACGAGCCGACGCGGACGTGGTCGGCGCCGCCATCGTCGGCTCGGTGGCCGCTGGCCGCGAGGACGCTTGGTCCGACATCGACCTGGCCCTGCAGGTGAGGGGCGACGCCGACCCGCCGGCTGTGGCCGACCGTTGGACGGCCGCGTTCTACGCCTCGCACGGCGCCGCCCACCACGTCGACGTCTTCGCCAGAGGGGTGCTCTACCGGGTGTTCCTGCTCGCCTCGTCCTTGCAGGTGGACGTCTCCTTCTGGCCGGAGGACCGGTTCCAGGCCACGGGCCCGGCCTTCAGCGTCATCTTCGGGTCACCTCGCCCGCCCGCGGAGCCGGCCCGCCACGACGCCGCGCAGACCGTCGGGATGGCCTGGCTGTACGCTCCGCCGTCGTGCGCGGCCGCACGTGGCAGGCGGTCATGATGCTCGACCACCTGAGGGACCAGGTCCTGACGCTGGCCTGCCTGAGACTCGGTTTCAACGCCTACGACGGCCGGGAGGCCGATCTCCTGCCCGGTTCGCTGTTGGATGCCCATGCCAGGGCGCGTGCCACGACGACGGCTCGTGAGGAACTCACGCGGTCCCACGTGGCGCTGATGGCGCTCTTGGGTGACGAGGTCGCGCTCTACGACCGGGAACTCGCGCTGCGGCTCGCCGCTCCGTTCGAGGCCATCTCCGACGGCATGCACGCGGCCGGCACCCGGGCTACCAACCCCCGGGCCTGACCTGTCGCCTGCCGACGGCTCCGTCAGGCCGGCGTTCGGCGCGCTCCCTCGTTCATCGACAGTTAGCTTCCGTCAGCGCAGGTTCGCCAACAGGGGAGCCACGATATCCAGCAGGGTCTCGAGACCTTGCCGCGTTGTGGGGCCAGGCTCCTCTACGCTCTCCGCAGCATCGAGCGAGGCCTCGAACTCCGCGATCTCGATGCCCACGACGCGCTCCACGGGCAGCGCGGCCAGCACCGTCTTGAGTGTGGCCGGCGAGAAGCCCCCGGGCACCACGTAGTCCGCGGGCACATGGCCCGGCTCGAGCGCGTCGCAGTCGAGGTGGACCCATATTGGTCCGTCGCCTAGCGCAGCGTTGACCGCCCGGGCGACGGCTTCGTCGGAGCCGAGCGTAGGGAGTAGGACGGTCGCTCCCGCCGCCGCGAGCAGCGCGGCCTCCGCCTCGTCCAGGTCGTGTCCGCCGAGGACCACCACGTTCTCTCCCGCGACACCGGCGCCATGCCCGCTGTTCCACAAGCCGCAAGCGGCCGCCAGCACCATGCCGCCGAGGTAGCCGGTGGCCGTGGTGGTCGGCGTGTTGAAGTCGCCGTGAGCGTCGATCCACAGGACCTTGAGACCGGGACCGCTCAGGTCGGGTGCGGTGGAGCCGAGTTCGGGAGCGCCCGTCCGGTTCGGACCCGGCCAGTGAGCGGCCGCCGCCGGCAGCGTGGCGAGGCTGGCGGGGCACTTGTTGAGGGCGAGCAGTGGCGTTGAGCCGCCGTCGAGCGCCGACTTGACCGCGTCGGCCAGCGCGACCAGCGTGGGCTCAGCGCCTGCCAGCGCTTCCGGCCAGGCGTCGGCGGCGGGCAGTGATGGCGTGCCGCAGACCGTGACGCTCAGACCTAGCCTCTCGGCCAATGCCGCGCCTAGGAGGGCGGCACCCCGGATGGCCCCCGGGGTCCTGTCGGCTACGCGGCCTTGCGACACGATCACCGTGTAGGGCATGGGCTCCAGACTAGCGTGGCCGGGCGTCGAGCCTCCACGCATGTACTCTGGCACCATGCCCGAGTACTTCGTGCCGAACGCGAAGCGCCGCCGGGGTCGCCCGAAGGGCGGGGCGACGGACGCGCGCGGCCGCATCGTCGCCGCCGCGGCCGAGGAGTTCGGCGAGTTCGGGTACGACGCGGCGACGATCCGCGGCATCGCGGCACGCGCCGGCGTCGACTCGGCGCTCGTTCACCACTACTTCGGCACCAAGGCGGACCTCTTCGCCGAGACGATCGAGTTCCCGCTGCGGCCGGACCTTGCCGTTCCCGGCATCCTCGCCGGTCCCCGCGAGGAGATCGGCGAGGGCATCGTGCGCTTCGTGCTCGGCCGGCTGGAGGACGTCGACGCGCGCAAGCGCGCGGTGGCTCTACTGCGGTCGAGCCTCGGCAACCGGCTCGCCACGCCGCTGGTGGCTGGCTTCCTGCAGCGCGAGCTCATCGCGCGCATCGCGGCCGGCCTCGACGTTCCGGACGCCGAGCTGCGCGCGTCCCTCGCGGCGAGCCAGATCGCGGGGCTACTGATAGCGCGCTACCTCGTGCAGCTACCGGCGCTCTCCGAGGCCTCCGTCGACGAGCTCGTCGCCAGGGTCGGCCCCACCGTGCAGCGGTACCTCCTGGGGTAGGGGCTCCGCTATGGACGCTCCGCTTACGCCTGCCGGCGTCCTGCAGGACCACCTCGGATAGAGGTAGACCGGACTAGGCTTGACAGCCGCGAGCCCATGCCCCAATATTCATCGTGTGATGAATAATCAACCGGCACCCGCCCTGACCGTCCGCGACCTGCGTGTGACGCGCGGAGAGACGGTCGTGTTCGACGGCCTGAACATCGCCGTTCCCCGCGGCCAGATCACGGGCCTTCTCGGCCCGTCTGGGTGCGGCAAGACGACGCTGATGCGTGCCGTCGTCGGGGTGCAGAAGGTCCAGGGCGGTACCGTGACCGTTCTCGGGGAGCCGGCCGGCTCCCCGGCGTTGCGACGCCGCGTCGCTTACGACACGCAAGCCGCTTCCGTCTACGCCGATCTCACCGTGCGGCAGAACTTGTTGTACTTCGCCCGGCTCGTCGGCGCGCCGGTCGCGGACGTGGACCACGTCATCCAGCAGGTCGGGCTCGCAGGGCAGCGCGATCAGACCGTCGGCTCGCTGAGCGGCGGGCAGGAGAACCGCGTCTCGCTGGCGGTGGCGATGCTCGGAAAGCCGGAGCTCATCGTGCTCGACGAGCCGACGGTCGGGCTCGACCCGCTGCTGCGCACGGAGCTGTGGGACGTGTTCAGGAGCAGCGCCGACGCGGGCGCCACCCTTCTCGTGTCGAGCCACGTCATGGACGAGGCGTTGCGCTGCGACCGCCTCATCCTGATGCGAGCCGGCAGGATCGTCGCCGACCTCACTCCCGCCGAGCTGCTCGCCGAGACGGGCGCTGGCGATCCGGAAGCCGCGTTCCTCGCGCTCATCGAGCGCGACGAGGCGCACGCTCCCTCCAGGTCGCCGGCCTCTCGCGGGGCGCCCGAGCGCGGAGCCGCGCGATGACCGGCCCCCGCACCCTGGCGACCGCCGGGCGGGTACTGCGACAGTTGAGCCACGACCACCGGTCGGTCGCGCTCATGCTGGTCGCGCCTAGCCTGCTGATCGGGCTGTTCGCGTGGTTGTACAGCGGTCGGCCCGGCATGTTCGACCTATTGGGCGGTGCGATCCTGGCCCTGTTCCCGTTCATCGTGATGTTCCTCGTCACGTCGATCGCCACGCTGCGGGAGCGCCGGTCAGGCACCCTCGAGCGGCTGATGACCACGCCGCTCGGCAAGGCCGACTTCATCCTCGGCTACGCGCTCGCGTTCGGTCTCATGGCCATGTTGGAGGCGGTCATCACCGTGACCTTCGCGGTTTGGGTGTGCGGCCTCGACGTCGCGGGGTCGCTATGGCAGATGATGCTCGTGGCCGTGGTCGCGGCGGTCCTCGGGACGGCGCTCGGGCTGCTGGCCAGCGCCTTCGCTCGCACCGAGTTCCAGGCCGTGCAGTTCATGCCCGTCCTCGTCTTCCCGCAAGTGCTCCTCGGCGGTCTCTTCATGCCGCGCGACCTGATGCCGGACGCTCTCCGCGTCATCAGCGACTGGCTGCCGCTCAGCTATGCCATCGACGCGGTTACTGCCGTCAGGGTGGGGGAGGGCGGCTGGGGGCTGTGGCGGCCGCTGCTCGTCGTCGTGGCTTTCGGAGTGGCGTGCCTCGCGTTGGCCTCGGTGACGTTGCGTAGGCGCACGCCTTGAGGTCTGACTTAATATTCGTTTACACATATATATGAGATGACGTATACTTGACGATGTGCCATCAACCGCCACCTTCGAAGCTATCGCCGAGCCGACCCGCCGCCGCATTCTCGACGCCGTCCGCGAGCGTGAGCGCTCTGTCGGCGATCTCGTGGAGATCGTAGGAATGCACCAGCCCGGCGTCTCCAGGCACCTGAGGGTGCTGCGCGATGCGGGGCTGGTCGAGGTCCGGCGGCAGGCGCAGCGGAGGCTCTACCGCTTGCGTCCGGAGCCTCTCAGGGAAC
>JBDZVI010000067.1:0-16522 GCA_040255585.1 Deinococcaceae bacterium
CCTGACCTTCTGAATGCCATTCAGACGCGCTCCCAACTGCGCCACAGCCCCACGTCGTACGCGCTCCGGCAACCGACCGGCCCCGAAGCGAAGCTAAGTCTACCGACGGCGCCGCGGCCGTGTCAAACGCCTGTAGCGGGTTCCTTCTCTTGAGGAGGCGTTGGGCTCGAAGACTCTCTACTGGTCTTCACGACCTGCCGGACAAGTGCCGCCTGATGTGGTGCCGCGCATGCAACGCCGCCATCTGTACGCTTCCGAGCGGCGTCAACTCGCCGAAGAAGGGGTTCGTGTTGGCTACCACGTCCGCCAGGCCGTCAGCCTCGGCGGCCTTGGCCACCTCGATGAGCTTCCGGGTGGAACTCCTGAGCGCCGCCGCCACGCCTTCCAACGTCAGGTCGTCTCCGGGTTCCACTTCCGGGATGTTCACCACCAGCCCACCGTCTTGCGCGATGAAGCCCTTCTCCGTCCTGAGCGGCTCCTGCCCCCGCATCACGCGCCTCAGGCTGTAGGCGTAGACGTCCGTGACACGCTGCAAATGGTCGGCCACGCCAAGGGGCGTCCACTTACCAGGCGCCACCGGGGTTCTCAGAGCCTCGGGGCCGAGCGCCTCGAGTCTTGCGATCACTCCCTCCACCGCCGCCTCGACCTGCTCGCCGGCGGCAGCGACCGTGTCACCGAACTGCCGTAGCGGTGCTTGAGAGTAGTACTCCTTGATCTGCTCCATCGAGCTCACGCCTCCTTGAGTGGCCCGTTCAAGACAGCGCTCCAATGCGGCTCTATGTACATACTGACCTACATGGGCGGTCGGCTACTTGAGCCGCGGATCCCACGTCAGGTCATAGACGGGGCCGGGCACGACGGCGGTCGCGAAGTCAGGGTGTCTGGGGTTGATGACGTAGGTGAGGTAAGCCGGATCGTAGCGGAGCTCGGGCGGGACGATGACGCTCGGGACCGCGAGGACCGGCGCGATGAGGCTGTCGAGCCACTCGTCGCCGGCGACTTGCGTCCGCAACGGTTCTGGATGCGAATTCCACCCTGCGGGCAGATCGGTCGCGGCCAGAGTAGCGACGGCATCCTCGGCGAAGCTCACCGCGTGGAAGACGTGCAGCGTCCTGCGGAAGGCCTCCGCGTCATCGACGTGAACGAGCACCTCCAGCATCGCGAGGCTGAGGTTGCCGCTCGTGTAGATCGCGTCGTGCCCGGGCGTGTTCCAGCGACCTCCGAAAAGGCGCGCGCCTACGCCGGTCATCGTAGTGTCGCGATACTGGGCCTTGCTGATGCGGTAGGTAGTGCGGCTCAGCTGACGACCCCGTGCGCCATGCGGCCAAGGAGCTTGACGACGTAATCGCTGCCCTGCGGGGTGCTGGCGAACTCGAGCGGGACCTCCCCGCCGAGAGCGACTTTGGGGTGCGTGAGCCAGCGCCGCGCCGCATCCTTGTCGCCACCGAAGTACTCCTCCGCCGCCTCTACCACTCTCGCGACCTGGTACACCCTGCTCGATGCGTCCGCCGACAACGGCTTGCGCGTCTTCTGATGGCTATGGAAGGTGCTCTCTGGGATCCCGGCGACCTCGAGGACGTACTTGCTCGGGCGGTCGAGCTGCCTGGCCAAGGCGTGGACGACGGAACTCGGAAGCCCTTCCTTGATGCGGGCCGCGACCTCGAACTCACTATCCGCTTCGAGGGCCAGAGCACGCACGCCCAGAACGGGCGGCGCGGAGCGGGTTGGAACGAACATGGCGCCGGCCATCACACACCTCCATCCATGGGTTCAGTCTACCCCAGATATGGAGTGCTGAGTTAACTCCAAGCCTGCAGCTCGACGATGTTCCCTTCTGGATCGGTCACGTAACACCACGTGACCTTCGAGCCGCCCGTGCGCTCCAGCGTGACGATCTCGCCGACGCTCCGCCCACCGGCGGCCAGGACGCGCTCCCGCGCGTCGGCCACGGACGCGACCTCAAAAGCGAGGTGTCCGTAGCCGGGGCGGTTGACGGCCGTGCCGGGCGCCTCCAACAGTGGGGAGTACGCGTAGATCTCGAGCGTCGGCCCCATGTCGCCGTGTCCGGGCAGGCGCAGGTGCACCCCGGCCATCCTGGCGCCCGCCACGCCCGTACCGGCCTCGAGGAGAGCGCCGGCATCGTCGCGCTCGGGCGGCACGAACCGGCAGCCGAAGAGGTCGGTGTAGAACGCGGCCAAGGCCCGCCAGTCGCGGGCGACGAGGTTCGTGTGCGCGTAGCGGGCACCTTCGATCATGCGGCCAGATTACAGCCGCGTGAACGGCAACCCCGCCTGCTTCGCGAACGCACCGAGCGCCTCGGCAACCTCACCATGCACGAACGACACGTGGTGCTCCCAGCCTCCGCTCAACAGTTCCTCGACCACGGCGGCGGCGTTCGTGCGCGTGGTCCGCACGCGGCCCGCGGCCCGCCGCAGGGTCAAGCGCTCATCCAGGACTTCCACCTCGATGAGCAGCAGTCGGTAAGCCCCGCGGCTGTAGCCCAGGCGCGCCACGACCCCCGCCCCCGGCTTGAGCGAGAACTCGAGCTCGCGCCCGTCCGCGCCGAACCTGATCTCGCTCGGGGAGCGCGCGAGCTTGGTACCGCCCCCGTAATGCCAGAGGACGAGCGTGGAAGCGCTCGCGTCGAACGCGCTGATGTCCGCGAAGAACGGCATGCCGCCGCCTGTCAGGCGCGCGAGCAGCTCCATCGTCACGGCGCCGTTGACGTCGCCTTCGGGCGCCACGTTCACGCCGTCGTCCTGCAGCCAGCTGAGCGCCGGCCAGATGCCGGCCGGGATCTCGGGGACGAACGGCGCCATCTCGGGCCAGTCCTTGATGGCCACCGCGCCGAGCCCACCGGCCGCAACGGCCTCGAAGAGTGCGCCGTAGTACCGCCCCAACCACCGCACGGCCTCGGGTCCTAGCTCTCCCCCCTCGATGGTGGGGAACACCTCGACGGGCGGCTCCCTGAAAGCACCCGCCTTCACGCGGTCCGTGACTTCCTGGATGCCCAAGTGCTCCACTCGCACGCCGAACGTGCGCCGCAGCAGCAGCTCGTCGAACGTGGCCGGATAGAAGCCGGGCGCGCGGTAGCCGAGGAGGCCGACGACGCTGCCGCGCAGGCCCTGCAGCGCGGCAGCCGCGCGGGCGTGCTGCACGAGACGCGCGGCGGCGCGCCCCTCGCGCGGGTCGCCGAAGACGTACGAGAACCTGTGCCCCAGTTCCGCCAGCGTGTACGTCGCCATGTTCAGGCCGCACAGACTGTTGTTCGGCACGCGGCCGTCCGCGAGCGGCTCGGGGAAGCCGCTCAGGACGACGGGCACGCCGAGGGTCTCGGCCACCTGGGCGGGCGTGTTGCCGTCGGGGAACGTACCGAGCTGGAACACAGCCGCGCTCACGTCGGCCTGCCGTATGGCGGCGAGCGCGTCCGCGAGCTCGGCGCCGTTCGTGACCGTCCGCGTCGGTCCCACCACGGTGAACTCCCCCTCCAGCGCCGCGCGGGTGGCACCGACCATCTCGTCGGCGCGAGCCACGTCGAACCACGGCACGCCCACGGACACGAGTCCGACCTTGCTCTTCGTCATGCGTTCACGCTCCCTTCGCCGGCGGCGCGGCCGGCAACCAAGGCTTCGACCTCGGCACGGCCAGGTATGCCAGCCCTGCCGCCCGGTGCGCGGCATTTGAGTGCCGCCGCGGCCGACGCGAAGCGCACGGCCTCCCGCACCGCCACCCCTTCTGACCTGGCCAGCGCGTAGGCGCCGTGGAAGACGTCGCCGGCGCCCGTCGTGTCCACCACGTCCACGGGGAAGGCCGGCACGTGACCCTCTTCGACCCTGTGATCCTCGCCCCCGTGACCCTCCTCACCACTGCCGCCGGCACTACCGGCGCGGCCGGCAACGTGGTACCAGGCGCCACGCGCCCCGTCCGTGACAACGACCTCCCTGGCCTCGAACGACCCGGCCAACGCTCGAGCGGCCGCGGCGGGGTCGCTCTCGCCCGACTCGCGCTCCGCGAAGGAGCGCGCCACCACGAGCAGGTCGACAAGCGGGAGGAGCTCGTCGAGGTGCGGCCAGCGCATGCCGGCGCCACCGTCGAGCGACACGCTCACGCCTGCCTCGCGCGCGACACGGGCCGCACGGATGGCCGTGAGGGGGTGGAAGCCGTCGATGTGCAGCAGGGCGGCGCCGCGCACGGCCGCCTCGAGCTGACCGCTCCACTCCGGCTCCGGGGCGGTGCCTTTGGAGTAGAGGATCGCGCGGTGGCCTAGGCCCTCTTCCACGAGGATGACGGCGGAAGGCGTTGAGGAGTCGGGCGCGAGCCCGACGAGCCCCGTGTCGACGCCCTCGCTAGCGAGCTGGGCGAGCACCGTCTCGGCAACCGGATCCCGCCCGAGCGCACCGGCGAAGCGCGCGCCGCCGCCAAGCCGGGCGCAGGCCACGGCCGCCGTGGCGGCCGGGCCGCCGCCGTGCATGCTCAAGGAGCGGACCTCGAACACCTCGTCGGACGCGGGCAGGCGCGGCACGACCGTCACGAAGTCGAGCGTCGCCATGCCTAGGAAGAGGATGGGAGAGTTCATGCGCATGGCCACCGCCCCGATCCACCGCACGGCGGAGGCGTGCCGAGCGAAACGTTCACCTGCCCGATCACCTATCCGACGTCGCCGCGTCAGCGTACAGGCCCCGTATCTCGGCCGCGCGCCCGGCGAGGCCGAACGCGACCATGAGGTCGCCGGCCCAGTCGGCGACCCCCGCGGCCAGGCTCGCGCGGGTCTCGTCCGGAAGGTCGAGGAGGCGGCGCTTGAACGGGCCCCAGAGGCTCCAACGCCGCTGCCTGAAGAGTTGGTCGCCCACGCCGGAGGTGTCCGCGCCGCGTTCGGCGGCTCGGGCAGGACCACCCAGGGCGACGGCCATCAGCTCAGCGCGCAGCTCGGGCGGGAAGGCGGGCGAGTCGAAGACGAGGTCCTGCAGGTTCGTCGCCAGATGCACCTCGACAACGCCGCAGCCAGGCAGGGCAGCGAACTGGTCGCCCTGGAGCGTCGAGGCGCCGTGCTGGACGATGCCGGGGAGCCCCTTGGCCATGGCGACGTCGGCGAGCTCGCGCGCCAGCGCCGTGTCGAGCGGCATGCGGGCCGGCTTGCCGGACGCGTCAGTCATGCCGCCGTGGCGCGTGCCGGTCTGGACGCTCACCTTGCCGAAGGCGCCCGCGGCCGCGCCGGCGTGGCGCCGCACGAGGTCGACGAACACGTCGAGCTCCTCCGGCGTGGTGTTGGCTCCGCCGATCTCGCCAACCTCGCCACCGAAGATCGCACCGGCGGGCGCGTGAGGCGCCAACCGGGCTATCAGGCTCGCGGTGACGGCGGCGTTGCGGTCCTGCCGCGCCGCCGCGCTGGCGCCCTCCGCCGCGAGCGCGGCGGCGTCGAGATCGACTTGGAGGAAGCCACTGCCGAGCGCCGAGCGCGCGAGCGTCTCAACCTCGACAACGCTGGCGTCGTCGTCGCTCTCGACGGCGAAGTGGTCGCCCTGGATGAGGACGGGGCCGGGGTAGCCCGTCGAGGCGGCGGCCGCGCACACCAGGGCGGCGTACTGGGCGAACGACTGGTCGGCCACGGCGGCCTCGGACGGCGCCAGCTCGAACATCACGCCGGCCGCGTCCAGCTCCATGGCGCGCCGGTAGACGGCGCTCACCACGTCGAAGGTGAGGCCGCGCACGTTGAAGGCGGGCACCGTGAGTGGCGCGATCCGCCGCTCCGCGATGGCGCGGTAGACAGTACCGACGGGCGCGGGCGCCGCGCCGAAGCGCGCGCAGTCCGCCAGCAGGGCGGCGGCGAGCCCCGCCGCCTCGGAAGAGGGCGCGGCCGCCACCGCGTGAGCCGCCTGCCGCAAGGCCATCCGACCGTTCAACTCGCCACCGCCCGGCTGTCCCACGTC
This sequence comes from Deinococcaceae bacterium, assembly GCA_040255585.1. Classification (GTDB taxonomy): domain Bacteria; phylum Deinococcota; class Deinococci; order Deinococcales; family Trueperaceae; genus JAAYYF01. The sequence continues at coordinate 5,928 of JBDZVI010000067.1, forward strand.
GCGACGACGTACGGCGCCACCGCCGCCCGGTCGAACTCCATGCCCATGCCGGGCGCGTCGCCGACGGTGATGTAACCGTCCGCGTCGACCTGGAACGGCCGGTCGAGCATGAAGTCGCGCGCGGCAGGCGTCCAGGCGGGCGGGTCGATGGGGAACTCGAACCAGTCGCAGTTGGGCGTCGCGGCGGCGAGCTGCAGGTTGGCCGCCAACCCGACGCCGTTCGACCAGGTGTGCGGGATGAAGCGCTTGTAGGCGAGCTCGGCCAAGGCGGCCACCTTGCGCAGCTGGAACACGCCCTCGGAGAACGCGCAGTCGGCCTGGATGATGTCGTAGCAACCGCGGTCGATGAGGAGCTTGTACTCGTGCAGGCCGAGGTTGAGCTCGCCGCCCGCTATGGGGATGTCGACGGCGTCGCATAGGCGCGCCAGGCCGCCGTAGTCGTAGCGGTGCAGCGGCTCTTCCAGCCAGACGACGCCGAGCTCCTCCATGGCCCTGGCGACGGCGAGAGCGTCCTCGAAGCGCCAGAAGTTGTGCGGGCCGGGGCTCGGCATGACGTGCGCCTGGTTGGCGTCGACCATCAGTTCCATGGAGTCGCCGATGGCGGACCGCACCCCCTCGACGAACGCGATGTCCTCCCGGATGCTCGGGCGGCGCAGGCGCAGCTTGGCCGCCGTGAACCCGAGCGCCTTGAGGGCGCTCAGGCGCTCGACCTGCTCCTCGACCGAGGTGAGCTCCGCAAGGCTCGCGTACGCGCGGATGCGCCGCTTGTGCGCCCCCCACAGCCGGTACACGGGCATGCCGGCGGCCTTGCCGATGATGTCCCACAGGGCGGTCTCGAAGCCCCACGGGTAGCTGCCGTCACGCGCGGCGTTGCGCAGGATGGGACTGATCTCCTCCACCTGGAACGGGTCCTTGCCCAGCACGTACGGGGCGACCATGTCGGAGATGGTCGCGAGGCCGATCTGCCCCGTGTCGGGCGCGGCCCCGTAGCCGACGATGCCTTCGTCCGTCGTGACCTCGAGGAGCGTGCACGTGGTGTTGCTGAACTCCCTGCCGGGCGCCCACGAGGGCTTGAGAGGGCGCGGGAGCGGGTAGCGGATGACGGAGGCCGTGATGCGATCGATTCTCATGCGCGTTCCTTAGCTGGCCGTGGGCTCACGGCGGCGGGCCTGCTCCTCCAACAGCCGCTGGCGGCCGACGGCCTCCAGCAGGCGGTGGCTCCCGCTGATGATGTGCTCGACTATGAGGCGCTCGCACCGGTCGGCGTCCCCGGACTTTAGGCCTGCGATGATCGCCACGTGGCGCTCGGCGAGGTTGCCGATGACGTCGTAGTAGGAGGCGGCGCTGTAGACGGCCATGGTGATCTGCGCGCTCATGCGCTTCCAGGCCTCGAAGGCGCGCCCGTGGCCGGAGACCTCCATGAGGATGCCGTGGAACTTCGCGTCCACCCGCGCGCCCGCGTAGCGGTCGCCCCGCTCTTCCACGACCGCCATCTCATCGATGACGTCCTCCAGCCGCGCGATGTCGGTGCGCCTCGCGGACTGGGCGACGAGCCTGATGGCGAGGGACTCGAGGGCGGAGCGCAGGCCGAAGATCTCCTCGATGTCCTGCGGCGTGAAGCTGACCGTGAACGCGCCCCGGTGCGGGTAGACGCTCACCAGGCCCGCCGACTCCAACTGGCGGATGGCGTCGCGCACCGAGATGCGGCTCACGCCGATGGTGTCGGCGATCGGCTGCTCCGCCAGATGGCAGCCAGGGCCAAGTCGCCCCTGGACGATGGCCTGGAAGAGCGTGTTGTGGGCATGCTCGCTCTGGGAGGTGCCCGCCACCTTCCCCGTAACGGCGAGGGCGGCGCGCCAGTCGGGCGGCGAGAGCTTCGTGATCACCCCTTCACCGCCCCGGCCGTGAGCCCGGCCACCAGGTAGCGCTGCAGGAACACGAACATGACGATCACGGGCACTGTAGTGACGACGGCGCCGGCCATGAGCAGGTTCCAGTCGGTGCTGTACTGCCCGATGAACGCCTGCAGGCCGATCGGCAACGTCCGCAGGTCCGGCGAGCTTATGAACGTCGTGGCGAAGAGGAACTCGTTCCAGGCGAGGATGAAGCTGTAGATGACGGTGGCGGCGATGCCGGGGCCGGCCAGCGGGAGGACCACCCTGAGCTGAGCACCGAGGCGGGTCGCGCCGTCGATCATGGCGGACTCCTCGAGCTCGAAGGGGATGGAGCGGAAGTAGCCCGTCAGCATCCAGATGCTGAACGGCAGCGAGAAGCTCGTGTACGCGATGACGAGCGCCAGGTGAGTGTCGAGGATGCGCAGCTCGCGCAGCACCGTGTAGAACGGCGGCACGAGGAGCACCAGGGGGAAGAGCTGGCTGAGGAGCACGCCAAGGAGCAGGTAGTTGCCGCCCTTGAGCTTGTAGCGCGCGAACCCGATGGCCGCGAAGACGGACAGGGCGACAGACGCGCCGGTGGCTATGGTCGCCACGAGCGTGCTGTTCCAGAAGTACCGGCCGAACTGGCCGGCCGTCCAGATGCGCGTGTAGGCCTCCCAGTAGACGCCCGAGCGCGGGAAGACCTGCACCGGGCTCGTGAAGAGCTCCGATGGCAGTTTCAACGACGTCAGGATCATCCACAGGAACGGGATGGCAAAGACGAAGCAGACGAAGAAGGCGACCAGCATGGCCGGTAGCTGCCTCGTGCGGCGGCGCAGCCTGGCGGATGCCACGTCAGAACTCCATCTGCGACTTCACGTACTGGCGCCCGAAGACGACCACGAAGACGAGGAGCACGAAGAAGGTCAGGACGCCGGCCGCGGTGGCGCTACCCATGTCGAAGTTCCGGAAGGCGAGCTTGTAGGTGAGGATGGTCAGTGTCTCGGTGGCGCGCAGCGGACCGCCCTCCGTCATGAGCCAGATGGAGTTGAAGTTGTTGTAGGAGTAGATGGTCGTGAGGGTAGCCGCGATGACGATGGTGGGCTTCAGGAACGGGAAGGTGACGTAGCGGAAGCGCTGCCAGACGTTGGCGCCGTCGACGCTCGCCGAGTCCGTCAGCTCGGCCGGGATGGCCTGCAGCCCCGCCAGGAGCATGATGAGGACGAACGGCGTGCCCTTCCAGATGCTCTCGATGAGCACGGCGCCCATGGCCGTACCCGTGTTCCCGAGCCACGCGACCCCCTTCTCGATCAGGCCGAGGCGCACGAGGAGGGAGTTGATGACGCCGAACTGGCCATCGTACATCCACTTCCAGGTCAGCACGGCCACCACCGAGGGGATGACCCAAGGGATGAGCATCACGCTGCGCGCGATGCCCCTGCCCGGGAAAGCGGAGTTGAGCAATAGGGCGATGAGCAGGCCGAGCACGAGCTGCCCGACGAGGTTCACCGAGGTCCATACGAAGGTCTGCCAGATAGCGTTTGAGAAATAGGGCGACTTGAGCACCGTCGCGTAGTTCTCGAGCCCCACGAACGGCTGGCCGAGCTGGGGCCTGATCAGGATGATCTTGTGCAGGCTCATGATGAACGCGCGCACGAGCGGGTAGCCGATCACCCCGACGAGGGCGAGCATGGCCGGCAGCACGAGCACGTAACCCGGCCAGTTGCGGTGCAGCCTGCCAGTGCGGCGGTTGGTGGCGCCCTGGGGCGCCACCAACCCTTTCCGCTCGTCACGCTTCAGCACGCGCTCTTCTACCTCAGCACGTCCAGGGCGCACATCTCGGCGTTGGCCATCTCGCTCGTCACGTCCGCGCCCTCGAGGATGACGCGCACGAACGCCGGCTGCAGGCAGTCGTAGTCGACGGTCGTCCAGAGCGGGACGGTCGGGCGGGCCTTGGCGAACTCGAGGCTCGCGGTGAGGACCTGCATGCGCGGGTCGGCCTTGACGATCTCCTGCGCCTCGGCGGCGCCTCGGCGGGCGGCGACGCGGTTGTAGCCGTCCATCAGCGGGAAGACGGCCGGGCCGGTGATGTACTCGAGCCAGCGCCAGGCGGCGTCCTCGACCTTGGTGTTGGCGTTCATGACCCAGTTGGCGCCGCCTACCAGGCTGGCACGCTGGCCGTTGGACGGAAGCGGTGCGACGCCCCACTCGAACGGCGGGTTCATGCCGTCGACCATCGCGATGCCCCAGTCGCCGACCTCGTACATGGCGATGACCTCGTTGGAGAAGGCGGCGGCCAGCTCGGCCCAGCCCTTCCACGTCTTGGCCGCCTCCGGCACGTAGCGCGGGTTCGCGACGATGTCGAGGAAGAAGCGCGTCGCCTCGAGGCCGGCCTCGGAGTTGAACAGCGGCGCGGTGCCGTCGTCGCTAAGGAGCTGCCCGCCGGCCTGCCAGAACCAGGGGTACCACTCGAACGTGCCGCCCCAGGCGCCCTCGAGGCCGAAGCCGTACATCTCGCCGTTGGAGAGCGTGTCGACGGCCGTCCGGAAGTCGTCCCACGTCCAATCGTCGTCCGGCAGCGGCAGGCCGGCCTCCTCGAAGGCGGTCTTGTTGTAGAACATGCCGAGCGCGTTCGTGTAGAAGGGCACGCCGTAGATGCCGCCCTCGTAGCGCAGGGTGTCGAGCGGGCCCGGGAAGTACTCGTCTTCCTTGCCGGCCAGGTGGCCGCTCAGGTCCTTGACGATGCCCATGGCGGCGAACTCGGGCGACCAGGCGATATCGGCCATGAGAACGTCAGGTCCGCCGCCGCCTTGAGCAGCGACCATGAACGGGTCGCGGTAGGCGGCCGAGGTCGACGCCGTCGGGACGAGGACGATCTCGATGTCGGGGTTCTGCGCCATGAAATCCGCCGCGGCCTTGGCGATGGGCGAGTCGTTGCCGCCGAAGGATTCGTAGATCCAGACGGTGACGCGCGTCTGGGCGTTGGCGACGGCCAACGCCATGAGCGCGAGCGCTACGAGCAGTAACCGAGTCTTCTTCATCTGTTGAGTCTCCCGTCCTTGGAGGTCTCCGGCGACCAGGTGGCCTGGGCCGGGCTGGGGCTCTAGTGCCTGAGCTGCTTCACTCCTCCTTCGCGTCGTCTGACCGGCCGTTGGTCGCGTCTAGCCGGATGCTGGTGGCGTGATCGGTCTGCACGGATCCTACGGCGGTCGGCGGGTCGCCGACCGCGTTCCTGGTCCCGGGAGCGTGGGCCTCCATGGCGAGGCCGACGCCGTCCATCAGGTGGACGGACACGCGGCGGCGGAGGGGCGAGCTCGTGACGTCCAGCCGGCGCGCCGCGTCGTCCCACCGCAGCTCCGTGCCGTCGGTGAGGCGGAAGGCCGCGTCCTTCCCAGGGTAGACGAGCACGTCGAGGTCGGGCCACGCGGCGAGCGGGTCGTCGCCCTCGCAGTCAAGGGTCCGCGGCGAGTCGGCGAGGAGCGGCACCACCGAGCCCGCCCTGGCGAACACGGGGATGCGCTCGAGCGGCACGTCCACGACGACCGTCTGGCCGCCCACGAAGCGGCGGCCCGTCCAGAGCTCGAACCAGTCCTCGCCGCGCGGCAGCCAGACGCCCTTGCGCTTGTTGAAGCCGACGTAGACGGGCGCCACGAGGAGCGACTCACCGAACAGGTACTGGTGCTCCTGCGTGTCGCCCCACACGTCGTCACCAGGGAACGCGAAGGCCACCGGGCGCATGATCGGAACACCGCGCTCGCTCGCGTCGCGCGCGGCGGCGTAGAGGTAGGGGAACAGGTCGGTGTGGAGTTGCGCGTATGCGCGATAGATAGCCAGGGTCCTCGGCTCGAAGCGCCAGGGCTCGCGCTTGCCCATGCCGTGGATCTGCATGATGGGCGAGAACGCCCCGAACTGTGCCCACCGTACGAACACCTCGTCTGTCGGCACCCCGAAGTAGCCGCCGATGTCGCTCGCCCAGTATGGGAAGCCGGAGGCCCCAGCGTTCTGGCCCGCCCGGATGACGCTCTCCAGGCCGGTGGCGGGTCCGAAATCGGACGACTGGTCGCCCGCCCAGATGGCCGAGATGCCCTGCGAGCCGTGCCAAGCGGAGCGGGCGAGGAGCACACCGTTCGTACGCGACTGCATGGCCTCGTACGTGACGGCGTTGTAGAGGCGCGGGAAGACGTTGTGCATCTGCGCGCCCGTGCTGCCGTCGAAGAACACGGCGTCCTCCGGCACCTGCTCGCCGAAGTCGGTCTTGAAGCCGTCGACCCCCAGTTCGACGAGCGCGCGCACGTTCTCCTGCCACCAGGCCACGGCGGCGGGGTTCGTGAAGTCGACGCAGCTCCCCACGAAGTCGGGGCTGTTGCCGAGGCGGTGGACGTACGTATCGCCGCGCGCGTTCTTGATGAGGTAGCCCTTGGCGGCCGCGGCCGCGTGGACCTCGGCCGTGTCGTCGTTCAGGACGAGCCACGGCGAGAGCCACAGGACCAGGCGCATGCCTGACTCGCGGACCTCGCGCACCATGGCAGCCGCGTCCGGGTACTTGACTCTGTCGAAGACGAACGTGTGCTCTGCGGTCTCCCACTTGGCGTCTATGAGCTTGACGCTGTTAGCCAGGTCGTGCCGGCGCGACTCGCGCACGTCCTCCAGGACCGTGGACTGGTCCTCGAGCGTCCAGTCGCGGGACTTCCATGGGCCGAACACCCAGGCGGGCGGCAGGGCCGGCCGGCCGGCCTCGGACGTGTAGGCGGCGAGGACCTCCGCCGGTGTGCCCCGGTAGAACCGCAAGCGCAGCGAGGGGTTCGCAACGCGCAGCGAGGCGGTGGCCGGCGAGTCGGGGACGGCCATGCGCGCATCGAGGCGCGCGTCGGTCACGACGTGGACGCCGTAGCCGCGGCTCGACACGAAGAACGGGACGGGCTTGTACGCCAGGTTGCCGGAGGCGCCGTTCACGACCTCTACCCGCACCTCGCGGCCGCGCTTGTCGATGCTGTCGAAACGCTCGCCGAAGCCGAGGTAGTGCTCCCCCGGCACCGATGCGAGGTCGACGGCGCACCAGGCGGCGCCTGGGACGCTAAGCCCGAGTTCCAGTGTCGCCCCGGCCCTTCCGGGCTCGAGCGCGCGCACCTCGAGCGTGCCGACCAGGTCTGCCGTGAACGGCACGTGCCAGACCCCGACGAGCGCCGCCGATCCCGGGTCGGCGAGGGCTCTCGGGTCGGCGAGGCCGCTGGACCTGGCGGGCGCGCCGAGGCCGGCGAGGGCGTTCAGCTCCGCCAACTCGTCTCGCTCGTCGAGCCGGACGGAGTACCAGCGTCCGGCGCGGTCGCGGCACGACACTGACACGAGCGCCCAAGGGCGCACCTCGGGCCCGTGCGCCCCGCCCGGCTCGGACAGGTCAGCGGCTATCGCCGTCATCGGCGTCTTCCGGCAGTCACTCGCATGGCGTCCCTCGCATGGTCCTTCACTCAAGCGCCGCTATCATTGCGTCCCCGACGCGCTTATCGATAGGTTGTATACAGCGTCTACAGCGTATATAGTCACCCTCGAGTTGTCAACTTCACCGCGCCACCAGTAGCGCCCGCAGGAAGGGCACGCACATGCCAACAGCCGACGACCGGTTCGTGTCCATGGACCTCTTCATAGACGGGGCGGAGCGACCGGCCGCGGCCGGCGCCCGCTACGAGCGCCTCGATCCGGCGACCGGCGCCGCCGTCGGTAGTTTCGCGCTTGGCAGCGCCGAGGACGCGCTGGCCGCGATCGCCGCGGCGCGACGGTCGTTCGACGCCGGCACGTGGTCGAACGCCACGGGCGCGGTGCGTGCCGACGTGCTCCTCAGGACGGCGACGGCTCTGGAGAACGACAGGGAGCGCTTCGCGCTCTGGGAGAGCGTCACGAGCGCCGCCCCCATCGGGCAGGCCCGCCAGATGATCGACTGGGTCGTCGACCTGTTGCGCTACTACGCCGGCCTGGCGCGCGACGTCCATGGCGAGACGACGACCTTCGGACCGGGGCTGCTCGCCCTCACCGTCAAGGAGCCCATCGGGGTCGCGACCCTGATCGCGCCATGGAACTTCCCCCTGAACCAGGCCGCCTGGAAGATCTGCCCCGCGCTGGCCGCCGGCTGCAGCGTGGTGGTCAAGCCGGACTCCCAGACGCCCGCCACGACGCTGGGTCTGGCGCGGCTCCTCACCGAGGCCGGCCTGCCGCCCGGCGTCATCAACGTGGTCATGGGCGACGTGGCGGAGATAGGCGAACCGCTCATCACCGACGAGCGCGTCGACATGGTCTCTTTCACCGGCTCGACGGCGAGCGGCAAGCGCGTAATGGAACTGGCGTCACGCTCGCTGAAGCGCGTGTCGCTCGAACTGGGCGGCAAGTCGCCCAACATCGTCTTTGAGGACGCCGACCTGGCCGCCGCTTCGAGCGCAGCCGCCTGGGGCATCTTCTGGCGCTCCGGCCAGGTGTGCACGGCCGGCTCGCGCCTCTTCGTCCAGGAGAGCGTGCACGACGAGGTCGTGGAGCGGCTGCTCGCCACCGCCAAGTCCATGCGCGTAGGCTCGCCGGAGCGCGACGACGTCGACCTCGGTCCGGTCATATCGCACGCCCACCTGGAACGCATCGAGCGCTACGTCGCCTCGGGCCTGGCGGAGGGCGCGCGGCTGGTGCAAGGCGGCGAGCGGCTCGCCGGGGGCGACTACGGCCAGGGGGCATACATCGGGCCGACTGTCTTCACCGATGTGGCACCCACCATGACGATCGCCCGGGAGGAAGTCTTCGGACCCCTGCTCGCGGTCATGCGCTTCGGCGACGTCGAGGAGGCCATCGCGCTGGCCAACGACACTGTCTTCGGCCTGGCGTCCGGAGTCTGGACGCGCGACATCGGCAAGGCGCTGCGAGTGGCCCGCGGCCTCAAGGCCGGGACCGTGTGGGTGAACGGCTGGGGGATCGTCAACCCCGAGGTTCCCGTGGGCGGCTGGAAGGCGAGCGGCTTCGGGCGCGAGCTCGGGCGGCCCGGCCTCGAGGAGTTCATCGTCAGCAAGTCCATCCACGTGGCCAGCTAGCCGGTAAGTGGGCGTGCTGGAGCAGCCGCTCCCGCCTTCATGAATCCTGAATATGTGCTGAAAGTAAGAGGTCCGTAAGAATTATGGGAGGACAATCATCCCATGACCCTGGGCCGCGGAGACCGCACTGCTTACCTGCCCCGCCGCTACGACGGGGGTACCCGGCGCGAGCCGACCGCTGATGAGACGGCGCCAGGCCCGGCGGTAGCGACAGCTCCACGCCTCTGCGAGATCGTAGTTCCGCTCACCCCGGCCATCGACGCCGCTGAGGGCGCTCCGACCAGCCACTCCATGCGCACCGCGTTGGCGACCGTGCGCATCGGCGAGCTCATGGGCGTCGAGACTCGGGCTCTCGCCGACCTCTACTATGCGGCGCTGCTGAAGGACCTCGGCGCCACCAGCGCGCGGTCGAAGGCTGCCCATACGTTCGGCCCTGGCACGAGCACCGTCTACCACGCACTGCACCAGGCCGACTTCAGCACGCTGCGCGGCGCGCTCAAGGTGGCCGTGCCACTCATGCGCACGAGGGCGCCCCTCGGGCGCAGGCTCGCCAACTTCATCGACATGACCGTGGGCGGCGCCCGCGGTCCAGCCGAGATCGAGCGCCTGCGGGGCCGGTCCGGCGCGTCGATCGCGCTCGACATGGGTTTCAGCCGCGGCACGGCCGACGCCATCCTCGCGCGCAACGAGCGGTGGGACGGTCGCGGACGCCCTGAAGGCGACTCCGGCGCCGCCATCGTCCTCGGCGGCAGGATCCTCAACGTCGCCCAAAGCCTCGTGAGCGCGTGGTTCCGCGGCGGCTTCGCCGCGGCGATCGACCACCTGAAGGAGCAGGCCGGCACACAGCTCGACCCGGAGATCGTGTCGGTGGCCCTCGGCCTCCTGATCGAACCGACCTTCATGGCCGAACTCGGCAGCACGGACATCGAGCAACGCGTCATCGCGGCGGAGCCGACCGGCCGGGGTTACGTGTCCGCCTCGCGCGTCGATCGCGTGTTCGGCGGCTTCGCACGTTTCATAGACGCCAAGTCGCCCTGGAAGTACCGCCACTCCGAGCGCGTTCGCGAACTCGCCGTCGGAGCCGCCCTGCAGCTCGACAGCGTCAACTGGGCAGGCAGCTCCTGCCTCCGGCGCCTCAAGCGGGCCGCGCTCCTGCACGACGTTGCGCGCCTCTCCACGCCCAGCGAACTGCTCGACAGCGACCGCACCTTCTCCGACACCGAGCTGCAACTCATGCGCGCCGACCAGCCGATAGCGCCCGGCGTCCTCGACCGCGTGCTCGACCTCGCCGACGAGGCGCCAGTGACCGAGACCTACGTGACGGCCGAGCACCCCGGCCTGGTCAACGACGGGCAAGGCGCACTGAGCCGAGTGGAATGCTGTGAGCTCATACACACGTTGCTCGTACAGGCCGAGAAGTTCGAGGCCTTGACCGCGCCGCGTCCCCACCGGGAGCGCAAGAGCCTCGAGGAGGCCGTCACCGTGCTGCGCTCCGAGGCGACGGAGGCCGGCCCCATGGCCAAGGCGGCCCTGGCAGGGCTCGAGCTCTTCCTCGCGACCCCGGCGGCCCAGGCCGTGCTCGCCCCACGCACGTTCGATCCAAGCGCCATCCTCGTAGTCGAATGAGTTGAACTAGGGCGTGTTCGCACTATGTTGTGTG
>JBDZVI010000068.1:0-14167 GCA_040255585.1 Deinococcaceae bacterium
CGGTCGAGCGGCGGCCTGGTCGAGATCCTGACCTCGTCCCACCAGACCCCGTCCGGCGCGACGTCTTGCAGGTACAGGAGGAGACCGACCTCCCCGGCCTTGCGCAGTCCATCGTGCGCTGGTCCCACGCCGCGCACGCGGGCCCGCATGACGACGTGTTGCGCCTTGAGTCCTACCGTCGCCCCGCCCGAGTCCGTGGTGCCGGATACGGCGGACGCGTCTTCGGATGCGCCGAGCGCGGCTTGGACGAGGCGTTCCCTGACGGCGTCGAGGTCCGCGAGGTCGGCCCCGATGTCCACGTCGACGGTCAGGAAGTTCACGACGCCTGCCGAGACGAAGCGCGCGGTGGGCTCGCCGTCAGCGACCTCGACGACGTAGAAGCCCTTCGTGCCGGCCTCGCCGGGGTCACGGGCCTGCAGGTTGCCGGGGTAGATGGCCAGGGGCCGCCCCGTGCTCAGGACGGCGCGGGTGTGAACATGACCGAGAGCCCAGTAGTCCAACCCGGTGTGCCGCAGGTCGGAGAGGGTCGCCGGGGCGTAGTTCTCGTTGCCGCCGCGCCGGTCGATGTTCGCATGCAGGAGGCCGACCTGGAACCCACCGAAGCTCGGATCGCGCGTGAAGCGCGCGGCGAGGTTCTCCGTGACGTTCGGGCCCGCATGAGAGAGGCCGTGCACGAGCGCGACCGGTACGCCGTCGCGAAGCGCGTACGCCGCGGTGACCTCGTGGTGACCGAAAACCGTCACGCGCTCGGGCCAGTCGGCTACGGCCGTCCACCGTCCTCCGCGTGGGTCGTGGTTGCCATGCACCACGAAGCTCGCGACCCCGGCATCCGACAAGCGCCGGAGTCCATCCCGGAAACGTAGTTGGGCTCTCACCCCCACGGCAGCGCCGTCGTAGATGTCGCCAGCGAGCAAGACGAAGTCGACCCCGGCTTCGAGGCAGAGGGCCACCGCGCGGTCCCACGCGTCGAGCGAAGCGTCGCGGAGCACCCGTGCGAGCTCCGGCGCGCGGGAACGAACACCCGTGAAAGGGGTGTCGAGGTGCAGGTCGGCCAGATGCGCGAAGCTGAAGCTCGTCACGCTGCCTCGACATCCGCTGAGAAGGTTCCTTCGCACACGGTCGCCTACGAGGATATCCCCCTGGAGGTCGCGGTGCCTGCCGGGGGGCGTGAGCAAGCTCAGGCGGCGCTCGCCCACTGAAGCGAACGCCGCCTGCTCCTACCCCTGGGGCGAGGCGCCTTGCGGCCTCACCCTTCGTGCTCCCTCTTCGACCCCCGGGACGCGCCTGGTGCGCGGCCCGTATGAGAATCCCGCTGAACGCGCCGGACCGACGCGGCGAGCGAGGCGTCGAACGCTGGAGGAAGGCGTCGACGCCTCAGCGGACCGGCCTGGTGCGCAACCCTGAGCCAGCGGCCGAGCCGTTCCTGGCAGATGTCGCACCGGCGCCGACGGATGCCCCCGCGCCCGTCGGCACGGCGTCTTGGCCCGCAACCAAGGCACCGATGACCGTCCGCAGCTCGGCCGCGGGTCTGGCTATCCCGAAGCCCTGCACATGGCTGACGCCAAGTGCCTGCAAGTCCACACTTGCGGACGGTTCTTCTATACCTTCGGCGACCACTATCTCGTAGGTGTCGCAGAGGGACTGGATGAACAGGCGGGCAGTCTCGCACACCTCGCCTGTCTGGTAGAGCGCCGCCGTGACCACGCTGCGATCTACCTTGACGCCGTCTATCGGAGCGTTGAAGCGCAGCCGATCGCGGAGGTCGTTAGGAGCGACGTCGTCGAGTACGATGATCCCACACCGCTCACGCAGCAACGCCGTTTGGCGAGCCAGAGCGGCCTGATTCGCATGACACTCCTCGGTGAGTTCGATATGCAACCGGGCGGTTACGCTCCTGAGCATGCCCTCGAGCGTGAGGACGGTGCTCGGCAGCATGACTTGCTCAGGGCTCAGGTTCACCGAGAGGCGCGCGCCTGGGTTGGCGGCCAACGCCTGCGCCCCGCGCAGGAGCGTGAACTGGGTGAACTCCTCGATGCGTGCCTGGGAGAGCCAATACGGCAGGATCTCGAGGGGCCCCCGTACCGTGCCGTCCGGGTGGTTCCATCTGACCAAGGCCTCGCACCAGGGTCCCGCGCCTGGTGTCACCGGGGCTACTGGCTGGTAAAGGAAACACAACTCTTCTAGACGTGGTCGCATTCTAAGGATGACACTCTGTCTTCAACCCCGGGGGCTTCTTGGTCTTGCTGTCGCGGTCTAGGAGACTCCCGCACTTCTTCAAGAGCGCTCTGCCTGTGCGTGCGCTCGGGCGGAGCCCGACCAGGCGCTCAGCCGACGTCGTACTCGCCGGGTTGGTTGCTGGTCTGTCCGACGTCGTATTCGCCAGGTTGGTTGCTGGTCTGTCCGACGTCGTACTCCCCGGGTTGGTTGCTCGTCTGTCCGACGTCGTACTCGCCGGGTTGGTTGCTGGTCTGACCCACGACGTTGCTGGTCGGATGGTAGACGGCGAGGCTGCCGACGGCGATACCGGCGACGGTGCAGGTGAGGATGAGGGCGGTGGCGATGCTCCTGAGTTTGCGCATGCTGGGAAGCCTCCTATGGCCCTATGGCCTTGTCAGGAAGGTACTTCCGGTGGCGCTTCAAACACGCTTCATCCACGGCGCCTGGCTGGCACCCGGTTGCGAAGCGGGTGTGAAGCGGTGAGGCCGTAGCCTGGACCCAGCCGTCGCAAGACGAGAGGGAGTTGTGCCCTATGGAAAGACAAGAAGCTCTACGCCTTCTGAACGCCAGCACCGCTTTCGAGTTCCAGGAAGACAAGGTCGTTATTCGCGACGAGCGTCTGCTTGCGGTCGTGGCTGAGTTGAGGAGCCGCGAAGGGTACGCGCCGAAGGCTGATCTCACCTACCTCCCTTACTCGCCCGAACGACGCGCCGTACCGCGGCTGAGCTGAACGGCCCTCACGCGCTCCCGGGCGCGTAACTGTCGTGCGATAGTCCCCACGGCGAGCGTGCGCACCAGGTGGCCGGGCGGGAGTGGTGTGTGTCCGGTCTAGCCTAGGTGACCCACGACCGGTCGCTCGCGGCTATCCTGAAGCGTGTGGCTACCTAGGTTGTTGACCGCCCTCGAGGCGGCCGACCGGCCTGTGCTCGTCCTGGGTGGTGAGGAGTACGGAGTACCGTTCCTCATCGCCGCGCTGCGGGAGCGCACTTCGGTGGCGTGGTTCGAGCTGGACCGCGCCACTCGCGGGGACGCCACGGCGCAAGGCAACGCGATCGCCAGGGCAGTGAACGCCACCCTCGGCACGCCGCTCCTGGCGGTGGCGCTCCCGTACTCGGCTCAGCTGGCCGCCCTCAGACACCACCGGTCCGAGCTGCTCCCCCTATGGCTGGCGCTGACCACGGAGTCGGTCACAGAACCGGTCGTGGGCGCGCTCCTCGGGCTCGCCGAGGAGGGCTACCGCGTTCTGCTCGATGTCCGTGGCGACGCCGCCATGCCTCCCGAACTGGTCGAGCGCTGTACCGTACTCGGCCCGGACGAGTTACGGGTTCCGCTGGCCGAGGCCGAGCTGGCGGCCCCCCGGGCAGTCGCCCCGGCGGAGCTAGCGGAGCTGTGGCGCTCGGCAGAGGGCCGCTTCACGCCGCTCATACAACGGGCGCACCGGCTAGCCGGCCTGCCGTCCGTGTCGGTGCCCGGTCCGACGGGCAGCCTCGTGGCGAAGGACCAAGCTCAGCTTGTCGAGGCTCCGCTCGCCGTTCAGGCGCTCCGACGTGAAGGCGAGCTCGTGGCGGCGCTGGAACTCGCCACCCTCAAGGCTCCGGAGATGGTCGACGAACTCCTCCGGCAGGCAGGCCCACGCTTCCAGGAGGAGGGACTGCTGCCGAGGCTGCACCTTCTCCTCTCCGCGCTGCCGGAGGCCCACGCGCGCAGCGAGCGCGTGCTCGAGTGGCGCCTGGTCGCCGCGCTCGCCTCCTCGGACCTCGCCGCAGTCCTGCCTGACGTCGACGCCCACCTGGCGGTGCACGTCGCGCCCGACCTCCGTGCGAGGCGGGCCGGAGCCATGCCACGCGAGGAGGGCTTCGCCCTCGCCAAGCAAGCCGTGGAAGCGCGCCGCACGCCGCTCACGTTGTGGCAGTACGGGAGATTGCACCCGGACGACGACGTGGCCATGCGGGTGTTGCGCGAGTCCGTGCAGTTGGCGGACGACGCGGGAACGCCGTTCGACCTGGTGCGTAACGGTGGCATGCTCGTCGCGCGCCTGGCGCAGCAGGGCGATTACGCCCAGGCGGCCAGGTGGGCTAGATGGGTGTTGGACGTCTTCGATCGAGGCGATGTCCGCGACGGCGCCAGGCGCCTGCAGGTCGTCAACGACCTCGCCATGGCGAGCATCATGACCGGCGACCTGGTAGGGGTGCGAAAGCTTCTCGAGAACGCGCGGGTGTTGGCGGAGGGCAGCTTGCCGCAGCTGGCGTCGCTGCTGACGGGGACGCTCGCCGCCCTGGAACTGGTGGAGGGCCGCCCGCGCGAGGCGCTGGCGCGCGCCGAGGAGAACTACCGGACGAGTTCGCGTCGGACGCGCGCGCTGCACGGTTACGTGCTCGTGCGCGTGCTGCTCGAGCTCGAGGACTTCCAGACCGCTCACAAGGTCGCCGTCGACGTAGCGGAGCTGGCCGACCCGATGAGGGCGCACGAATGGGCGATATCGAGACTCGCGCAAGGCATGGTGGTCGCGGTCATGGTCGCGGCCGGTGGCGCGGAGGGGGCGGAGGGCGCCCCCGGCGACGGCGACTCCAAGAAGGCGGCGTCGGCCGCCGACGACCTGCTTAGCGCCATCCTGGAGCCGTCCCTCACGGCGGAGCAGCGCCTAAGCGCCGTCCTCCACTATCTGCTGATCGTTCCGGGGGCGGTCGCGAACCTGCCTGCCTCCGTCGCCGAGTTGGCCGCGACGTCTTCGGCCACGGCGCTACGGGTCGCCAGCGGGCCCGAGAAGTACTTCGCGGCGGTCTGGAACACCATCGCGAGCCCGCAGCCGGCGCTGCACGTCAAACTGCTGGGCGAACCAGAGGCCCGCTACCGCGGTACCGCGCACGCCCTGCCACTGCGCCTAGCCGAGGTCGTCTCGGCTCTCGTGCTTAACCCGCACGGCATCGACCTTGAGGCGCTCAACGATTACCTGGTGCCTGATGGCAAGGAGCAGTTCACGAAGAGCGGCGTCCGCGCCATGATGACGAGGCTGAGGAAGCTGCTCCCGGTGACGGACGCCCCCTACCGGTTCGCCGAGCCGTTCACGGCGGACGTCCTGGCGCTTCGTGACCATCTCGCCAGGAACGAGGTCCGGCAGGCCGTCGCCCTCTACCGGTCGGGGCTACTGCCGCGGAGTTCGGCGCCTGGAGCGGTCGAGGAACGGCTCGTCCTGGAGGAGGAACTGAGGCAGGCCGTGCTCGAGTCGGCCGACGCGGACGTGCTTTGTGAGTTGGCGGAGCGGTTGGGCGACGACCTCGAGTGTTGGGAGGCGGCCGAGAGGACGCTGCTGCCCGGCGACCCCCGTCTGACCGTCGCTCGCGCGCGCGTCAGACGGTTACGGCTGGCCTACCTGTGAACGACACGGCCACCGTCGGCACCCGGCTTCTCCGCTCACACGCTCTGCGCCCGGTGCAGCACGCTGTATAGCCCGCCGTGTGCGAGCAGCTCTCCGTGCGTGCCCTGCTCCGCCACTCCGGTCTCGTCTACCACCACGATGCGATCGGCGTCCTTCACGGTGGCCAGGCGGTGGGCGATGACGAGCGTCGTGCGTCCGACCGCGAGTTCCGAGAGGGACTGCTGGATGGCCCGCTCCGTCTGCGTGTCGAGCGCCGACGTCGCCTCGTCGAGGATGAGGATGGGTGGGTTCTTGAGGAAGATGCGGGCGATGGCCAGGCGCTGCTTCTGGCCGCCTGAGAGCTTCACCCCGCGCTCGCCGATGATCGTGTCGAGCCCGTTGGGAAGCTCCGCGATCATCTCGTCGAGCCGCGCGCGCCTGGCCGCCGCCATGATCTCGGCCTCCGAGGCGCCGAGCTTGCCGTAGGCGATGTTCTCGCGGATGGTGCCGGCGAAGAGGAACACGTCCTGCTGCACGATGCCGATCTGGCGCCTGAGGCTGGCGAGCGTCATGTCGCGCACGTCGATGCCGTCCACAGTGATCCGCCCGGCGGTCGGCTCGTAGAAGCGCGGCAGGAGCGAGCACAGCGTCGTCTTGCCCGCGCCCGAGGGACCGACGAACGCCACCGTCTCGCCGGCGGCGATACTCAGGTCGATCTCGGCCAGGACCGTCTTGCCCTTCGCGTAACTGAACGACACGCCCTCGTAGCGGATGTCGCCGCGGAGGCTGGCGACGTCGGCGGCGCCGGGGCGGTCGACGATGTCGGGGCGCGTGTCGATGAGCTCCGTGTAGCGCTTGAAGCCGGCGATGCCCTTCGGGTAGGTCTCGATCACGGCGTTGATCTTCTCGAGCGGCCTGAAGAACACCCCCACGAGGAGGATGAAGGCGACGAAGCCGCCGTTGGAGAGCGAGCCGTTCACCACGAAGTAGCTGCCCGCGACCATCACTATCAGCTGCGTGAAGCGCATGCTGAGGTACGAGAACGCGTTGGTGGCGGCCATGATGCGGTACGCCTCGAGCTTGGTCGTGCGGTAGGCCTGGTTGTCGTGGGAGAAGAGCGCCCGCTCGTGGTCCTCGTTGGCGAACGCCTGCACAACGCGGATGCCGCCGACGTTCTCCTCGATGCGGCTGTTGAACGCACCGACGCGGTCGTAGATGGCGCGCCAGTTCTGCGTCATGCGGCCGCCGTAGCGCACGGTGAACCAGCCCGTGAACGGCACGACGACCAGCGTGATGAGCGCGAGCGGCACGCTCACGGTGAACATGAGCACGAACGCCCCGATGAGCGTCATGATCGCGATGAAGAGGTCCTCGGGGCCGTGGTGCGCGACCTCGCCGATCTCCTCCAGGTCCTTCGTGAGCCGCGCGACGAGGTGCCCGGTCTTCTGCTCGTCGTAGTAGCCGAACGAGAGCTTCTGCAGGTGGTCGAACGCCTTGCGCCGCATGTCGGTCTCGATGTTGATGCCGAGCATGTGACCCCAGTACGTGACCGTCGCCATGAGGCCGGTGTTCAGCAGGTACACGAGAGCGAGGGCCCCCGCCGCGAACGCGATGGAGACCCAATGGCCGGTAGGCAGGAGCCGGTCGATGAAGAGCTGAACGGCCAGCGGGAAGGCGAGTTCGAGCACGCCGGCGACGACAGCGCTAGTGAAGTCCAGCGCGAAGAGCCCCCTATACGGGGCGTAGTAGGTGAAGAAACGCCGCAGCACCCGGAGATGCTACATGAGCGCTGGCCTCCTCAACGTTCGTAGAAGGGTGGCGGCTCGACGCCGAGGGCGCGCAGGTAGACGTAGCCCTGGCCGCGATGATGGATCTCGTTGTCGATGATGTAGCTAAGGAGCCAGTTGATCTTCCCGGGGAACATGCCGAAGGCGACGTCTTCCTCCTCGAAGCGTTCCGGCGGGATCTGGGGCCACAGCTCTGCGATGCGCTTCGAGTCCGCGTCCCACTTCTCCAGGAGGCCCGCCTTCGTCTTGGGCAGCTCGACCTTGTAGGTAGGCCATTCGCGCGTGACCGCGCCCTCGACCGTTGGCACTGCCATGGTGATCATCTCGCCTGCCAGTTCGGCGAACGTGCGCATGCCGCCTAGCGAGTAGGTGTAGAGCTGGTCCTCCGGGAAGGCCTCGATGACGCGGCGCGTCAGCCTGCGGTGGCCTAGCCAATGCTCCAGCATCGCGCTCGCGGTCAGGAAAACGGGTTCGTCCATGGCAGCACTCTATCCGCTCGCGCTACGCTTGGCGCTCGTGAGCTCACCAGCGCAGCGACCGCGGTTCGGCGGCGGCCTCGCCGCCAGCCTGCCCATCGCCCTTGCGTACTTCCCCGTGGCGGTGTCGTTCGGGGTGGCCGGCGCCAAGGCCGGCTTCTCGCTCGCCGAGACCGCGTTCATGTCCGTCGTCATCTACGCGGGCGCGAGCCAGTTCCTCGCGCTCGCGCTGCTCGCGGGTGGCGCAGGACCGCTCCTCGCGGTCGTCTCCCTGCTGGCCTTGAACGCGCGCCACCTGCTCTACGCGCCAGCGTTGCTCGAGCGCCTGCGCCGGGGCGCCGACGAGGCGTACGCTCGGCTGCGGTGGCCGTGGCTGTGGGCGCACGGCCTGACGGACGAGGTCTTCGCCAGTGCCCTCGGGCGCCTGTCCGTGAGGGGCGCGCGTTGGAGCGAGGCGTGGCAGGTCGGCATCGGACTCGGCGCGTACCTGGCGTGGGTAGCGGGGACGGTGGTGGGCGCCGTGCTCGGCGGCGGGGCGTTCGAGCGGTGGCCGGCCGTGGACGCGGCGCTGGCGTTCCTCATGCCGACGCTCTTCCTCTCGCTCCTGCTCGCGATGGTCGAGAGGCGGCACTGGCCCGTGGTCGTTGCCGCCGTGGGCGGGTTCGCGCTCGGCAGCACGCTCTTCTCGGCCAGTACCGGCATCCTCGTGGGCATGGTGGCCGGTGGGCTGGCGGGCGCCTTCGGGAGAGCGGGTGGTGCCACATGACCCTCGGCTACGTCGCGGTGTGCGTGGCCGTCGGGATAGGCACCTACCTCTTCAGGTACCTGCCGACGCGGCTAGGTGGCTCGGCCGGAGGTCGCGCCATGCGGGGGCCGCTCGGGGCCTTCCTCGCCAACGTCGGGGTGGCGGCCGTGGCGGCGCTGCTGGCGGCCGCGCTGGAGCCGTTCGTCGAGGCGGCGTGGCGGTCGGGCGACCTGCGGTCCGCGTCCGCGGCGCTGGTCGGCCTGGCCGTCACGTTCGGCGTGTTCCGCTGGCGCAAGGGCGTGGCCCTCGCCACGCTGCTCGGAGCTCTGGCTTACGGGGTCGTGTGGTGGCTGGCCGGGCTCGGGTGACGACCTTCCTTAGCCGTCGCTGTCTTAGGTGTCGGCGAACGGGTCGAAGATCCGTAGTCCGTCGACTACCTGACCGTGCTGAAGGTCTTCTGACCACAGCTCATCGCAGCCCATCAACTGCGCGGCCGCGACTATGGCCGAGTCCCGGTAAGACCAGCGGTAGCGTTCGCGAAGCGCCAGTGCCGCTCGTACCAAGCGGATGTCGGCGCCACATATCGGGAAGCGGGTCCAGGACTCTATGAACCCTGTCGCGGTCTGGTGCGGCAGTGGGTCGGGACGCGTGGCGCGTGTGCTCAGCACGTAGAACTCCTGCAAGACCTGCGTGGAGAGCACGTTGTCGTGTCGTTGGAGGGCCTGGATCGCGATCTCTCGCTTGCGCTGGTCGGCCGAGGCGGAGCTTATGGAGTAGAGCAGGACGTTCGTGTCGAGGAAGTGGCTCATCGGTTCCGCTCGTGGAGCTCGTCGCGACCGACCCGGCTCGAACCGTCGAAAGCCGCAACACTCTGTCGCAGCTCGCGCTCTAGCCGCTCCAACCGCTCGAACTCGCTTTCCTCGCCAGCGAGGCTTGTCAGGTAGTCGCGTACTAGTCGCGAGACGGAGGTATCCAACTCGGCAGCCTTGAGGCGGGCGCGACGGTAGGTCGCCTCATCCACGGCGACTGTGATATTGCGCATGGGCTCACAGTATCACACCTAGCTACGACCCCGACTGAATCCACGTCCACTCACTTCGTTGGTTACCTGGTCGGGCCCCGTTCACTCGATTCTGGAAGTTACCGGAGGTCTGCGGAGGTCTGCGGAGGCCTGCGGTGGCATCGCGGGCGTTACCGAAGTAGCGCCTGAAGACGTAGAGGCGCGGGTTCCGAGGTTCCTTGCTGAGACCCTATGGCTTCATGTATAGGTCGCCACCATATTTACCGGAAAATTGGTGGCGAGGTAGTCAGCATCCGTGAGGGTGTTTTGCGCGCCCTCCCGACGACCTCGAGGTTCCACAGCGGCCGCACCGCGCGGACCAACTCGTCAATCCCCTCACGGAACCCGTCGTCGAGCTCGAGCCGGACGAGGTGGAGGCTCGAACTGGACGAGGTGGAAGACGACACGAAACCGACGACCACCCAAACGGAACCTACACACGCCGCCCGTACCATCCGGGCCATGAACCCACTCAAGCGCCTCGCCAGACTGCTCCTGACCGCGCTCGTTGCCGCCGCCTTCGCAGCTCCCGTCGCCCTGGCCGCGCCGGTCGAGTACACCCTCGACCCCGCCGCCAGCCAGGCCCGCTTCCTCATCGGGGAGAACCTCCTCGGCCGCGAGAACACTGCCGTCGGCGCCACGAACGCCGTCAGTGGCGGGGTGAGCGTCGACGGCGACGACCTCGCCGGCCTCACCTTCCAACCGTTCGTCGTGGACGTCAGCACCTTGGCGACCGACGACCGCATGCGCGACAACCAGATCCGGAACAGCATCCTGCAGACGAACCGGGCCGGCAACGCCACCGTCACGTTCGCCCCGTCCTCCGTTGAGGGCCTCGAGTTGCCGCTCGTGGCGGGGACGACGCAGGCGGTCCGGCTGACGGGCGACCTGACCATCAAGGGCGTCACCAGGACGGTCGTCTTCGACCTCGACCTCGAGGTCGTCTCGGCCGGCGAGCTGCGCGGCACGGCCTCCACGGTCGTGAAGCTGACGGACTTCGACATCGCCGTGCCAAGGGTGCCGCTCGTGGCCAGGGTCGACGAGGACGTCCAGCTCGTGCTCGACTTCCGCCTCGTCGCTGGGCAGGAGTAGGTCCTACCTACCCGCTCGCTCGTCCGACCCGCCCGGCTCCTCAAGAACCGACCGCGGCACCGGCAACCGCAGCTTTAGCACCCGGCTTCCAACGCGAACGAGGATCGTCACGACCACCGCCACGACGAGCGCGAGGCGGTGGTCGAGGCCGTTCGCGAGGTAGAAGGCGAGCGCGCCGAGGGCGGCGGCCGAGGCGTAGAAGTCGCCGTTCCGGTAGAAGATGCCGGGGATCTTGCCGACGAGCACGTCGCGCAGCACCCCGCCGCCCACCCCCGAGACGGCGCCGGCGAAGACCGTACCCCAGAGGCCCATGCCGTAGGTCATGCCGCGTTCGGCCCCGAGCGCCGCGAAGAGGGCGAGGCCGAACGTGTCGAGCGAGTAGAGGAGGCGGCTCTCCTCCCGGATGCGGTGCGGCACGAACAGCACGAGCAGCGCCGTGGCCCCCACGGCCCATAGGAGAGGTTCGTTCGAGAGCGAGGCCGGAGGCAGCGCGCCCACCATCACGTCGCGGATGGAGCCGCCACCGATGGCGGTCACGGAGGCGAGCACGATCACGCCGATGAGGTCGAAGCGCCTGCGCACGGCGACGAGCGCGCCGCTCGCCGCGAACGTGATGGTGCCGACCCAGACGAGGATGTCGACCAAGCTCATGGCGGCAGCATACAAGCGGCTTACACGCGCGGCGAGGGGCGCGCGGTGTCGAGCGCGTCTGGGAGCAGGGCGCCGCCGCGTGGCATCATCGCCCCATGATGGGCGGTGCTTCGCTTATCGGCGGTCGCGCATGAGCGCCGGCAGCCCACCGGTAGCGCGCCTCGCGGAGCTGGCGCGGCTGCGCAGGGTTCGCGACCGCATGGACCGCGAGTACATGCTGCCGCTGAACGTCGAGGCGCTCGCCAGCGAGGTCGGCATGTCGGCCGGCCACCTGAGCAGGCAGTTCCGCCTCGCGTACGGCGAGTCGCCGTACAGCTACCTCATGACGCGCCGCATCGAGCGCGCCATGGCCTTGCTGCGCCAGGGGCAGCTCAACGTAACGGAAGTCTGCTTCGAGGTCGGCTGCTCCAGCCTCGGTACCTTCAGCACGCGCTTCACCGAGCTCGTCGGCATGCCGCCGAGCGTGTACCGCCGCGAGGCGGCTGGAGCGATGAACGGCATGGCGCCGTGCGTCGCCAAGCAGGTGACGCGGCCGATCAGGAATCGAGAAGCGCCGAGCGAGGGCTACTCCTAACATGGGCGGCATGAACATCACCATTCACCAAGCCATGCTTCCGCACGAAGACCCCGCCGCCTCTCTCGCCTTCTACAAGGACGCCCTCGGCTTCGAGGTCCGCAACGACGTCGAGTACGCAGGCATGCACTGGATCACGGTAGGCGCGCCCGACCAGCAGGACATGGCGATCGTGCTCTACCCGCCCGCCGCCGCGCCCGGCCTCACCGACGACGAGCGCCGCATGATCGCGGAGATGATGGCGAAGGGCACCTACGCCAGCATCAACCTGGCCACCCGCGACCTTGACGCGGCCTTCGAGCGCATCGCCGCCAGCGGCGCCGAGGTAGTGCAGGAGCCCACCGACCAGCCGTACGGCATCCGCGACTGCGCGGTGCGCGACCCGGCTGGTAACCTCATCCGCATCCAGGAACTGCGCTAGAGCCCGTAGTTGCCGTAAGCTCGGCCTTCCGCGCTAGCCGACCTGGTAGCGCCGGGGGCCGAGTTGGTGCTTGTGCGAGAACGGAGACGCGAGTGAGCAAGGACGACAGGACGACCACGGGCGCGGGCGCGGCGCACCTTGCGGATAGCCATGACCTCATCCGCGTGCAGGGCGCGCGCGAGAACAACCTCAAGGACGTGAGCGTCGAGATCCCGAAGCGCCGCTTGACCGTGTTCACCGGCGTCTCGGGCTCAGGCAAGAGCTCGCTCGTGTTCGGCACCATCGCCGCCGAGTCGCAGCGGATGATCAACGAGACGTACAGCGCCTTCGTGCAGGGCTTCATGCCGACGCTGGCGCGCCCCGACGTGGACGTCCTCGACGGCCTCACGACGGCGATCATCGTCGACCAGGAACGCATGGGGGCCAACGTCCGCTCGACCGTCGGCACGGTCACGGACGCCAACGCCATGCTGCGCATCCTCTTCAGCCGCCTCGGCAAGCCCCACATCGGGTCGTCCCAGGCCTTCTCCTTCAACGTCCCGACCGTTCGCGGCGGCGGCGCCATCACGGTAGAGCGCGGGCCGGGCAAGGCGAAGACGGAGAGCAAGACCTACACCGTCCTGGGCGGCATGTGCCCGCGCTGCGAGGGCATGGGCACGGTGAGCGACTTCGACCTGAACGAGCTCTACGACGCGAGCAAGTCGCTCAACGAGGGCGCCCTGAAGGTGCCCGGCTACAGCATGGACGGCTGGTTCGGCCGTATCTTCCGCGGCTGCGGCTACTTCGATCCGGACAAGCCCATCGGCAAGTACACGAAGCAGGAGCTGGACGACCTGCTCTACCGGGAGCCGACCAAGATCAAGGTCGAGGGCATCAACCTCACCTACCAGGGCGTCATCCCGCACATCCAGAAGTCGTTCCTCTCCAAGGACGTGGAGGCGATGCAGCCCCACATCCGGGCGTTCGTCGAGCGTGTCGTGACGTTCACGGCCTGCCCGGACTGCGGCGGCACGCGCCTCAACGAGACCGCCCGCTCGTCGAAGATCAAGGGCATCAACATCGCCGACGCCTGTGCCATGCAGATCAGCGACCTGGCGGAATGGGTGAGAGGCCTCGACGAGCCTTCGGTCGGGCCGCTGCTGACGGCGTTGCGGGAGACCCTCGACTCCTTCGTCGAGATCGGCCTCGGCTACCTGTCGCTGGAGCGCCCGTCGGGGACCCTCTCCGGCGGCGAGGCGCAGCGCACGAAGATGATCAGGCACCTAGGCTCCTCGCTGACCGACGTCACCTACGTCTTCGACGAGCCGACGGCCGGCCTCCACCCCCACGACGTGCAGCGCATGAACGACCTGCTGAAGCGGCTGCGCGACAAAGGCAACACGGTGCTGGTGGTGGAGCACAAGCCCGAGGTCATCGAGGTGGCCGACCATGTGGTCGACCTCGGCCCCGGCGCCGGCTCCGCCGGCGGCCAAGTCATGTTCGAGGGCAGCGTGGAAGGCCTGCGCGCGAGCGGCACGCTCACCGGGCGCCACCTGGGCGACCGCGCCGCCATCAAGCCAACGGTCCGCAAGCCCAAGGGTGCGCTGGAGGTGCGTGGCGCCACGGCGAACAACCTCAAGGACGTCGATGTCGACATCCCATTGGGCGTGCTCGTCGTGGTGACGGGCGTCGCCGGCTCCGGCAAGAGCTCGCTCATCCACGGCTCCGTGTCGGGGAGGGAGGGGGTCGTCGCCATCGATCAGACGGCCATCAAGGGCTCGCGGCGCAGCAACCCCGCTACCTACACCGG
>JBDZVI010000068.1:14267-16343 GCA_040255585.1 Deinococcaceae bacterium
TTCTTCGGCGCCGGCGACGCCAAGATCAAGGCGGCGCACGACATCGCGGGCCGGATGGTGGATGTCGGCCTCGGCTACCTGCGGCTCGGCCAGCCCCTCACGACGCTGTCGGGCGGCGAGCGCCAGCGCCTCAAGCTGGCGACGCACATGGGGGATAAGGGCGGCATCTACGTCCTCGACGAACCGACCAGCGGTCTGCACCTCGCCGACGTCGAGCAGCTGCTGGGCATGCTCGACCGGCTCGTCGACTCCGGCAAGTCCGTCATCGTCATCGAGCATCACCAGGCCGTGATGGCGCACGCCGACTGGCTCATCGACCTCGGACCGGGTGCCGGCCACGAGGGCGGCAAGGTCGTCTTCGAGGGCACGCCGGCTGCGCTCGTGAAGGCCAAGTCGACGATCACCGGGGAGCATCTGGCCGCTTACGTGGGTGGGTAGCGTTTGAACGGCGCCTACCCGTTCGTCGACTCCGGCACCTACCCCGTCAGGGAGGGCAACTCCGCCAAGCTGCTCGTGGACGGCGAGCCCGCCTTCCACCGCATCTGCGAGGCCATCGAGGCGGCCCAGCGGAGCGTCTGGGTGTCCATCACCTTCATGTGGCCGAGCTTCGTCATGCCCGGCGGTAGGGGCACGGCTCTGGACGTCCTGGCCCGGGCGGCAGCGCGTGGGGTGGACGTGCGCGTCATCTTCTGGCGTCCGGACGACGAGATGGCGAGCCTCAGGACCAACGCCTTCTGGGGAGCGCAGGAGCACTTCGAGAAGCTCGAGGCGGACGCGGTGGGTCTGAACGTCAGGTGGGACCGCGCCTACCCCGGCTACTGCCAGCATCAGAAGGTATGGCTCGTGGACGTCGGTCTGCCTTCCCAGGTCGCCTTCGCGGGTGGGATAAACCTGAACCCGCATTCACTCGCCAAGCCAGGGCACATCGGCGAGGGCCAGAACCACGACGTCTACGTCGAGCTGGCCGGGCCGTGTGTCGTAGACGTGCAGCACGACTTCGTTCAGCGGTGGAACGGGGCGAGCGAACTTAGGGCACCGGACGGGACGTGGGGCGAGCGGGGCGCGGACCGGTTGGTCTACCCGACCGAACTGCCGGACCCGGTCGGCACGGCGACCGTTCAGGTCCAGCGCACGGTGCACGCCGGCAAGTACCCGGGCGCGGTCGCTGCCGGCCGAGCACCCGTGGGCGGGCGCGGGTTCGACGCCGCCTTGGGTGAGCAGACGATCCTCGAGCAGTACCTGGCCGCGCTCGCGGCGGCGCGGAGCGCCGTCTACCTGGAGAACCAGTACGTGGAAGTGCCGGAGATCGTGGCGGCGCTGCGGGGCGCGCTCGAGCGCGGCGTCGAGGTCGTGCTGGTCCTGCCCGCCAACCCGGCGTTGTCGCCCGCGGCCTACGCCACGCCTGAACGCCGGGCGTTCTTCGAGGCCCGTGCGGAGCTGGACGGCTTCGCGAACTTCACCCTGGCCGGACTCGCCGGGCTCGGTGGCGACGGCAGGCGCAAGCCCGTGTACGTCCACTCCAAGCTCATGCTCGTCGACGACACCTTCGCCATTGTCGGCTCGGCCAACCTGCACCGCTTCTCCCTGTTCGGCAACGGCGAGTTGGGGGTGGCCATCCGCTCCCCGGCGCACGTGAGGGCGTTCCGATGCGAGCTGTTCGCCGAGCACCTCGGCCTCGACACGACGACCCTCGACGCCGCCATAGCAGCGCGTGAGTTCGCGCGCGTGGCGCGCGCGAACGCCGCTAGGCTCGGCGTCGGAGGCACGGCCCATGAACCCGCCCACGACCGTGCCGGCGGCACGGCAGCAGCCGACGCTACAGGCACCGCATGGCAAGGGCTGGTCTTCCGGATGAGCTTCGCTACCTACGGCCTGTCGGACCCGCTACTTGACTGAGCGGAACACCGTGCGGCAGTCGACGGCTCCAGGCTGGGCGGCCCCTTCCTCACTGCCCTAGCGCCGCGCCCGTCGCGGGCTGCGGCTCCAAGCCCGTCTGATCGCGCAGGCGCTCGGCGAACAGCCGGTACCTTCTATGGGCCTCGCGCGTCTTGCCGACCCGCACCAGCACCCGCACCT
>JBDZVI010000069.1:0-2230 GCA_040255585.1 Deinococcaceae bacterium
CAAGTACCCATTTCCCAACAAGAACCCCGACCCTCGACAGAAGAACCCCGACCCTCGACCCTCGACCGCCGACCCCAACCCCAACCCCGAGAGCGAAAAGCGCAACGCTCGACCCGAGCGCCTAGATCGCACTGCTGTCTGGCAAGCGAGCCGGAAGCGCCATCAGCGCCCGGTTCAGCGCACCTCGAACGCCAGCGTGAAGGCCGGCAGTTCCTCGCCCGGGTGGTCACGCCAGTTCAGCATGGGGAGTTGCAGGTACGTGGCGTTGGCCGTGGCCGTGTTGGGAGGCGCGCCTGGGCCGGCTAGGTCGCCCTGGTAGATCGCCGGGAACAGGCTGATGAAGTGCGTGCCGACCTGGCCGGGGGCCTTGAGGTAGATGGTCACGTCGCCCTGGCTGTTGAAGCCGCAGCCGTAGCCGATGAAGCCGTTGTCCATCAGGAGCGTGTAGATGTTGGCCGTCTCGGTCCAACCGACGCCCTTGATGGTGATGGTGATGTCGGCGCCCGGCGCGACGGGCCCCTCCGGCGAGAAGGTCACCGAGGGCGTGATGGTGTAGGTGAGCGAGGCGCTGACCTCGCCGCTCGTGGCCGTGATCTCGTGCTCGCCACCTAGGTCGTCTGGCGTGAGGAGCTCGAACGTGGCCTTGCCGTCGGCATCTGTCATGGCCGTGCCGAGGGGCACGTGGACGACGTCCCAGCCCCGGCCGCTCAGCCGGTTGCCGCGCACGGCACTATAGTCGAGTTCCACCTCGCTGTCGGCCGGGAAGCCGAAGACGTTCAGTACGAGAGGGCTACCGACGGTGCCGCTCGTGTACTGCGAGACGATGGCGGGGAGCGTCCGAACACCGAACTCGGTCGTCTGCCTCGGCAGCGACTGCTCCTCGAGAGACGGCCAGTACGCGGCCGGCCCCTCGGTTATCTCGAACAGCGCGGCCTGCACGGTGGGTACCTGCGGAACGTAGATGGGGGCCTGCTGCTGGTTCAGGTACGGCACGGGGTGCGTACCCGACAGAACCTGGAGAGTGTGCATGCCGACGGCGCCGGCAGCCGGGATGACGGCCGTGGCCGTGCCCTTGGAAGTGACGGCCGAGAGCCAACCCGTATGCGCACCGTCGTACAGCAGGTGCCACACGGACTCCCAGAAGCGGAAGCCCACGCCCGTCAGGGTGACGGTGATGGGCGTGCCGATCGGCCCCGACGTCGGGGAGATCGTGAGGTTCGGGGCCACGACGAAGCCCTGGCGAGCGGCCGTGGTCTCGCCCTGCCTGACGAACACGTTGTGCAAGTAGCCGTAGTCTTCCGGCACGTCGAACCGGGCGGTGGCGTTGCCGTTAGCGTCGGCCGTGAGCGTGGCGATGACCGTGTTGGTCACGTCCGCGCCGACACCCATGAACTCGCCGTCACCGACGTTCCAGAACGCGTCGGCGCTCTCCCATACGAGGTCGTAGGACTCGCCCGCGACGAGGCCGGTGGCGTTGGCCGTCACGGACGTGCCCACGATGCCGGAAGACGGGGAGAACGTCAGCCGCCCGTCCTGCGCGGCGGCCAACCCGAGGAGGCCGGCCGCCAGCAGGACCAGGAAGACACGTTTAATTCGCGGACTCCACGATGCTGAGGGCACCGAGGCCTAGCGCCGCGCCCATGGGCGTGTACACAGCCGTGTTACCTGCTGTGTCGACTACCTGGAGCGTCCAGGCGTAGTTGCCGGTGGCGTAGTCGGCCGGGATCTGCCAACCGCCGGCCCAGAAGAACTCGGCGTCGTCACTGCCCGGAGGGTGCGGCATGAAGTGGAGTTCCGCCTTCTGGTCGCCGTCGATCACGCCGAAGACCTGAACGCCGAGCGCCTCGACCTGCTCGGGTGTCAGGACCTCGCCCGTCTCCGAATCGAACACGTAGGCGCGCCACACGATCTGCTCGCCCTGCTGGAAGACGCCGTTGAACACGCAGACCGCGCCCGTCGCGCCGATGGCGCCCCGGACGACGTCCGCTTGCACGAAGTACGCCGACTTCGCCCAAGCTGCGCTCACGGCGACGAGGACGACGCAGACGACTAGCGCTCTGCGGCCGAGTTTCACGAAGTTGGTCACTTTGCACCTCATCCTTCCTGGTACCCGGCCCCCAAGTAGGGCGGCCGCCAAACGTGCCCCGGACGGTCGTCGCTTTCGGGTCGAGCTTACGAACTGTGAGTCTAATCCTTTCGCGCGTGCGCGTGCGGTGACAGGGAGCGTAGG
>JBDZVI010000069.1:2330-10559 GCA_040255585.1 Deinococcaceae bacterium
CGCCCCTGCTATCCTGGCGACACCCATGCTAGAGGCCTATAGGACGCCCGACCGCCTGCGTGCGCGCATCGCGTTCCACGAGCGTTACAAGGGCGGCGGCGAGGACTTCCACCGGCGGCTCTTCTCCTTGGTCACGCAGCGCGTGGAGCCAGCGGCCGGTGCGCGAATCCTCGAGGTCGGCTCGGGCACCGGGCGCCTATGGAGCATGAACGCGGAGCGAGTACCGCCCGGTTGGCGCATCACTCTGACGGACGCCTCCGAGGGCATGGTGAACGCCGCGCGCGAAGCGGCGGCCGACGCCAGCCTGGCGGCCACGGTGCTGCGCGCCGACGTGCAACAGCTCCCCTTCGACGCTGCCGCGTTCGACCTGGCGTTCGCGAACCACATGCTCTATCACGTGCCGGACCTGCCGCGTGGCCTGGCGGAGCTGCGGCGCGTGCTGGCCCCGGGCGGCTGGCTCGTGGCCGCCACGAACGGCGCCGAGCATCTGGCGGCCATCCGCGACCTAGCCCTGCCCCTCGCGGACGTCGTCACCCTGTACGGGGTGGAGCCGCTCTCGTTCACGCTCGAGAACGGCGCCGAGCTGCTGGCGGCGGAGTTCGGCGAGGTCGAGCTGATACGGCTCGACGACGAGGTGCTGGTCGACGACGTGGAAGTGCTCCTCGCGTACCTGCGTTCGATGATCTACCTCCCGGACGGCCCGGGCGCCGAGGTGGCGAGCCGCCTGGCCGAGTTCGAGGAGTCCGTTCGGGAGCGGCTGGCTGGCGGTCCGCTGCCCGTGAGGCGCAGCACCGGCTTCTTCCTGGCGCGCTGATCCTGAAGTAGCATCGTCCCCATGGGTTCCGCCATGGGTAAAGTCCTCACGCAAGCCGAACTGTTGGCCATCAAAGACGTGGTCGTGCCTCTCGCCGAGGAAGTGGGCCGCTGGGCCAAGACGGAATGCGAGGCGCACTACCGCGGCCAGTCCGACGTGGGCGTGAGCTCGAAGACCTCGCCAGGCGACGTCGTCACACGCGTGGACTACGAATCGCAGCGGCGGATCGCGGAGCGTCTTGGAGCCGCCTACCCGGGTTTCGGCCTGCTGGGCGAGGAGGGCGGGCTCGCGAGCTTCGACGGCGAGGCTCCAGTGTGGGTCATCGACCCTATCGACGGCACTCACAACTTCGTGCGCAACTACCCCGCGTTCTGCGTTTCCATCGGGCTGGTGCAAGGGGGCGAGAGCGTGCTCGGCGCCATCTACCACGCCGCCGATGAGACGGTGACCTGGGCCGTGAAGGGTGCGGGCACCTGGCGCGACGGCGTCAGGCTGGAGC
Organism: Deinococcaceae bacterium; assembly: GCA_040255585.1. GTDB lineage: Bacteria > Deinococcota > Deinococci > Deinococcales > Trueperaceae > JAAYYF01. The sequence continues at coordinate 3,644 of JBDZVI010000069.1, forward strand.
GCAAGGACGATAGGCCGCTGTCCCACGCGCTCGCCGCCACGAACTTCACGCCCTCGATGATCGAGGAGCCGGCCCAGGCGACGTTCTTCGGTCAGGTGGCGGCGGGCTCCGCCGGCATGCGCGCCAGCGGCGCCTGCTGCCGCGACTTCTGTTTCGTGGCCGACGGCCGCGTGGACCTGTTCTGGCAGTTCGGACTCAGCCCGTGGGACGTGGCGGCGGGCATGGTCATCGCGCGCGAGGCCGGCGCGGTTTGCGAGATGTGGCGCGGCGGCGAGGATTGGCTGCGCTCGAAGGTCGCCGTGGCGACCGGCACGAACAGCGCGGTGGCCACGGCCCGCGGGTTCGCGGAAGGGCTCGGCCTAGTGGACGGCGGCTGAACGCCGACGGACTTGAGTCTCGAAGCCCAGACTCACTGGGCTTCGGTTGGCTGGCTCTCGTGCGGTGATTGCCAAACTCTACGGTGATCTACCGGAACGATGAGCGTGCGATATGCGTGATCGTGCAGAATCTAGCGGCAGAAGCCCACGGAGGTGGCTTGAAGCGTCCGTATCTGCACGGTCGTGCATATTTAACTTGATTTGCGCCCTTGTCACACCTCAGAATAATGGTATCTGCGCGAACGCGCAGATGAGGAGTGGCACATGAGCGCGTCGAACGTTCCTTTCAGCCCAGAAACCAGCTCACCGTGGCCGCAGTACGAGCTTCGCACTCGCCGCAAGGAGCTGAACCTTACGCAGCGAGAACTCGCTGACCTGGCGGGCGTCTCGCCGCGCTTCATACACGAGCTCGAGAACGGCAAGGCGACCTTGCGGCTCGACCGCCTACTGGCAGTGGCCGACGCGCTCGGCCTCGAACCGGCTTGGCACTTGGTCGACCGCGCCAAACACGACGAGCACCCTGATCGGCCGTGACACCCATCGCGGCCGACATCTACAAGGCCGGCCAACTGGCCGCTACGTTAGCGAGGGAGAGCGACGGCACGCGCTTCCAGTACCTTGACGACTACATCGAACCCGGCAATAGACCCGTTGCCACTAGCCTCCCCTTGACAGGCGAACCGCTGATCCTGGCGGGTGGCGCGGTGCCACCGTTCTTCGCAGGGCTGCTGCCGGAAGGCCGGCGCCTCACCGCATTGCGAAGAACGATCAAGACTTCCGCCGACGACGAGTTCTCACTCCTTCTCGCCATCGGCTCGGACACCATAGGAGACGTCCAAGTGGTGCCGCAGGGCCAACCTCCCCATCCGGCACGGCCGTTGGTGGATGTCCCCGCCGACCTGACGACCTTCAGCTTCTCGGACGCCGTGCTCGGGGCGACCGGGATAGACCGACGAGGCCTGCCAGGGGTCCAAGAGAAGGTCTCGGGAAGGATGATCAACGTTCCGGCATACGCACATGGCGAAGACATCATCCTGAAGCTTGCGCCTGCGGAGTTCCCTCACGTCATCGAGAACGAGGCGTACTTCCTGAGCGTAGCCGAAGCCGTCGGGGTACCGACCGTGCGCTGGCAGGTGCTCGAGGATCGCGATGGGGTACGAGCCTTGGCCATCAGGCGCTTCGACCGGATCATCGAGGGAGGCGGCACGCTTCGACTCGCGTTCGAGGACGCCTCTCAGGTCATGAAGAGATGGCCGGCCGACAAGTACAACGTGACCCTCGAAGAGGCGGTGAACAGCCTCCTCTCGCTCACCCCCGCGAGGGCGCCGGCGGCGTTGGCGCTGTTCCGCCAAGTCGTCTTCGCGTTGCTCACCGGCAACGGCGACCAGCATGCCAAGAACCTGGCCGTCCTTGCCACCGCTGGTGGCGAGTGGCGCGTCAGTCCTGCGTACGATCTCCCTTCTACCTTGCCGTATGGTGACGACACCACCGCGCTCCAGATGGGTGGCAGCGCTCAGCCGTTCTCGCGCAAGAAAGTACTGGCGTTCGCGGAGGATATCGGTCTGCCGACTCGTAGTGCCGAACGGGCGCTCGATACCATGCTCGAACGCATCGCTCCGCACCTCACCGAGGCTCAGCTGTCCCGTGTTCCCTTCGTGAAACCCTTGGTCCGTAGACTCGCGAGAAGCCTCGCCTACCGCCACAGGCAACTGAGCGCCTAGGCCGGCCAACCCCGTGAGAGACGAGGTAACGAGATGAGCCAGTACAAGACGATCCACCACAAGCACCACCACTTCGGGTGGGACAACTCGCTCACGCCGGTCCTACGCGTCGAGCCAGGCACCGACGTTGAGATCCACACGGTCGACTCGTCCGGCGGTCAGCTCGGCCCGACGTCGACGGCCGAGGACGTGGCCAAGCTCGACTTCGAGCTGGTGAACCCAGTGACGGGGCCGATCTTCGTGGAGGGTGCCGAGCCTGGCGACGCCGTCGCCGTCGAGATCCTCGACTTCACGGAGAGTGGTTGGGGCTGGACCGGCATCATCCCCGGCTTCGGGTTGCTAGCCGAGGAGTTCGAGGATGCGCTGCTCAACATCTCCCACTACGACGCGAAGCGCGTGGAGTTCCAGCCCGGCATCCACATCCCGACGCGGCCGTTCCCCGGCACCATCGGGCTGGCCCCCCGCGAGATCGGCAACCACAGCGTCGTGCCGCCGCGGCGGCAGGGCGGGAACCTCGACATCCGCGACATAACCCGCGGCAGCCGCCTCTACCTGCCGGTGGCCGTTCCGGGCGGCTTGCTGTCGATCGGCGACACCCACGCGGCGCAAGGCGACGGCGAGGTGTGCGGCACGGCGGTGGAGACGGCCATGACGGTCAAGGTGCGCATCGGCCTCCTCAAGGCCGTCGATTTCATCACCCCTCGTTACGAACTCGGGCCGGAGATCGCCAACGAGCCCTACCCGAAGGGGTTCTACGCCACGACCGGCATCGGGCCCGACCTGTTCCAGGCGACCAAGGATGCCGTCTACGCCATGATCGACCATCTGACCACCGAGTACGGGATGGACGCGGAACTCGCGTACGCGCTATGCAGCGTGGCGGTGAACCTGCGCGTCAGCGAGGTGGTCGATGCGCCGAACTGGGTGGCGTCGGCCGTGCTGCCGAGGCATATCTTCGTGTGACGCCGCGCCTGGGTCGGCGGTCCGTGGCGCCTGGCCAAGCCTATGGTCCGCATCTCGGGCGTATACTGCCTCCCGTACCACAACCCTAGCCGGCACGGCCGCTCAGGCGGGCCGGCGCGTTCTGTTGGAGGTCGAGATGAACCGTCGGAACTTCATGAAGAAGGCTGGCATGGCTGTGGCCGGTGCGAGCATCAGTCCGCTGATGTTCGCGAACGCCCAGAGGTCCAAGTTCAGCTTCGAGATGGTGACCTCGTGGCCAACGTCGCTCGACACGCTCTACGGCGGCGCGGAGAGCGTGGCGCGCTACATCGAGGAGGCTTCCAGCGGCGACATCACTGTGAAGGTCTACCCGGCCGGCGCCCAGATCGGCGCGCTCGAGGTCTACGACGCCGTCTCCACCGGGGCATTCGCCATGGCTCACACCGCGCCCTACTACTTCATCAACAAGAACCCGGCCCACGGCTTCTTCACGACCGTGCCGTTCGGCATGGACTCCCAGCAGTTCAACGCCTGGATGTACTCGGGCAACGGCGACGCGCTGCACCAGGAGCTGCTGGCATCCGACGACATGGTGGCCTTCCCCTCGGGCAACACCGGGGCGCAGACCGGCGGCTGGTTCAAGCGCGAGGTCCACACCGTCGCCGACCTGCAGGGGCTGTCCATGCGCTTCCCCGGCTTCGGCGGCCAGGTCATGGGTCGCGTCGGCATGAACGTCCAGAACATCCCCGGCGGCGAGCTCTTCCTCGCGCTCGACACGGGCGTGGTAGACGCCGCCGACTGGGTCGGACCGTACGACGACCAGATCCTGGGCCTGAACAAGGCCGCGCCGTACTACTACTTCCCCAGCTGGGCGGAGCCCGGCCCCGGCGTCTGCACCTACATGAACAAGAGCGAGTTCGAGAGCCTGCCCACGGACCTGCAGGCGGTCATACGTGACGCATGCGCGCGCGTGAACGTCGAGATGCTCTCCAACTACGACACCAAGAACTACCGGGCGCTTCAGGAGTTGGTCGCGTCCGGCACGCAGATCCGCTTGTTCTCGGATGAGATCCTCAAGGCCTTCGCGGATGCAACGGAAGCGATCCACGCGGAGAACGCGGCCAACAACGCCGCCTATCAGCGCATCCTCGACGACTACCGCGCCTTCCTGGACAACGTACGCGCCTGGACGAAGATCACCTACAACGCGTTCAACGAGTTCATCTTCCAGTGACGTCGGGAGCGTCCACAACAGGCGTCCGACCGCGCATGTGGGGCTAGGCGACCGGCGGCGCTGCCTGATCAAGCCGTTGCGCAGCCACCCGATAGCGGTGCGTGGGGCGACCCTCGAAGAGGTCGCCCCACGTTTTGGCTGACGGCTATACCAAACGGCTCACTGGGCGTTCGAGACCGAAGGCAGCCAGTTGACCAACGCCGGGAAGAGGATGAGCAGGATCAGCGTGAACACCTGGATGATGACGAACGGGACGATGCCGCGGTAGATGTGGTCCGTTCTGATCTCGGGCGGCGCCACGCCCTTCAGGTAGAAGAGCGCGAAACCGAAAGGCGGCGTGAGGAACGAGCTCTGCAGGTTCATGGCGATGACGACGCCGAACCACAGCATCATGTCCTGCCCGAAGAAGTGCGCGGCGATGGGCGCTATGAACGGCACGACGATGAACGTGATCTCGATGAAGTCGATGAAGAACCCCAGCAGGAAGATCGTCAGCATCGTGAAGAACAGGAAGCCCAACTGGCCGCCGGGCAGGTTCACGAGGAACTGGTCGACGAGCGTGTCGCCGCGTAGGGCGGTGAAGACCATGCTGAACGCCGTGGCGCCGACCAGGATTATGAACACCATGCTCGTCAGTTGCACGGTCTGCCGCATGGTGTCCGTCAAGTTCTTGAGGGTCAGGCGCCGGTTGATCAGCGCCAAGAGCATGGCGCCGATGGCCCCGGCCGCGCCGGCCTCGGTCGGCGTGGCGATGCCGAAGAAGATGGAGCCGAGCACGACCAGGATGAGGAACAGCGGCGGGATGAGGCTCCGGACGACCTTCAGCGCCAGCACGCGCGGCCGGTAGCGCCGCACCTCCTCGGGCAGGGCCGGAGCGACCTTGGGGCGAAAGTAGGCGACCACGGCCACGTACACGACGAACAGCCCCGCCAGAACGAACCCGGGTACGAACGACCCCAGGAACAGCTGCCCAACGCTGATGCCCAACTGGTCACCGAGTATGACCAGCACGATCGAAGGCGGGATGATCTGCCCGAGCGTGCCTGACGCGGCGATCACGCCGGCCGAGAGCGACTTGTCGTAGTTGTACTTCAGCATGACCGGCAGCGCGAGGATGCCCATGGTCACGACCGAAGCGCCAACCACGCCGGTCGAGGCGGCCAGGAGCGCCCCGACCACCACCACCGAGATGGCGAGCCCCCCGCGCAAGCGTCCGAAGAGGATGCCCATGGTCTCCAGGAGCTCCTCGGCGAGGCCGGAGCGCTCCAGCATGACCCCCATGAACACGAAGAACGGCACCGCCACGAGCGTGTAGTTCTCCATGATGGTGCCGTAGATGCGTTGGGGCAGGATGTTCAGGCGTGCGAAGCGGAAGAGGGGCTCCCACGGCAGATCGATGCCCAGGCCCGGGAGGTAGTCGCTGCCGATCAGCGTGAACAGGACCGCCGTGCCGCCGAGGCTGAAGGCCACAGGGAAGCCGATGAGGAGCAGTACCACTGCCGCTCCGAACATGTAGAATGCCAGGTACTCCATCAGCCCGCCCCATGCTGCGCCGGCTGCTCTTGCCGGGCGGCGGCCTCAGCCATCGGCCCCTTGCCTCGCAGGAACGCGACGAGCTTGATCACCTGGCTGATGCCTTGCAGCGCGAGGAGGGCGAAGGCGACGGGGATCACGGTCTTCATGAGGTAGATGGGCAGGTTGCCGGCGTTGACGTTCACCTCGAGGTGCTGCCACGACCGGCCAACGTAAGGGAGGCTGAGCGTGAAGCCCATGTAGCAGAACGGGAAGAGGAAGAAGACCGTGCCGAAGAGGTCGACCCAGGCCTTGGCCCTCGGCCCGAGCCGGGAGTAGACGATATCGACCCGCACGTGGCCGTCCGTCCTTAACACCCAGCTGGCGGCGAGGAGGAAGAGAAGGTCGAACGCGTACGTCTGCAGCACCGTGTAGATCGAGCCGCCTAGCGATACTCCGATAGCACGACCCACGTAGCGCGTGACGACGTTGTAGGCGCCCAACAACACCATCAGGAGAGACAGCCACTGCATCACGACGGCGATGGCGCCTGTGAATGCGTCGACCGCCCGGGCAACGAGCAATGCGGCCTTCAAATCGCGCTCCCTTCCGCGGATCGCTAGGTTGCGGGTTTCGTTTTCGCGTAATGGTACTGCTGGCGTCGGGGAGCGTCAACGTGACCCCAGCCCCCGGTAACAACCACTTCTGAGTTCACGCGTGACGGCTTGAGCCACGCGCTGCAGCGTGGCCGTGAGCCTCAAGACGGTAGCTGGTGGCCACCAAGGGGTTCTATCGAGTCCAGCAAGGCTGCGCCATGTGCCCGCCTGGCGTGCCAGAGATCCCAAGAGAGCTGGCCGTTCAGCCAGAACTCAGGAGTAGTACCGAACAGACGCGCAAGGCGTAGGGCGGTATCCGGCGTCACGCCGCGTTTGCCGTGCACCAGCTCATTGACGCGAGGGTACGAGACGCCTATCCGCTCCGCCAACGACTTCTGTGTCAGACCCAAAGGCTCGAGAAATTCGGAGAGGAGGATCGCACCTGGGTGGGTTGGTGGGCGTTCAGTGGGGAGCAACATGGTCAGTCGTCACCTTTCAGTGATAGTCCGTGATCTCGACGCTGGCGGGGCCACG
>JBDZVI010000069.1:10659-16314 GCA_040255585.1 Deinococcaceae bacterium
TCACGGCGCGTCGCGGGCAGGACGCCCCTCAAGGTCATCGGCTTCGTCATGCTGGTAGGGGTGGCGCTCTTCTGCGGGTTCGTCGGGGCGGCCGTGGTGGGCGCGGTGTTCCCGCGCTCCGTGGCCTTCGCGAACGCCATGGCGTGCCAAGGCGGCACCGCTCAGCACGACTCGTACGGCTACTCGTACAAACCCGGCCAGTACGGCGTGAACCAGGTGTTCTCGTGCGTCATGCCGGATGGCGAGGTCAAGACCGTGACCCTGCGGACGTTCCTCTACGCGGGGCTCGTCTTCAGCGGCGGCGCCTTCGTTGTGCTCGGCCTTCTCGCCGCCACCTTGCTGCCGGCTCTCGGCAGGACGCTGGGCGGCATGTGGAGCAGGCGGACCGGGCAACGGTTCGACGAGTTCATGGAGACGGCGGGAGTGAATACCACTGGAGGCATCGACCTGCAGGAGATCCTCGACCGGTCGCGGCAAGCCAAGGGGCGCTCAGCCAGCACCACGACCGTGTTCGTGAACGGCAAGCAAGTCGACCTCGATCCGGAGGCCAAGGCGGACCTCTTCAGGTCGGTGGCCGGCGTCGCCGCGGCCGCGACGGACCCGCACAACGGCGCGACCGCCGACCCGGAGGCCGGCGGTCGCACGGTGGCAGAGCGCCTTGAAGAGGTAGAGAAGCTCTACCGCGAAGGTCACCTGTCCAGAGCGGAGTACGACGCCGTGAGGGCGCGCATCCTCGCGGACATCTAGCGCCGATACCTCACGGCGTCGCTATCGGAGCAACCGTCAAGGTCAGCGGCTCGCCCGTGATGCTGGCGGCGTTGACCTGCACGTAGCTCTCAACGGTGGCAGCGTCCGTGTTCGTGCCCCACACGTTCCCGGTCAGGTCGATGACAAGCTCGTCATCGGCGTTGAGGTCCTGGATGAGGGCGGCCTTCGGCGCGGCGTCTATGGTGAAGTCGAACGTGTTGCTGTTCGCCCTGACGTTGAGCCCGTCGAAGGAGCTGCCGTCGCCCTCGATCACCAACGCCTGCTCGAAGTCCTTGAACGAGTTGCCGGTCATCGTGACGCCGATAGCGTACGAGCCCGCCTGCTCGATAGCTGCGGCTGCGCCGGTGTTGGAGTAGCCCGTGAAGGTGTTGTTGGTCACGGACACCGATGGTCCGCCATGGATGAGGAGGGAGCCCGTGGTGACGAACTTGACGACGTTGCCACTGAACCGGACATCCTCTGCCTCAGCCGCGCTGATCGAGACCAATGCGAGAGGGCCGCTTGCCTGACCGACCGTCAGCGTGTTGTCGCGCACCGTGACGCCGGCTGCGTAGGGCTCGAACGCGACGGTCCTGTACGCGGTGATCTTGTTGTCCGCAACGAGGGCCGATCCCGGGGCGAACATGAACTCTACCCCGCCGTCGCTCGTGTTGGTGGTGTCGACGCGCTTCGCCACCAGCGTGTTGTCGGTCACGACCGCATCTGCGTGCATCACGAAGGGCCCGCCGACGGGGGCGAAGGACGCCATAGAGACCGTGCCGTCCGAGGCTGTTGCGGTCGTGCCCGTCACGGACAGGCCGCGAGTGCCGTACGCCACCACGCTGGCGTGAGCAGCGCGGCTCGTTACCTTGGTGTCCGAGATGGTGAGGGTGCCCGCGAACGAGGCCATCATCGCCTGACCCGCACTGATCGTCGAACCGCGCACGACGATATCGTCCTCGGAGAAGATGGCGGAGGTCGAGGCGTCTGCGTCGATGTCGACGTTCTCGAACGTGACGGTACCCGGGTACACGACCGGGGCGCCGCCCATGTTCACGGTGGCGAAGAGGCCGGCAACTGCTTGCGTGATCGTCATGTCCTTGAAAGTCAGGGAAGTAGCCTGTGTGGTCTGTACCTCGGCCCGGCCGAGCAGTGATGCCGAACGTGCCCGGAACTGCGCCAACGCCTCTTCAGGGCTCGCTGGGAGGCTGAACGCTTCGGTCGCAACAGCCGGAGCAACGGCGGCGCTCGGAAGGAAGATCGCGGCATCCGCCTCAAGGTTCAGGCGGCTGAGGACGATGTGTTCACCCATGTCCGCGCGGTACATCAGGATGCTAGGCCAAGCTACTCCGACTATCGTCGCGTCCTTGCCCTGCCCGTAGAGGCTGAGGTTGTCGATGACCACCTCGCCGGCATCCGATGAGTAGGTTCCCTCCCCGAGGCGGACGGCGGTGCCCTTCGGCAGGTTCAGGGCGATGAGCTCGTCGAGCGTGCCCGTCGGGTAATCGGCCCCGACGAAGACGTCCACGGTCGCCGAGCCACCGGAGTTGGTCAGCGTGAGCGTCTGAGGACCGTCGGGCACTGTGGACGGCACGGTAACGGTGACGGAGCCCGCGCTCCACGCGGAGGTCGGGACGGTAACGCCGCCGATCTCGGCCGTGCCGCTGGTACCCAAGTTGGTGCCGTTGACTATGAACGTGCCACCGTGCGGGGCGACGTCGGAAACAACCATCAAGCCGCTGGGCGGGAGAGGCGTAGGTGTTCCGCCTCCCCCGCCGCACGCGGCCAATAGCAGCATGCAAGCAGAGAGCGCACTAAGCGCGAGTGCCGGAATCCGTACTTTCATCGGGTTACCTCCTTTTGGCAGGTACCCGATGCTAGTCGGCTACTCCTCGCACAAGGTGCGTGCTATCTCACTCGCCGCTCGGACTCTCGCCCGACGGCCTACTCCCACCCAGCGTGTCGAGCCATTCAGCCGGCCAGGCGGTCGGACTGCCCTCGAAGTACGGTGCTACGACGATCGGCACGTCGTACTGCTTGCCTGCCTCAACCTGGACCAGGTTGCCGTGGAACCCGACGTAGTCGCCGCCGTCTATGACGCCGTTCGAGTTCACGTCGATCCACGCCCCAACGACAGTCTGCCCTGGCGAGGCCCTGAAGTCGAAGCTCGTGAGCAAGCTGGGTGAGTTCTGGCTGCCGCTGACGAGCCAGTCGTCGTTGACGTAGATGCTCGCCTCGACGACAGTGGGACCGGCTACTGCCGGGGTCTCGGGCAGCTTGTAGAAGCGCAGGATCGGCCCGTCGTACTCCGTGCCGTCCACGAAGATGCCGATGAGCACCTGGTACTGCCCGTATTCGGTGAGAGCGTCGCGGTCTATCGCGAAGCCGGTCGTGGTGCTCGCGCCGGGCGCGAGGGTGCCGGAACCCGGGTAACCGGCCAGGTAGAAGATGGCGCCGCTATCGCCGCCAGGCACCGGACCGGGGTTGTCGACGGCGTCGTAGAAGTAGTTGATGGACCAGCTGAGGTTGGCGGAGCCGGTGTTCGTGAGCTCGAACGTCAGCTCGGTGGTCGTGGCGCCGTAGTCCAGCACCGCCGGCTGGAAGAGGAGGTTACCGGCAACAGGCGTGGTCGACCCGTCGTCGATGTACTGCAGCGCGGCTCGCGCGTCGATGAGCCCAGCGCCGCAGTCGTTCGCGCCGAGCGTCCTTCCCGGAGCGCCCTGGCCGTTGCACTGCCCGTCCGTGAGCTTGTGCGCCGTCGCCCGGAGCGCGCCGAGCGCCTCTTCGGTCGTCAGGCTCGGCTTGAGCGCCTTCATCAGGGCGATGACGCCCGTCACGTGCGGGGCCGCCATAGAGGTGCCCTGGTAGAAGAAGTAGTCCCAGTCGCCCGCGCCCGTGTCGTAGCCGAGGCTGAGGACGCCGTCGGAGAAGCCGTCGCCGTTCAGGTCGACGTTCGTGTCGCCGCCAGGCGCCATGACGTCGATGCGCGAACCGAAGTTGGAGTAGGGCGCGCGCCGACCCTGGTAGTCAGTGGCCCCGACGGTGATGATGCCGCTGCAGCTGGCCGGCGCCGCGTCGGAGGCGCTGATGTTGTCGTTGCCCGCCGCCACGACGACGATCGCCCTGGTGGTCACGAGGTCGATGGCCGCCTGGAGTTCGGGGAAGCACACGCCTTGGGCGCCGAGGCTCATGTTGATGACGTCGGCGGGGTTGTTGTTCACGGGTACGCCGCTGATGGTGTAGCCGGCGGCCCACTGCATGCCTTCGATGATGTCGACGAACGACCCGCTGCCGCCCAGGCCCATGGTGCGGGCGGCGAAGAACTTGGCGTTCCAGTCGACACCCGCCACGCCCACGCCGTTGTTGGTGGCCGCCCCGATGGTGCCTGCCACGTGCGAGCCGTGGAAGCCGTCGTTGACGGCCATGTCGAACGGATCCGCGTCGCGGCCGTCGCCGTCCAACGCCCTGGCGGGATCGGAGACGAAGTCGTAGCCCGGCAGGATGCGCGATGCTGCGAAGTCGGGGTGGCGGTTGGCCGTCACCGTCGGGCTGTAGAGGATGCCGCTGTCCACGACACCGACCACCACGTCGCTCGATCCCGTAGTGATGTCCCACGCGCCTTCCATGTCTATCTGGTCGTAGTGCCACTGGAGACCGTAGTGCGGGTCGTTCGGCACCGCGGTGGTGTGGAAGATGTAGTTCGGGTGGGCGTAAAGCACGTCGGGGCGGGCGTTCAGCTCGCGAGCCGCGGCGAGCGTGGCCTGTACCGGGTCAACGGCCACCTGCGCGCCGATGCCGGACGGCAAGCGGTAGAGAACCGACTCGCCCACGCCAACCGGCCGGACGTAGCTAAGCGAGGTGCTAGCGACCTGCAGGCTCATGCCGGCCAGGCCGGCGGCGGGTTCGGCGAAGCGCACGATGAGCTCGCCCGGCACGAAGTCCGTGAGGGACTCGTCGAGTTGCCAGGTCTGGAGCAGCGTGCGGAGGTTGGCGGAGGTCGTGGCCTGCTGCAGCGCCGCGCCCCTCTCGGCGCCGTCGGCCGTGCCAGCCACGGTGATGGTGCCCGTCAAACGAGCGTCCTTGGGAGTAGGAGCCGGGTTCGTGCAAGCCGCGATCAGGACCACGCTCGTCACGAGCAAGGCTGCGAGGAAACGGGAACTGCGCTTGACCTTCATTCGGCCTCTCCTAGAGCCGGGGCGTGTACCGCGCCGGGACGACAACCACGAGTGCGAGGCCGCTCGGGCGGCTGCACGACACAGCGCGGTCCGGAAGGTCAGGATCGCGCTGTGGGTGCGGCCAGGATACGGTATCCGGGGCCGCCGCCTTGTCGAACTTGCCCATGACGTCCTTAACCGATCGCTTCGACCAGCTTGCCCTCGTACCGCTTCACCTTCAGGTCGGGTGGCGACAGCCGCAGTTGGGCGATGTCGTAACTGCACTGCATGCGCATGAGCAGGTCGGCTGGCAGTCCAAACGCCAGCTCGATCCGCAGCGCCATCTCAGGTGATAAGGAGGACCGTTCGTTCAAGAACGTCGACAACGCCTAGCGCGTGACACCTAGGATATCGGCGCTCTCCGTAACCGAGAGCCCGTATTGAGCGAGTAGTTCATCCCTTACCAACAGAGCAGGATGAGCTGGGTTCTTCATACGGTAACCTTCGGGGTTCTTGGTCGTCTCCATCAGTGATAGTCCTCGAAGTGCAACTCCATGTGCGCGCATGCTGGCGCCGCCCCAACCTGCCGTCAAGCGTCACGTGACGGACGACGACAACAGCTACTTCCCCATCACTCCAGCCAGCCCGCCGAACTCGTTGACCAGCCGCTCCTCGGCAGTGCCTTCGACGAACTCGAGCGCCGTGCCGGTGCTACGCACCAGATCCGGCAGCACCTCGAGGAGGCTCGCCTCGG
>JBDZVI010000070.1:0-5232 GCA_040255585.1 Deinococcaceae bacterium
CACGACCTCAGCATCGTCAAGCACATCAGCCACCGCGTGGCCGTCATGTACGTCGGCAAGATCGTCGAGACGGCGCCGACCGACCCGCTCTTCCACGCGCCGCTCCACCCGTACACGTCGGCCCTCATGGCGGCCGTGCCGCAGGCGGACCCGCGCCGCCGCTCCGAGATGATCAGGCTCGAGGGCGAGGTCGCCAACCCGGCCAACCCCCCGAGCGGCTGCTACTTCCACCCGCGCTGCCCGTTCGCGACGGCCCAGTGCAAGGCCGAGACGCCCGCGCTGCGCGAGGTGCGGCCCGGGCACTTCGTGGCGTGCCACCGCGCTGAGGAGCTCGACCTGCCCGGCGTGGAGCGGGGGCCGGCGGCCCAGGCGGTCGCGCAGGCGCAGGGTTGACCTCCGACGTTCGCCGGCGAGGGCCTTGGCAAGCGGGCGTGGGAACTCCGCGCGGAGCTTCGCCCGCAACGCCGACGGGGACCCCGGCCGGCGCTACCGAAGGTGGCCTTGGCGATGTGCCTTCTGGCGCTCTTCGCCCTCCCAACGTGGTCGTCATCATGGCCGACCAGCTGAAGGCCACGGCGAGCCGCCTCTACTCGCCGGCCGGCACGGCCACGCCCGCCCTGGCGCGGCTCGCGGCCGAGGGCGTGCGCTACGAGAACGCGTTCACGCCCCACCCCCTGTGCGTGCCCGCCCGCGTGTCCCTCTGGACCGGGCAGTACCCGCATGCTCACGGCTCGCGCGACAACCAGACGCCCATGCCCGCCGGCGCCGCCCACGCCTTCAAGGTGTGGCGCGAGGCCGGCTTCGCGACCGCGCTGATCGGCAAGGATCACTGCTTCCAGTCGCCGGAGGACCAGGCGCTCTTCGACGTGTGGTGCGAGATCGGCCACGAGGGCCTGCCGGCCGGGCGGCCGGCGCGGGGCATGCCATGGTTCCGCCCCGAGGCGGGCGTGAGCGCCGCGCACGCCGCGCGGCGCGCCATGCCGCGCCAGGCGCCGGCCGTGTCGTACGCCGTCACAGACCACCCGCTCGAGGACTACTCGACGGGCCTCGTGGCCGGCCAGACCGCCCGCTACCTCGAGGGGCGCGCGGCCGAGCAGCGGCCGTTCGCCCTCTGGGTGTCGTTCCCCGACCCGCACACGCCGTACGAGGTCCCGCGCGCCTACTTCGAGGCCGCGGCGGCGGAGGGGGTGGAGCTGCCGCCCGCCGAGCCGCCAGACATGCCGGGGGCGCCGGAGCGCACGCGCGTCCTGCGCCGGCTCCTCGACGTCTCCGGCGCGCCGCGGGCCGACCAGGAGCGCCTGCTCCTCACGTACCGGGCCATGACGCGCTTCGTCGACGACGGGGTCGGCGCCGTCCTCGACGCGCTCGAGCGCACGGGGCTGCGCGAACGCACCATCGTCGTGTTCCTCTCCGACCACGGCGACTTCGCGCTCGAGCACGGCATGGCCCGCAAGGGCGGCGCCTTCTACGACTGTCTGACGCGGGTGCCGCTCGTCGTGTCGTGGCGGGGCGCGTGCCCGGCCGGCGTGGTCGACCGTTCCATGGTCAACCTCGTCGACGTCGCGCCGACGCTCCTCACCCTCCAGGGCCTCCCCGTGCCGCCCGGCATGCAGGGCGCGCCCCTACCGACCCTGACCCCCGCCGCGCCGCGCGCCGCCGCCTTCTCCGAGTACGGGTCCGGCGGACCGCCCTTCACGCTCGCCGACCTCGAGGCGGTGGGGAAGACCGTCGGCGCCACGCACGGCCTGGAGGCCGTCAAGGCGAGCCTGGGGCGACGCGAGGCCGAGGGCGAGCGGCGCATGGTCAGGACCGCGCGGTGGAAGTACGTCACCGACCCGTTGGGCGATATCGACGAGCTCTACGACCTGACCGCCGACCCGCTGGAGCACCGCAACCTCGCTTGGGAGGCGGGTCATGAACCCGTGATCCGCGAGCTTCGGGAACTGCTCGACGACTGGGAGGAGGCGACGCGGCTCCCCCGGCGGCGCGCACGGCCGCCGGCGCCGACACAGCCCCCGGCGCCAACACGCCCCCCGGGCGGCATGCACGGCCCCGGTGCCCGTGCCAAGGTAGATGACGGCTCCACGGCGCCCGCGCCGACGCGGGCGCAGGAAGGAAGGGCAAGTAACGTGAACTACGTCTTCAAGACCTCCAACCCGAAGCGTTACCGCTTCCCGACCCACACCAACCTCCTGGTGATGGACCGGGCCGAGGCGACCACGAGCGAGAGCTTCATCAGCGTGATGGAGCCGGGCGAGGCGCCGCCCCTACACAAGCACGACGACACGGAGCAGGTCTTCTACGTTCTGGAGGGCGAGGGTCGCCTCGAGATCGGGCCGGAGGCGCGCTTCGTTGCCGACCTCGTGCCCGGCGACCTCGTGCGCATCCCCCCGAGCACGTTGCACCGCGTGCACTGCACGTCCGCCGTGCCGCTCGCCTACCTCGTCGTGGACTGCTTCCCCGGTGGCCGACCGACCGTCGAGCCGACGTGGGACTCGCACGTCGCGACCGTCTGCCACGAGAACGGCTGGGACATGTCCGAAGTAGTGGAGGGCTGAGCCGCCTGACCCACGGGGCAGACGCTCCACGCGCGTGAGCACCGCAGAGTCAGCCTCACCCCTCACCCCGAAGACCGTCGTCGGCACGTGGCTGCCGCTGGCGCTTAGCTGGCTCATCATGACGTCGGAGCTCGTCATCGCGGCCGCGTTCGTGGCGCGCATGGCGAGCCCCGAGCTCAACCTGGCGGCCTGGGGCATCGTCTTCGCGATCTCCGTGACCATCCAGGCCACGGCCCAGACGCTCCTCCCGACCGGCGCCGCCCTCGCCTCCGACGCGCCCGCCTACGCGCGCCTGCGGACGTACGCCATGCGCCTCCTCCTCGCCCTGACGGGCGTGCAGCTCCTCGTGGCGCTGACGCCCCTGTACGACCTCGTGATGCGCGGCATCGGCGCGCAGCGGGAGATCGTCGACATCGCGCGCCTCGGCGTGCTGCTGATGGTGCCGTACGCGTTCGGGACCGGTTTCAGGCGCTTCCAGCAGGGCGTGCTCATCCGCTACGGCGACGCGCGCGTGGTCGTGTGGGGCTCGGTACTGCGGATCGCGTGCCTCACGCTCGTCCTGACCGTCTCCGCCGTCACCGGCGCCGTGTCCGGCGTCGTGGCCGCGTCGGCGGCCGTGATAACCGGCGTGCTGGCCGAGGCGCTCTTCACGCAGGTGAAGGTCGTGCCCGTGCTGGCGGGCCCGCTGCAGCGCCAGGCCGTCGGCGCGGCCATGACGTTCGGGCGCTTCGCCAGGTTCATCTGGCCGCTCATGGTCATGACGGTCCTCACGATGCTCGTGCAGTCGTTCGTGTCCGTCGCCCTCGCGCGCCTGCCGCTCTCGCTCGAGTCGCTCGCCGTGTGGCCCGTGCTGTGGGGCTTCCTCATGCTCTGGCAGAGCCCCGGCATGGCGTTCACCGAGGTCGTCATCAGCCTCGTGCGCCGGCCTGGCGCCGCCCCGCTACTCCGCCGGTTCACCCTGTGGGCGGCAGGCGGGTTCACGCTGGCGCTGCTGGCCGTGGCCGCGACGCCCCTCGCGCGCGTCTGGTTCACGAACGTCTCCGGCCTGCAACCGGAGCTGGCGGAGCTGGCCGGGCACGCCCTCTGGTTCGGCTCGCTCCTGCCGGCCCTGCGCATCCTCATCAGCTGGTATCAGGGAGTCATCATGTATAGCGAGCAGACGCGCTCCATCATGGAGTCCATCCTCGTCTTCCTGGCCGTCGGCGTGGCCGGCCTGTACCTCGGCGGCACCTTCACGAGCGTCGCCGGGATCTACGTCGGCATCGTGGCGTTCTCGCTCGCGTTCGCCGCCCAGGCGCTCTGGCTCCGCCACCGCAGCCAGCCCCTCGTGCGCGCGGCGCTGAGGCGGGGGGCGGTGCGGTGAGGGGCTCCCGCCCCAACCTCCTCCTCGTCATCACGGACCAGCAGCGCGCCGACACGGTGACGCCCGGCGGCCCGTGCCTCACGCCCAACCTCCAGCGCCTGGCCGCGGAGGGCGCGCGCTTCGAGCGCTGCTACGCCGCGAACCCCATCTGCTCGCCCTCGCGCGCGAGCCTCTTCACCGGCCACCTGCCCCACAGCCACGGGGTGACGGACGTGACGCACGCCGTGCCCGCCCCTGAGGCCGACCTGCGCCCCGGCATGCCGTTCTGGTCGCGCGCGCTGGCACGCGCCGGGTATCGCACCGGTTACTTCGGCAAATGGCACGTGGAGCGCACCGACCGCCTCGAGGAGTACGGGTTCGGCGAGTACGAGACGGAGCTGCGGCTCGTCGGGGTCCAGGAGCACCGCGGCGAGCTGGCGCGCTCCCTGAGGGTCTCCCGGCCCGGCTACCGCGACCTCCTCATCGCCGGCGTGACGGAGGCACGGGCCGACCAGACCCACGAGCACGCGCTCGTCACGAAGGGCGTCGAGTTCATCGAGCGCGCCGTGCCGGGCGAGCCGTGGGCGCTCGTCGTGAGCACCGAGGCGCCGCACGACCCGTACATCGCGCCGCGCGAGTACTTCGAGCGCTACGACCCGGCCGCCATCGCCGAGCCGGCGAGCTTCGCGGACCCCATGAAGGACAAGCCCGCCATCTACCGCCGAATCCGCGAGGCGTGGCGCGACCTCGCGTGGGACGACTACGCCTTCGCCACCGCCTGCTACTTAAGCCTATGCAGCATGCTCGACGACCAGGTCGGCCGCCTTCTCGCCGCGCTGGAGGCGACGGGGCAGGCGGATGACACGCTCGTCGTCTTCACGTCCGACCACGGCGACTACCTGGGCGCGCACGGCCTGCTCCTCAAGGGCGTGCCGGCCTTCGAGGAGGCGTACCGCGTGCCCCTCGTCATGCGCGGTCCCGGCGTCGCCCCCGGCGTGAGCGTTCCTGGCCCGGTCAGCCTCCTCGACCTGCCGCGCACGCTCGTGCGGCTGCTCCTCGGCGAGGAGTTCGACTGTCAGGGCGGGGAGTTGACGGGGTGGCTGACGGGCGAGCGCGGCCCCGGTGGTGAGGTCGGCCAGCTGCCGATAGGGGCGGCCCCAGCAGGCGCTCGGCCGGTCGGTGACGCGCCGGACCGCCGGACCGCAGGCACTCCCGGCGAGGCGTTCGCCGAGTTCCACGGCCAGCGCTTCCGGTACACGCAGCGCGTCCTGTGGCGCGGCGACTGGAAGTACGTCATGAACGGCTTCGACCAGGACGAGCTCTACGACCTCG
>JBDZVI010000070.1:5332-6777 GCA_040255585.1 Deinococcaceae bacterium
GGCGACTGGAAGTACGTCATGAACGGCTTCGACCAGGACGAGCTCTACGACCTCGCGAGCGACCCGCACGAGCTGCGCAACCTGGCAGCCGACCCCGAGCACGGGCCCGTGCTGGAGGACATGGCGCGGCGCATGTGGCGCTGGGTGGAGGACACCGGCGACGAGACCCTGGCCGAGGCGCACTACGGCATGTTCCGGTTCCTGCCGGTGGGGCCGGGTGTGGGGTAGTCGCGTCGCGGCGTGTTCGTACGCGGTCGGGGTGGGCTAGTACCATTCGGGCATGACCAGAGTCGACGTCGAAACGGCCCGAGGTGAACTGGCACAACTGCTCGACGCCTGCAGCGATTCGGACGTAGTTATCGAACGACAGGGCGCGCCCGCGGGAGTTCTGGTGAGCCCAGCGCGGCATGGGCAACTCGTAGCTGCCTTGGAGGAGCTGGAGGACGTTCAGGCGTTCGATGAGGCCATGGCGGAGGAGGGCTCCAACGTCGGCTGGAACGACGTCGAGTTCTAGGCCGACCCATGGTCATCTGGCGGGAGTGTTGCCAGCGCGGCGCTCAAACCTGAGTTCCGCGTGAGTGTCGCGATCCGCTTCACACGCCCACCTCACGCCTCACAACTCCTTTGGGCGCACACTGCGGTCGCGTCGCCGGGGCGCCGTCACAGGGGTCGCGCGTTAGGCGGCGATGCAGGGGGAGGAAGCCATGAACCTCAACTGGGATACCGTCCGCGGGAACTGGAAGCAGGTCAAGGGCGAAGCCAAGCGCCAGTGGGGCAAGCTGACCGACGACGACATGATGCAGCTCGAGGGCAGCCGCGAGAAGCTCGTCGGGAAGATCCAGGAGCGCTACGGTCTCACGAAGGAGGCAGCAGAGCGCCAGGTGGAGGACTGGGCGCGCGGTCTGCCCGAGTTTCCTCGCGCCTGAACCAGATCGGTGAGCCTACTTAGGGGTGCGCGCTTGCCCACAAAGCGCGCACCCCGCATTCGCTTAGAACGCGGGAGGTTTACACCATGCCGTACGACACCCTCAAAGAACTGCCCGAGTCGGTCCGCAACGTCCTGCCGAAGCATGCGCAGGAGATCTACCAGTCCGCCTTCAACAGCGCCTGGGAGCAGTACGACAAGCCCAGCGAGCGGCGCGGCGGGTCCTCGCGCGAGGAGACCGCCCACGCGGTGGCATGGGCGGCCGTCAAGAAGACCTACGAGAAGGGGTCTGATGACAAGTGGCACAAGAAGGAAGCGGTCGGCGCAGGCAGGTGAGTGACGCCGGCTCCGCGCGTTGCCCCTGGTCAATGCTGCGGCGCAACTCCTTCTCGCTGTGCCGGTTGGGCTACGCCGAGGCGCTCCCGTCCTCGGCGTCTGACTCGTCGTTGGAGGCTCCCGCGCCCTCCTGGTTCACGAGTTCGGCCCTCAGGCGGATGCCGAGCGCGTTCAGGACCTTCAT
>JBDZVI010000070.1:6877-16300 GCA_040255585.1 Deinococcaceae bacterium
CCTGGTTCACGAGTTCGGCCCTCAGGCGGATGCCGAGCGCGTTCAGGACCTTCATGACGGTCGCGAAGCTTGGGTTCGCACGTTGGTTGAGCGCACGGTGGAGGCTTTCGTGACTCAGGCCGGTTGCGGCGACCACTTCACCCATGCCTTGGGCGCGGGCGATGTCTCCGATAGCCTTGGAGAGCCCCTTCACGTCTTCAGGGAAGTCCTCGAACCAGACATCCAGGTATTCCGCCCGATCTTCCGGCGTCCCTAGGAAGTCCACGACGTCGTACGGGATAGTCTCGAGCCCTGGTGCCGAGTTCTTGCTCCGAGTCTCCATGTCCACCTCTGCCGGTGACGACCAGACACCCGCCGCTAACGTGCGTTCTCCCGGCTCGAGGCCGCTCCTCGGCGCCGTCAACGACGGTCGAACTGGGCGCACCCAGCGAACGTGGCTCGTAAGCTACGACAATGCCGCTCGGGCGTCCGTGAGGATCGAGCGAACACAAGTACACGAGCGACGACGCCACTCACATGGCGCCATCCCTGGTCAAGCGCCTAGTTCGGCCGGGCGAACGCCCAGCCCGGTCCTACGAAGACTCGCGCTGTCCCCGCGCGAACTCCTCGTACGCCGCCCGCGTGGCGGCGTCCATCGGGTACGTCCCCTTGATGGGCGCGCCGGCGAGGACGCGCTGCTCGATGAACGCCTCCTCGCGCTCCTTCACCCAGGCCGCCTCCCCGACCTCCTTGGCGATGTGGCGCGGGATGACGATGACGCTCTCCGCGTCGCCGACCACGACGTCGCCCGGGCGCACCTGCACGCCCCCGCACGTGATGGTCACGTCGAGGTCCTCCGGGTGGTGGGCGATGAGGTTCGTGTTCGCGTTGGCGCCGCTCGAGTAGCTCGGCATGCTCAGGCCGGCGATGAACGGCTGGTCGCGGAAGGGCCCGTCGCTCACGAGGCCGGCCGCGCCGCGCGCCTGCATGCGCGCCACGAGCATGCCGCCCATGGTGCCGCACGACTGCTCCTCGCGCGCCTCGATCATGAGCACCTCGCCGGGCATGATCTCGTCGGCGATGCGCCGCTGCGGGTTCGTGTCGAGCTTCCACAGCTCGAGCGTGTCGAGGTCCTCGCGGCTGGCGACGTAGCGCAGCGTGCGCGCGACGCCCACCATCGTGCCCCGTTCGGGGTTGAGGCGGTGGGCGCGCCTGAGGACGCGGTTGCGGTAGCCGTGGATGTAGAGCAGCGTGGCGAGGGTCGCCGTGCTCGTCTCGCGCAGGCGCTGCGCGAGTTCCGGGGTGAGGGGAGAGGTGTCAGCCACGTTCGGCCTCCGCTTCCAGGGCGGCCGCGCGCCGCGCCTGGGTGGCGGCGGACAGCGCGGGCAGGGTGAGCGGGTAGCCGGCGCCCGCGTAGTCGAAGCCTTCCAGCTCGTTGGCCGCGCGCCGCTGGTCGCGGGGCGAGGCGTAGTGCGCCCAGATGGCGTTTATCTTGCCGTGACCGTCGAACTCGTACCACTCCGAGCCGCGGATGTGCTCGCCGGCACGGGGTTTCCAGTGCGTCCACTCGACGCAGATCTGCTCGCCGTCGCACACCATGCGGTCGATGGTCCACTGCGAGCCGAGGCGCGAGACGAAGCCGATCCAGAGGTCCTCGATGGCGCGCCGGCCGCGGTACGGGCCGCCCGCCTCGGGCGGGAAGTAGTGCATGCAGTCCTCGGCGAGGTACTCGGCGAACAGCTCGCGGCTGGCCGAGTTGCAGGCCTCGAAGTAGCCCGTCACCGCGTCCATCATCCTCTTGCGCTTGCTCTCGTCGATCACGCTTCTCCTCCTTGGTGCTCGTCGGTCACGTCGCCCAACCACGTCTCGACCGCCGCCAGGTGCGCTTCCATCGCCCGCGCGGCGCCGTCCTCGTCGCGTCGCTCGAGCGCCTCGAGGACGGCGGCGTGGCCGTCGACGGCGCGCAGGGCGGTGCCGGGCAGGCGCGCGCCCTCGCGGCGGACGGCCAGCAGCCGGTCGATGAGCGGCTCCAGGACGAGCTGGAAGAGCGGGTTGCCGCTGGCGGCCGCCAGGAGCTGGTGGAACTCGAGGTCGAGCCAGGCGAACGCCTCGACGGCCGCCTCCGGCGCCGCGCCCGTGGCCGCGAGGGCACCGTCCAGCTCGACGGCCGCGGTCCGGGTGCGGGCGATGTTGTCGCGCAGGGCCGCGAGGTCGGCGCTCACGGCGGCCTCGGTCGCGGCGGCCGCGATGCGCGGCTCGATGGCGCGGCGCAGCTCGAAGAGGTGGGTCAGCGCGACCTTGTTGCGCACGAGGTAGAGGCTCAGCGGCCGCATGACGGCGCCCGGCGCCATGGGCACGACGAAGGCGCCCACGCCGGCGCGCACCTCGACGAGACCGCGCTCGGCGAGCGTGCGCAGGGCCTCGCGCACGACGATCCGGCTCACCTGGAGCTGCGCGGCGAGCTCGCGCTCGGGAGGCAGACGTTCGCCGGCCTGGAGGTGCCCTGCCACGATCAGGTCGGCGAGCTGGTCGGCCACCGTGCCGGAGAGCGACGCGCGGCTGGCGGGGGTCAGCGCCAACGACGTAGGGCTGTTGGTCGGTTCCAAGTCGTGCTCGCCTTCTGTCATCTCAATCGCACTTTCGGGGTCAAGGAGCTTTCGGTCTTATGGTATGACCACAGGTCCATGATAGCCGCTTGACCATCGGGTTTGCTGCCAAACGCGCTGATACAGGCTATCTCCTACTCTCATCAGGCCGGGTTGCGCGATCGAGTTGCCGCGCAACACGGTTACTCTCGCACCCGTGATCGCTGATCGGATTGCGTGCCCAAGCGGTCTTATGGTATGACCACAGAGCGACCTTAGCTAACGGACGGTGGACAACGATGTCGAGCCCGTCCTGGGAGGCCCACTAGGGTGAATGTCCTGTCAGCCTGCGCCACGACGGTCCGGGGGCCGCGGACAGCCGACGATGTTGGTCGGCCTCAGCGATTTTCCTCGTCGATGCGGCGTACTGGCATGGCGAGACGGATCCTGCTACTCGCGCACCATGCGCCCGCAGGACCCTCACGAGGCCACAGCCCGAGACTCGATGGCGCCATAGGCTCGTTCACCGTGAGGGGAGGCGCGCCTGCTTCGAACGCCTGGTAAATCGTCTCGCCGTGCCGGCAGTCACACACAGATCGAGAGCCGGCCACTCTAAGTGGAGGTTACATGCGACATCTACGCTGGTTCCGCCCGATGCTCACCGCCCTCGTTCTGATCCCGCTCGTAGTAGGCACGCTCGGCTTCGCAGAGACGATCGACAACATTAGACAGTCAGGCAAGCTTCGAATCGCAGTTGACCTAGGCAACTACCCTTGGGGGTTGCAGGACGAGAATTTGCAGCCCGGTGGCATCGATGTCGACGTAGGTAGGCTCATCGCGGAGTCCCTGGGCGTCGAGTTGGAAGTCGTCGAGACGACAGGGCCGAACCGGATTCCGTTCCTGGTTACGGACAAGGCCGACCTCATCATCTCCACGCTCGCCAAGACCCCCGAGCGCGAGGAAGTCATCGACTACACCGACATGCCGTATAGCTTCGTCATCGCAGTGGTTGGTGCGCCGGCCTCGCTTGACATCCATGACTGGTCGGACCTGGCCGGTAAGCGCGTAGGCGTCGTGCGCAACACGACGAATGACACCGACGCAACGGACAACGCCAAGGGCGCCACCATCGTGCGTTTCGACGATGAGGCCACGCTCGTGACGGCCCTCGTGACTGGCCAGGTCGACGCCGTGGCTCAGTCGGGCGAGATGGTGGCCGTCGCGGCCCAACGCAATCCCGGCATGAATATCGAGTCCAAGTTCGTGGTTAGACGCAACGACTTTGGTATCGGCGTGCGCAAGGACAACCCCGAGACCCTGGCCTGGTTGAACCAGTGGCTGAGCGACAACTTCGATAATGGCAACCTCAACCAGATCCAACGCAAGTACCTCAGCTTCGACCTCCCGGACGACTTCAAGTCGACCTGGAAGTGATCGGCTAGGGGAGACGCCTCGAACGTATAGAGCCTTGGTTGTGCTCGCGCGGTGTTGCTGCGCGGGCACAACCCTCCCGCCGCCGTCGCAGGATGTTCGCGTAAGCTACTTCTGCTGATGTCAACCGAAACCCGCTCGCTGACTGACACTCGAGGGCAAGATGGGCTACACCTTCAATTTCGCTTCGGTCTGGAAGTACTGGCCCCTTGTGACAGAGGGCGCCTGGACCACACTGAAGTTGACGGCGATAACAACAGTCGTGGGTGTACTCCTGGGCGTTGTCTTGGGCAGCCTGCTGACGAGCGGTCCGAAGTGGCTCCGTTCCATCATCTCCGGGTACGTCGAGATCATCCGGAACACGCCACTGCTGGTGCAAGCGTACTTCGTCGTCTTCGGACTTGCATGGGCCGGTGCCCGGCTCCCGGTGCAGGTCGCGGGCACGCTAGTGCTGATCATCAACGTCGGTGCCTACACCACTGAGATCATGCGCGCCGGCATCGAGTCGGTTCACCGCAGCCAGATCGAGGCAGCGGAGGCGCTTGGGCTCTCAAGGGTGCAGACGTACATCCACGTGATAATCCGGCCCGCTATGGAACGGGTTTATCCGGCGCTTACGAGCCAATACGTCCTACTCATGCTCGGCTCGAGCCTACTTTCTGCCGTGGGGCTCGATGAGCTGTACGGCATGGCCCTTCGCGTGGCAGGGTTCTCCTTCCGCAACTTCGAGGTCTTCGTCGTCATCGCGGTCGTCTACCTTGTTCTGTCCGTTCTATTGAGGATAGCGTTCGTTCAGTTCGGTCGTCTTATCTTCCCGCGTAGACGGAAGCTGGGTACGCCGCTCTAATGATCAGGATCGGAGCAGCGTGAGGACTGCCTATATCTGGTTCTTGCTTCAGGGTGCTTGGCACACGATTCTCCTGTCCGTGTTGTCGTTGGTGCTCGGAGGCGTGCTCGGGTTCCTCGTAAGCCTCGTGCGGATATCGAAGGTTCGCGCCGTATCTGCTCTGGCTCTGGTCTATATCGAGGCGGTCCAAGGCATACCCCCGTTGGTCCTGATGGCTCTTGCCTTCTACGGTCCGGCCATCCTGGGTGGCGTACACGTGTCGGCCCTCGGCGCCGCAACGCTTGCACTTGCCATCTTCAGTAGCGCTTACCTGGGTGAGATTTGGCGGGGCTGCCTCCAGGCCGTGCCAAAGGCGCAGTGGGAGGCGGCAGAATGCCTCGGCCTGACCGCCACACAACGCCTGTTCAGGGTCATCTTGCCGCAGGCACTGCGACTGTCTTTACCTCCCACGGTCGGCTTCGTCGTTCAACTCGTTAAGAGCACATCCATTGCGTCCGTCGCCATCGGGTACGGCGAACTCACATACAACGCGAAGATCCTGAACAACTCGACGTTCGAACCGTTCATGTTCTTCGGACTCGCCGGCGTCCTCTACTTTGTCATGTGCTACCCGCTTTCTCGAGCGAGCAGGCGTCTGGAAGCGAGGCTAAACCTTGCCAATCGTTGAGCTAACCGACGTGCAGAAGAGCTTTCGGGACGTCAAGGTCCTCGACGGAGTAGACCTTGTCGTCGAAGAGGGCGAGGTCGCCGTCATCATCGGGCAGAGCGGCTCCGGCAAGAGCACTCTGCTGCGGTGCCTCGATCGCCTCGAGACCGTGGATAGTGGTCGCGTCACGGTCTGTGGTCATGCGCTTCACGAACCGAAGGCGGACCTCAGGAAGCTCCGCCGCGACGTCGGAATCGTGTTTCAGAGCTACAACTTGTTCCCGCACTTAACGGCCCTGGAGAACGTGACGATGTCCCTCCGACTGGTGAAACGGTTGAACCGTCGGGAGGCCAGGGAGCGCGCTCACGGCATGCTTGAAAGGGTCGGTCTTGGCGACAAGGGCGACAAGTATCCTGAGCAACTGTCCGGCGGACAACAACAACGGGTCGCCATCGCTCGGAGCTTAGCGATGACGCCGAAGCTGATGCTCTTCGACGAGATCACGTCGGCCCTCGACCCGCAGCTCACTGCCGAGGTACTGGCGGTCCTGGAGCAGCTAGCCAAGGACGGGATGTCGATGGTCCTCGTGACCCACGAGATGGGGTTTGCCCGCAGTGTCGCGGACCAGGTGGTCTTCATGCACCGCGGCAAGGTCCATGAGCGCGGTGGACCGGAGATACTCACAGCGCCTCAGACGGACGAGCTCCACAGGTTCGTTACGGCCGGACTCTGAGCCCTAGTGCAACCACGGGTTCCGTAGCTTCCTACACGCCTTGTTGATCTGTCCGGGACCCTGTGCCCACCCACAAGGTCCTGGAAGCGTCAGCCGCGGGTTAGCGCGTCGTGGATACCTTGCAAGTACATGAGTCCAAGTGCCCGGTCGTAGAGCCCGAATCCTGGCTTGCCCTGTTCGCCCCAGATCATCCGACCGTGATCAGGGCGAACCGAGCCTGAGAACCCGATCTCTACAAGCGCCGCCATGACCTCCACTAGGTCCACTTCCCCTGAGGAGCGAGTATGGGCCACCTCGTGGAATTCCTTTTCGCTACGGTGCTTGATGTTGCGTAGGTGAGTGAAGTGGATGCGGTCCCTAACCCGGCTGACCATGCCAACCACGTCGGTCGCAGCGTTGGCGGCAAGGGAGCCTGTGCAGAAGGTCAGCCCGTGGGAAGGACTGTCAGAGGCTGCCAGGAGCTTGGTGATTTCGCTTTCCGTGCTGGCGATCCTGGGCAGGCCGAAGATGGGCCATGGTGGATCGTCAGGGTGGATGGACAGCTTGACGCCTGCCGACTCCGCGGCTGGAGTGATGGCACGGATGAAGTACTCGAACCGCTCGAAGTACTCCTCCTTGGTTACGCCGGCGTATGTGTCGGAGATCTCGCGCAGCTCGTCGGCCGTGAACCCGCGTGGCCAGGCAGGTCGCTTGGGCAAGCCGTGCGTCAGGTCGAGGGCGTCGAACTCCTTTTGAGAATAGGAGATGACGGAGGAGCCGTCCTCGAGGCGATAGTCGTAATCCGTGCGCATCCAGTCGAAGACCGGCATGAAGTTGTAACAGACCGTTGTGATGCCAGCATCGCCGAGCCTTTTGACCGTCATCGCGAACGCTTCGATGTGCTGGTCGCGGTCTTTACCGGCGGCCTTGATCGAGTCGTGCACGGGTACCGGTTCGGCAACCTTCCACTCGAGCCCAGCCTCGTTGCATAGGGCGCGCCGTGCCGCGATGTCGCTCTCGGTCCACGCTACTCCGGGCGCCACGTGCTCCAGCCCGGTGACGACCGAACGCACGCCCGGCACTTGCGCGAAACGTTGCAGGGGTACGGGGTCGTTAGGCCCGAACCAACAGAATGCGAAGTCCATTTGGGGGTTGCTCATGCGTCCACGACCGGAAGAACTCGACGGTGGCTCATCGGCCGAGCCTACCACGCTCGAATGCGCGCTCTGACACCGGTTCGCCGTCCACGGCGCTCATTCTCCAGCCTTTGCCCGTCGTCATTGGCAGCTGGAGCGGGTTTCCTGGTAGGTTGGCGATAGGTATCCCTGCACGAGCCGTTCGCTACTGCAACAACGCGAGAGGAAGGTCTTCATGCCGCTTCAGTTCTCCTTGACCACACCCGGACCTATCGCTTTCCCGGTGACTCCAATGCATGCGGACGGGTCGATCGATCTCGACGGCTATCGTCGACAAGTCGAGTGGATGATGGGGTACGAACCTCCCGCGCTGTTCGTCGCTTGTGGGACCGGCGAATTCATGGCGCTGGCGCCCGATGAGGTGACGGCGCTCTGCCAGGCAGCCGTCGAGGTTGTAAATGGTGCATGCCCTGTTTATGTCGGAACTGGTGGCTCTGTTGCCACGGCCGTGCCAGGGCTGCGTGCCGCGGAGGAAGTCGGGGCGGTTGGTGCGCTCGTGTTTCCGCCCTACCTTCGCAACAATTTCCCTGACGGCCTACTGACGTACTACCGGGCCGTCATCGAGGGAAGCGGGCTGCGGATCATCCTCTACCAACGCGATGGAGTGTCCTTCGAGCCGGCTGCACTGCGTCAACTCGCGGAACTCGACAATTTCGTAGGTCTTAAGGACGGTTCCGGCGAGATCGAACGGATAACGCGGATAGTCCTCGGCTTGGGTGACCGTCTCTCCTACTTCAACGGGATGCCTACTGCGGAGACGTTTCAACCCAGCTATGCGGCGCTCGGTGTGCCTCACTACTCGTCGGCCGTGTTCAACTTCGTACCCGAGATCTCCTGGGCGTTCTACAAGGCGCTCAACGCGGGCGACCGCGATACGTGGCAGAGAATATTGAAGCGGTTCTTCATCCCGTTTGCCGAGCTGCGTAACGAGGTACCGGGCTACGCGGTCTCGCTCGTCAAGGCCGGTGCATCGCTGCGCAGGGGAGAAGTCGGGCCAGTGCGAGCGCCGCTCCCGGCGGTGAGCCCACAGGCTCTCAAGACCCTTGGAGGCTTGATCCAGACCGGACTGGAACTTGCGCAGAGCGCGTGACCGCCGCCGTCGAGTTTGCGAGGGCCGTCGAATTCACTTGCTTAGCGTGCCGCCCCTAAACCTCCACCGAAACGAGTGCGCCTGACAGTGTATCACGTCTCGCAACACCCTACTACACTGACG
The DNA here is from genome assembly GCA_040255585.1 of Deinococcaceae bacterium. Classification (GTDB taxonomy): domain Bacteria; phylum Deinococcota; class Deinococci; order Deinococcales; family Trueperaceae; genus JAAYYF01. The sequence continues at coordinate 15,487 of JBDZVI010000070.1, forward strand.
TAGTATGATCCCTGGGTGGAGTTCATCGAGACGAGGTTCTTCTCGCGAGCTGCCGATCGCCTATTGACCGAAGAGGAACAGCGCGATCTTCAACGGACCCTGCTTCGCGATCCGAATGTAGGCAAGTTGCTGGTGAATGGTGGAGGCCTGCGCAAACTACGTCTCGGTGCCGGTGGTAAGGGGAAGAGCGGAGGCGCTCGCGCCATCTACTACCACCATGGTGGACGCGAGATCATCCTTCTCTTGGTCGTGTATTCGAAGAGCCGGCAGGACGACCTTGGCGAAGAGGAACTGGCCCAACTGCGTGGTGCGCTGCACGCGTTCGTGAGTAAGGAGTTTAGCTGATGGAAAAGGACCTGTTCGACGAGCTGATGGCGAGTATCCGGGAAGCCGGTGAGATTCTTCGAGGTGAGCGCGAGCCCGCTCGCGCGACGCGGTACGACGAGAACGGTCGCGAGGTGGGTGCTCTGCCTGATCCCCGCGAAATCAGGGACGGCCTAAACCTCTCCCGGAGTCAGTTCGCCCATTTGCTGGGCGTAAGCGAGCGCACTGTCGAGGGGTGGGAACAAGGGCGTCGCAGACCGAGCGGCCCAGCGTTGACCCTGCTGCACGTTGCCGCCCGACACCCTGAGAGCGTCCTTGACACTATGCGAGCCAATCCTCCCGCCTAGGCTCTACACGACCTCACGGCAGTTAGCAAGAGTTATTGCCGTGTAGGGCCGCCATAGCGGCCTCCGGTGCTACGCTGCCTGAACGTGCTATTCGATCGGCGCATCAGCCCAGGAGACCGCATGAAGGTACTCATCACCGGCGC
>JBDZVI010000071.1:0-13250 GCA_040255585.1 Deinococcaceae bacterium
GTTTGAAAAACGACACGATATGCAACGAGGCAGTTGCGCAATCGCCTAGTTGCACAAGTACCCATTTCCCAAGAAGACCCCCAACCCTCGACCCCCGACTCCCCGACCTCGAGAGCGAGAAGCGCAGCGCTCGACCCGAGCGCCTAGACCGCACTCAGGCACCTCACTAGGGGAGAAACCCACACCCCGTACTTAGTCAGCGACGAACGCGGCGCTCACGAAAAACGCCACCAACCGGCCCCCACTACCCATCAGCACCACACAACATAAATAATACGAACACACCCTAGTTGCCCGGCGCGATTCTGTAGCGACCTCGAGCGGCCGTCAGGGCGCTAACGGGTACTCCAACTGAACCATCTCACCCCGACGTACACGCCGATGACGGTGTAGCCGACGATGGCGATCATCCCGGCCGTGCTGCTCCAGCCCCAGCTCGTCAGGCCACCAGCGCCCGCGTACGCGTTGATGAGCGCGCCCACCGGCGTCCAGGCGCCTATGGCCTGCAGCGTCGGTCCCAGCGCGCCGCTCACGCCGATAAGGCCGAACAGCAGCAGGACGACGTATGCGAAGCGGCTGACGGCGCTCACCGCCGCCGCCGACCGTACGAGCGCGACGAGCGCCTGGGCCAGGGCGAGGAACATGGCCCCGCCCAGGACCGAGATGCCCACCAGCAGCAGGAGCCGCCCTGCGCCGAAGGCGGCGTGGCGCATGACAGCCGACACCACGACGACGATGGCCGTCATCACCAGGTCGGCGACCAGCTGGAGCAGGAGGCGGCTGCCCATGATCTGCCAGGTCGGTATCGGGGTGAGGCGCAGGCGCTGGAAGACGCCCGCCTCGCGGTCGCGGGCCAAAGCGAGCGAGTACCCGAACAGGCTGGACGTCATGAGCCCTATCGTCAGCGCCAGCGCTATGGCGAAGGCATCGCCGCCGATGGCTCCGTCAAGCGCGCTTGCGGTGCCGCGGCGACCCAACAGCACCACGATGAAGACGGGCACGATGAAGTTGAGCATCAGGACGACGGCGCTGTGCGTTATGGCGATGAAGTCGGCGCGCAGCAGCGCGGCGAACGTGCCTGCCGGCGCTGGTCTCTTCGCTCCGGTTTCAGTCACGGAGATCACTACCCGTCAGTGCTATGAACACGTCTTCGAGGGTCACGGTGCCGTGCGCCACGCTCAGGACGCGCGGATCGTCCTGGTACTTGGCGATCAGGTCAGAAGGCGCGCTGACCGTGACGAGCTTGCCGTGATCGATGATCGCCAGCCGCGCGCACACCGCTTGCGCCTCCTCCATGGAGTGCGTCGTGAGGAGGACGCTCCCACCCGCCCCCTGCTGCTGCCCGATGCGCTCCCAGAGGTTCCGGCGCGACTGCGGGTCGAGGCCGGCCGTCGGCTCGTCGAGGAGCAGGAGGGGCGCATCATGGATCAGCGCGATGAGCATGGAGAACCGCTGCTGCTGCCCGCCCGAGAGCGCCTTGAACGGCTTGCCCAGCTCCCCCTCCAGCCCGAAGCCACGCAGGCGGTCGGTCAGCTCTGCGTCGCCGATCGTCACACCGTAGAGGCCCGCGTACAACCGCGCCAGCTGCTTGATGGTCAGCTGCGGCTGGAAGCTCGCCTCCTGCAGCAGCACGCCCATGCGCGCCCTGGCGGCTAGCGGGTCGCGACCGACGTCGACGCCGTCGACGAGAACCTCGCCGCCGGCCGGCTTCAGCAGCCCCTCGATGGCGCTCAACGTGCTGGTCTTCCCGGCGCCGTTCGGTCCGAGCAGCCCGAAGATCTCGCCGCGGCGCACCTGGAAGCTGACGCCGTCCACCGCGGTCTTCCGGCCGTAGGCCACGACCAGGTTCCGGACGTCGAGGATGGGAGTGGGTTGGGAGGCTTCGACCATCGTGCTCCTAAGCGCAGCCGCCGTCAGCAGGGGCGCCGACGCCAGTGACCGGCCGGTTTGCCTCGCGCAAGCAACGATAGGTCCGGTCGACCATATGCCGGCGCCCGTTCATCACCTCGGGCTTCGCGTAGATGTCGAATCGTCCAGGGGGCGCCGCACGGGGATGGTATCGGACCGCATTGGCAGGCGGTCGATGCGGAAGGCTTCCGAGTGCCCATCGGCCGGTTGCCAGGTTCGATACGCGCTCGACACGTGCTCGACAGCAAGCCGACCCTGACGCGGTCTATGCTCCAGGTGTGACCAAGACCAAGGCCGAACCGAGGATGACACCGGCCCAGTCCGAGCTGGTCGCCCGCCTGCGCGACCAGCTCGCCGACAGGTCACCCGTCCGCGAGGCCTCGATGTTCGGCTCGCGCTCGTTCATGGTCGACGAGAGGCTGGCGGTAGCGGCCATGAAGGACGGTGGGCTGTTGGTAAGGGTTCCGTCCGAGCGGCACGACGAGTTGATAGGACGTCCCGGAGCGCGGCAGGCCGAGATGGGCGCCGGCAGGACGATGGGTCCGAGTTGGCTGACCGTGTCGGCAGAGGCGATCCGGTCAGACGAGGGGTTGGCGTTCTGGCTCGGGGTCGCGCTCGAGCGTCTCGGCTGACGGTCGAGCGGCCATCTTCCTGCGTTCGGCCCGAGGATAGCGGGGGCTTCCGCGCGCGGCGAAGCCGGTGGGCGATGCCTTCGGGCGCTGTCGGTGGCCGCGGTCGGTGAGTGATGTTGGTAGGGGATGTTAGTGGGCGATTGGTGGGCCCTGCTGGATTTGAACCAGCGACCAATCGATTATGAGTCGACTGCTCTAACCGCTGAGCTAAGGGCCCTGACCGTCCACCAGGTCGCAACCTTATGCGAGCCACCGCGCGTGAGCCGCACATCGGCTCCGGCGGTCGCGGAACCAGATTCTACCCCACCTGTTCCACCCACCTGCGGGCGGCTTCCACGACCCCTTCGGCCCGTACCACGTCACCGCGACCTGCCTCAGACGCACTCACCGCCCCCGTGGCCCGTACGCCCTCCATACCCCCTGCGCCAGGGCGGCAACCGGCCGCCCGGCCGTGAACGCCGCAGCCACCGCGTACAGCGTCCGCAGCCCGATGCGCTCGCCCCCGACCAAGTAGATCGGCTCCCAGCGCGGCGGCCAGAACTTCTCCTTGAAGGCCTCCAGGCCGGCGAAGTCGTAGAAGCGTCTGCCATGGGCGTAGCCCCAGGCGAACGCGACCCTCAGCCAGGCGGGGCTATCGCGGCGGGGTTCTTCGATGGGCCGGTGCATACGCGAGAGCGGGCAGAGCCCAAGCGTGAGGCGGCTCGCGCCCAGGCTCGCCAGGTCGGTGGCGGCGGAATCTATGAGGAGTTCCGCCGTGCCGTTGGGCGCTGCCGGATCGCGCACGACCTGCTCGATGAGCCAGCCGCCGCGCATGGGGATGGGGGAGGCGACCAGGTAGCCGACGGGGGCGCCCAGACGCGACGCCACATAGAGGCGCCGGTCCAGCGTGAGGGGTCCGTCCGGTTCGGCGTCCTTGGGCAGCAGCTCGACACCGGTGAGGAACCCGAGCGGCGGCAACCCGTGGGCGGCCGCCCACCGCTCGCGCAGACCGCGCAACTCGGCGGCGCCCGGTTGACCCGCTACGAGGCGCGCCAGCGGCCAGCGCTCTACCCCCACCCCCTTGTTGCGCGCGCGGTTGAACTGCGCCCGCACAGACGCGTGCGCGTCGACCGCCTCGCGCCAGGTCGCGGCGTCCCAAACGGGCTGCGCACCGATGAGCGCTACCTCTGATCGGCGCCTCACGAGTTCCAGCCACCGCGGCTCCACCGCGAAGTAGCAGGTTGTGAGGCCGGCGGCTCTAGCGTCCCGCTCGAACTCCTGCGCGACCTCGGGCAGCCGGGCGTAGTCGCAGACGGGAGCTCCGGCCACCACCCTCACGCCGGCATGCTGGACGTAGCCGACGAGCGCTTCGCCGTCGCGCGTGAACCAGTGCCGGATGTCGGGGTTGAGTACCTGGTAGACCGTGGTGTTCCAGCCGTGGCGGAGGATCAGCTCACGCGCGGCAGCGTGGTCACCGCCCCACGCAGGAGTGCGGCCACCGACTTGCGCGACCCGCGCTTCCGTCTGGTCCAGGGCCGTCACGAGCGCATGGTAGCGCCGATCAACGGACACCGGCCGTGAACGCGGGTCCACCGGAAGTGGCGCCGCCCCCTGACTTGCACGCGTGAGTCCGGCATATAATCCCCACCGGACGTTGCCCGGCGGTCCCATTGCTTCCGCCGACTCGCTTGCCGCCAAGCCCGCCCAGGGCGGCGTTCGCGGGCGGGAGCCTACCCCCGCCAGGTGAGGAGCACAGTGTCCAAGGAACCCATCCAGATGACCGCGCGCGGGCTGGAGAAGCTCAAGGAAGAGCTTCGCTACCTGAAGGAAGAGAAGCGGCAGGAGCTCGCCGACTACATGGGCGCCGCGCTGGCCGACGGCGACTTGCGCGAGAGCGCCGCTTACGACGAAGCGCGGCTGCTGCAGAGCGCCAACGAGGCGCGCATCGCCGACCTCGAGGAGCTCGTGCACCGCGCCGTGGTGGTCGAGCACGACGACGGCGAGGCTGTGGCGCGCCTCGGCGCCTCCCTGACCCTGCAGTCGCAGGACGGCGAGAACGTCGTGTTCCACCTCGTGGGCACGCACGAGGCCGACATCCTCGAAGGGCGCGTCAGCGACGAGTCGCCCTTGGGGCGCAGCCTCGTCGGACGCCGGGTCGGCGACAACGTCACCGTGCAGATGCCGGTCGGCGCCGCCGTCTATCGCGTGGTGGCGGTCACCTTCGACTGACCGGCCCGTAAAGCGTAGCTAAGCCTTCGGTTATCGCCGCGGTCACCTTTCTCAGCCCCACGCGTTGGTAGTCTCGCTGCATGGTGCGCTGGGCAGCGCTCGCTTTCGCCGTCGTGGTGGCGGCCCTCGTCGCTCTGGCGCTGTCTCCGCAAACGCCGCCGAGCGTCCCGAGCGCGGTCATCGAGTTGAGTTCGGTGAACCTCACATTGTTCCCGCAGTCGGACCCGGACGCGGTCTGGTACTTCGCCGCGCCGACGGCGTCTTACGCTCCCGATCGCCAGGAGACGACCCTGGACGAGGTATCGGACGGGCGCCGCACGCTTGGGGGGGAGACGGACTTCACGCTGACGGCCGACAGCGTCACGATCGACCGCGCCGACAACCTGCGCGGTGACCATATGCACGCGCACCTCGTCGCGGACGACCTCGACCTCGACATGCTCGCCAAAGGCTCTCGCACCGTGTTCATCGACCAACGCGCCGGACGCTTCGAGGTCCCGCGCGCGGTCATGACCGGCAAGGACCTCGGCGAGAGCGTCTTCGAGGACATGCGCATCAGTTTCGACTTCACTGAGTTCGAGGCGGGCGGCCCGGGAACGGTCGGTTACGCCCAGTTCATCGTCGACTCGCCCGGGAGGAACCCGTGATCACCCGCCAACCACGCATCGCCCTTCTGATCGCAGCGCTAGCCGCCGGTCTCGCTGTCCAGGCTATGGCGCAAGACGGCGCCACGGAGACGAGCAAGCGGATCATCACCATCGACGGCTCGGGCGGCACCCAGAGCGGGAACTTGCGCTCAGGACCCATCGTCTACGAGCATCCCGAGCCCTTCGGGATCACGGCCACCGTCTCGACCCTCAGCATCTTCGGCCACCGCGTGGAGCTCAGCGCTCCGGCAGGCGAGTCGATCACCCGCGGGGGAGAGCGGGTCGCGGCGTTCTCCGACGGCGTGCGGGTCGAACGCGGGCGGCTGACGGCCACCGGACCTGGTCTCGAGTACAGCGAGGCGACGGGCCTAGGCGTCCTGGCGGGGAGGGCAGAGGTAGTACTGGCCGCCGAGACCGAGGGCGACGACGAGGTAAGGATCCAGGCCGACAGCGTGGCGTTCGACGTCGACACCGACCGCTCCACGAGCAGCGGCAACGTAGCCCTCCAGAACGGCAAGCAGTCGGCCGCGGCAAGCGAGCTGATCTACGAGGAGGGCCGCGAGCTCGGCGTCCTGACGAGCGCCGGCGCGCAGGCGAGCATCACTCGGCTCGACGACGACGGCGGGACCACATTGATCACGGCGGACGAGATCCGCGTCCTGACGGGCTCCAAGCTCCTCTACGCGCGCGGCAACGTGACCGTGGTCGACGGCGCCATCACGAGCACAGGCAACGAGGTCTTCTTCGACGACAACTCCGGCATCGCCGAGGTCATCGGCACCCCGGAAGCGCCGGCGCGCGCGTTCGACTCCGACTCCGGCACGACGCTCGTCACCGACCGCATCCAACAGGACGTCGAGTACGACTTCTTCGAGGCCATCGACGCCTCGGTCCCGAGCGCGTACGACGCGGCCACGTTCGACCTGACGGAGCGCCCGCTCGCGCCGGAAGGGCCAGCGGGCGGGGAGTGACGTCTCGGGGGCGCCGCCGGCCCGGTCAGCCGCTAGCGCGGCGGTCGCCGCCCCCGGCGTTGGTGGAGTCGACGGGGCGCCGTCATCGGCGACCGGACGGGTCGCCGCCGCGACCACCAGCGCCTAGCCGGTCGCGACGGGTGGCGCTCCTCGCGGTGCTGGCCCTGGTAGGCACCGTGCTGGCCCAGACCAGCACCACCTTCACGGTCAAGCGCGACGACGCCGAGCTGGTCGTCACGAACCGCGGGCTCGCGGCGGACGGCGCCCGCACGATCGGCAACAACCGCAACTGCTCGGAAGGCGAGCGCATGACCATCGTCTACGCACCGGCACCCGGCACGGTGGAGACGCGTGTCGAGGACGCTACCCTCACGTCGAGGCTCGCCATCATCACAACGCCGGACGGCGCAGAGGCCGAGGCGGGCGAGGAGACGCTGGAGTTGAGCGGCGACGGCGTGACGTTCTCGCGGCCGGGCTGCATCGACGAGCGCTCGGCCGCCGGCACCCCAAGCGTACGGCTCGTGCAAGGCAAGACGCGCGTGACCGGCACGAGCTTCTTCCTCGACCGCGAGGCGGACACGGGGGAGATGCGGGGCCCGATCGCGCTCGAGCGCGACGCCGGGGAAGGCGAGGAGCCGCTCCGCGCCACCGCGGACGCCATGGAGTTCGCCGTCGGCGCCCAGCGCGCCACCCTTACGGGGAACGTCAGCGTCGTGAGCGAGGACCGCACGACTACGGGAGAGCGGCTGGAACTGGACGAGGAGGCCGGCACCGCCATCCTCACCGGCAACCCCGCCCGCAGCGTCAAGGGCAACGACACCCTCAGCGGGACCAGGCTGCTCTACTACCTAGATAGCAACGACGTCGTGGTGCTAGGCAACGTCAGCGGGGAGCTGGACGTCGACCTGCAGTGAGGAGCGGCGGTCGTCTAGCTCTCGACGAGCTTCGGAAGCGTGACTGTGAGAACCCCGCCGGCCAGGTGCGCCGTCGCCCGTTCGCGATCCACCGGGCTCGGCAGGGCGAAAGAGCGCTGGAACGGCCCCACGCTGCGCTCGGAGAAGAGCATGCGGCCGTCGACAAGCGGCGGCTCGCGCAGTCCGGCCACCAGCAACTCGTCGTCCTCGACCGCGATCTCGAGGTCGGCCTGGTCTATGCCGGGTACCTCGAGGTGGAGCTGGAAGGCGTCGCCCCTATCGAGGAAGTCCGCCTTGGGAAGGTTCGCCTGCTCCGCGCTCGCCTGTTCGACTAGGGCCTCGATATGGTCCCTGACCGCGATCAACTCCTGGATGTCTCCGGCGGTACCGAACTTCTCGATGCTCATGGCGCGAGTCTAGCACCGGACTTTGAGCCGCTTGTTAGCGTTGGGGCATGAGTTCCCGGGGCTCAGCGACCGCGTCCGACGTTCCAGCGATACCCGTGCTGGCCGGCCCGACCGCCTCTGGCAAGAGCGCGGCCGCCCTGCGCCTGGCCCTCGCCGTGGGAGAGGCGTCGGCCGGCGCCGGCCCTACGGCCAGGCACGCGCCCGACACCGGCCTGTCCGTCGAGATCGTCTCCGCCGACGCCATGCAGGTCTACCGGGGCATGGACGTCGGCACCGCCAAGCCCAGCCGCGAGGAGCGGGCAGCGGTGCGTCACCACCTGCTCGACGTCGTTGACCCGTCCGAACCGTTCTCGGTCGCGCAGTACGTGCACCTGGCGGAGGCCGCCATCGGGGCCATCCTGGCGCGCGGCGCCGTACCGTTGGTTACCGGCGGCACGGGGTTCTACCTGCGGGCCCTGCGTGAGGGCCTGCCGACCGTGCCTCCCGCCGACCTCGCCGCCCAGGCGCCCATGTGGGAGGCGGTGGCGGGCGGACACCTCCGCGAGCTCGAGGCGGAGCTCCGGGAAGCCGCGCCGCAGGACGCGGTTCGGGCGGGCGGCAACCCCCGCCGGATCGTGCGCAGCCTCGAGGTGCTGCGCTCGACGGGTAAGCCTCCGAGCGCTTTCCCTCGCCGGCCGCCGCAGTACGCCTACTCCACCGCCCAGCTCCTGCCGGCCATGGCCGAGCTGCGCCCGCGGATCGCCGCGCGCACGGCGGCGATGTTCGAACGCGGGCTGGTCGCCGAGGTAGCGGAGCTGTTGCGCGCCTACCCCGAGCAGCCCACGGCGCTCCAGGCGATCGGCTACAAGGAGGTCGCCGCCCACCTGCGAGGCGAGGCCAGCGTGGAGGAAGCGCGGCGCGCCGTCGAACTGGCGACCGTGCAGTACGCCAAGCGCCAGTCGACGTGGTTCCGCTCGAGCGCCGAGGCGCCGGCGTTGCGGATTGCAGCGACGGGCGAGGCCGCCCACCGCGAGCTGGCCGCCTGGTTCAGCGAACTCGTCTGACGCTGGTCAGGACGAGGCTGCGTCGGCCGACTCGTCGCGCCCCTTGCCGCGCCCGCGCCGCTTGCCCTTGAAGAAGTCGCGCACCTTCTCGGCGACGCTCTCCTGGGCGTCCACCGCCTCCTCGATGGCACCGGCATACGCGGCCAAGTGCTCCCGCGCTTCCTCGGAGAGCTTGGTAGGCACGACGACCCTGACCTCGACGACCTGGTCGCCGTTGCCGCTCTGCCGAAGGCGCGGCATCCCCTTGCCGCGCAACCGGAACTCGCTGCCTGGTTGCGTACCCGGCGGGACGGTCAAGCGCTCCTCGCCCTCGAGCGTAGGTATCGCGAAGGTGGCGCCGAGGGCGGCCTGAGCCATGCCGACCTCCAGGGTGTAGAGCAGGTCGTCGCCCGCCCGTTCCAGGAAGGCGTGCTTCCTCATCTCGATGTACAGGTAGAGGTCGCCCGACTGGCCGCCGTCTACGCCGACGTTCCCCTCGCGCGGGACGCGCAACCGGTAGCCGCCGTCGATGCCCTTCGGAAGGGTGACGCTGACCTTGTCCGTGCCGCGCTCGCGGCCACGACCGTTGCACACACGGCACGGCGTCTGGACGACGTGGCCGTCGCCATGGCAGTCGGGGCAAGTGCGCGTCGTGATGACGGCGCCGAAGATCGACTGCGCCTGCACGCGGACCTGGCCGGCCCCGCCGCAGCGCTGGCAGACGCTCTTGCCGGCCGAGCCGGGCTCCGAACGCTCCCCATGGCAGTGGCGGCAGGCTCGGAGCCGCTCCACCTCCACCTCGACAGTGGCGCCCTCCCGCGCCTGCTCGAGCGTGATGACGAGTTGCGCCTCGAGGTCCTCGCCCGGCTGGCCGTTGGCCCTTGGGCGCCCACCCGACATGTTGGCGACGTTGGTGCCGAAGACGGAGGCGAAGATGTCGAAGATGTCGCTGCCGAAGACCGCGTTGTCGTCGACGGTGCCGTACCGGTCGTAGCGCGCGCGGCGCGTCTCGTCCGACAGCACGGCGTACGCCTCGTTGATCGCCTTGAACTTCTCCTCGACGTCCCTGTTGCCTGGGTTGCGGTCCGGGTGGTAGGCCATCGCGAGCTTGCGGTACGAGGCCTTGATGGTCTTGCTGTCTGCGTCTCGTGTGACTTCCAAGACGGCGTAGTAGTCGGTCATGCGGCCGCCAGTATACCGGAGGACGCTCAGCCTTCTTGAGTGCTGGGGTGCGAAGTGCGGACGGGGCGCCGCGACCTAGCCCTTGCGCGCCAGCGCGTTGAGCCGCTTCGCCGCCTCGTCGGCGTCGATCTCCCCGGCCTCGAGCCGGTCCAGGATGCTGCTGCGCTCCTCGACGATGTCTTCCGAGGCCTCGTAATCGAGCGCGAGCAGGAGCTTCTCGAAGCGCAGCCTCACGGTCGGATAGCTCAAGCCGAGGACCCGCTCGACCTCCTTGAGGTTGCCCCTGACCTTCACGAAGATGCGCAGGAACTCGAGGTGGTCTGGCGAGAGGAGCGCGAACTCGTTGGGGGTGAAACGCCCTTCGATGACGACGCCGCTGGCGTCGCACTCCAGGCGCGTCACCAGGAGGGGCTCGCCGGTGACCGGGCAAGCGGTCGGCATGGGGAGGATCTTCATACGACCTCAACGATAATGGAGACCTTCGAGTCGCCGGACTCACCGTCGGCCTCGATGTCGACAAGGCGCCCTTCCGGCAGATCGTCGCCGAGGTGCTGCAACAGTTGCGCCAGGTCGATCCCTTGCTCGGTCAGCTCCTGGGTCGCGTCGCGGGGGATGAACCGCGCGGCGAACTTGGCCAGGGCCAGCGGGACGTTCACGCGCACCTTGCCCTTGTTGCCAGCGTTCGGGGCGTCTACGACGATGCGGAGCATGCGCGGGCCGCCGCGCTTCGGTACGGGTGGCGGCGTTGGCGCCTCAGGGATCGCGGGAATCCTTGGCGCCGAGGACGAGACCGCTCTCAGGAGCTCGGCCGCGGCGTCAGCCGTGATGCGGCCGGCGGCGAGCATGTCGAGGATGCGCTTGCGGGTGTCCGAATCAGCCACGGTCGTCCGTTCCCGTCTTGAGCTTGATGCTCCCGGCCGTGACCTTGAGGTCGAGCCTGGCGGTCCCGGCCCCGATGGCACCGCTGACCGTCCCGCTCATCATCCGCCTGCCGGTCTGGAACTCCGGACCCGCTTTCGCCTCCCCTATGGAGACGTCGCCGTGGACGGCCACGTCCGAACCGGGCAGGAGCGTGACCTTCAGCTCGCCCGCGGTGTTGACGATCCGGTGTCTGCCGCTCGTCGGCCGCAAGCTCACGGACACGTCCCCCGCCATGCTGGAAAAGTCGATGCCCTCCAGACCGTGGGCATCGAGGTCCCCGGCCGAGAGAGTGCCGCGCAGGAAAGGAACGCCGTCGAGGTCGACGTCGCCCGTCGTCATCGCAAGGTCGACGCCGTAGCCGGCCGGTAGGGTGAGCTTGAGGTCGCCCGGTCGGCCTTTGCTTATGAGCAACCCGGCGAGCGGACCCTCGAGGCCGCGCAGGAAGGAGCCCTCGCCCCTCCCGATGGAGACGCGGTAGCCGTAATCGGTGCGTTCGAGCGCGGCCTCCCCCGTGTCGGACTCGGCTCGCGGCTCGGTGAGTTGCGGGTCGATGCCGACGTCGAGGTCGCCCGCCACCAGCTCAACGCGCACCCACTTCGTGCCGGCCGGCAGACCTGCGTCGGCGGCCGGCGCTGACCTGTGGGCCGCCTGCGCGCCGGATGGTGCGGCCGGTGCAGCGGCGGTTGACGAAGCGGCCGGTTCAGCGGATGTCGTGGCGGTTGCCGCTGAAGGCGGCGCGACGGGTGGCACGGCGGTCGGCGCCAGCGGGGGAACGGGCGGGATCGGCGCGGAAAGTCCTGGCGCGGACGGCGTTGCCGCAGGTCCTCCGAGCGTTGCCGGCCCGGCCGAGCCCGCTCCCAACGCGCCGTGTGGAGGATCCGTTCGGTCGGCGTCGCCCGCTGCAGCCAGCTGCGGCGCGGTGCCCTCCTGTTCTGCCTCCTGAACGGAGCGCAGCACTTCCTTGAGCCGTTCGCCATCATCGGCGCTGATCAGGCCCTGAGCCACCATCTGTTCTACGCGGGCGATCTCGTCCATCGTTGCTCCTGTTCGTGTCCGGGTGTCTCGCTGCCTCGCCCGTGCTGGCGAGGCGCCTGCTGGTCAGTGTGAATAGGGAAGCGCTTCGACGCGGTCATCCCGCATGCCGGCGTCCAGCCTGCCCAGGCGGCCCATCGACTCCTGGCGGTCTTCGCCGGAATCGATGCGGGCCGCCGCGTTGCGAAGCCACTGGGCGAAGCGTCCGCGCAGGCGTGCGCCGGGGCGCGGCGTGCCGTGGGAGCGTACGAGGCGGTCGGTCGCGGCCTCTTGCTGAAGTTGAGAAACATGGTCTAGCGAGTGGCGTTGATCGAAGTATGCGTTCATCATCTCGCCTCCTTGGCAAGATGATAGGTCGAGGTTCACAGAATGTCAAGCGCGGATTTATAGATTGTCAAGTTTAGCTTTGAACCCTCCGCCGGGTGGCTCCAGGACATAGGCGCCTTCGAGTAGGTCGACGGCCACGTAGCCCGCCTCGAACAGCGGCACGATGGTCTGGGCGAACGCGTCCTGCCAGCGTCTGGCGCGCTCCGTGTCGACACCGCGGTCGGTCGGTGGCGCGGCCACCATCACGCGCGCGCCGGCTTCGGCGACGCTCATCAGGCCGGGCCCGGCGAGCTCCACCACGGGCTCGGCGCCGCCACCATCGATCGAGGGCCGAACGGCCCAGACCGCGGAGCCCCGCGTCGCCGTCGGCTCGACGGTGGCGGCGCCGGGCGTGGGTCGGCCACCAGCCCCGCCGTTGGCGATCGCGACGACGCTCGGCGCCGTGAGCACCCAGAGCGCGAGGAACCTGTCGCTCCTCGCGCCACCGAGCGGGCCGCCCATGGGCCCGTAGAAGTCGACGAGGTAGTCGACGCAGATGGCCCCGAGGTGACGCAAGTTCAGGTTCGCGTTGCGTGCCTGCAGTGGATCGAACGTCCATGTGACCCAAGCGAGGTCACGCTTGAGGCACCAGTCGCGCTGCTGCCACTTGAGCGCCTGCCCGACGCCTCGACCGCGCGCCTCGGGCCTGACCGCCGCCATGTGCGAGTGGAGGCCGGGTCCTTCCATCAGGCGGCCGTGGGGCGAGGCCAGGAAGCCGTAGGAGAAGCCGACCAGGGCGTCGCCGATGAAGGCGCCACCGGCCTGGCCGCCCGCGTGGAGCGCGGCCCTGATCTGCGAGCTGGGGACGATCTCGATGTCGTCGAGGCCCCAGACGTCGCGCTGGATGCGCTCCACCTCGCGCAGGTCGGCATGGCTGATCAGGTCTCTGAGGACCAAGTCGTCCGCGAAAGACGCGCCCTGGCGTTCGGAGCCGGCGTCCCCCAGGTGATCACGGTCTGTCACGAAGGTCTTTCGAGGGTCAGCTGTCGGAGGCGTCGCCCGACCGGTTGGCCATCCGGGCGCCCGCCCGGTCGCGGGCC
>JBDZVI010000071.1:13350-15860 GCA_040255585.1 Deinococcaceae bacterium
GTCGGCGGGCGGCTTGCCGGTGAGGCTGAAGCGCGGTTCGTCGACGGTCCAGCCCGTCTCGCGCTCGACGTACTCCTTGAGGAAGCGCCCGAGCGGGACGCCGTTCACCATGGGCGCGGGGACGTCGCGCACCTCGCCGGTCTCGCCGCAAACGACGTGGTAGTGGGGGGTCACGTTGCTGTCGTACAGGGCCTGCCCCGTGGCGCCCCTGAACTCCCGCACGAGCCCCGCGCCGGCGAGGGCCGAGAGGTTCAGGTAGACGGTCGAGAGGCTGAGCTCCTCGCCTCGCTTCTTCAGGTCGAGGTAAAGGCTCTCGGCGCTGACGTGCCTGTCCTTCTCCAGCAAGTAGGTGAGGATGACTTCCCGCGGCCTGCTGTAGCGCATGCCGTGGTCCTTCAGCACTTCCCGGGCGCCGTCGACCGCCGACCGGAGCTCATCGCGGTGGTCGTCATGCCGCAGCGTGCCTTGTTCGTCACCCTCGTGGTGCATCTAGCTGGGTCGCCTCTCCGTCGGGCCCCGTGGGACCCGCCTCTCCGATAACGATAGCATGTCGGAACGACTCCGATTTGCCGCTAGGCATCTCGGCACTCGACGTCCAAGAATAACCCTGGCGCGCCCCGCCTACACGCCCGTCCCGGACGACCAGTCGGTCCTCCCGCCTACTACAGCAGGTCCTCCACGGCCGCGCGCTCCTCCAAGAGCTCCTGCTCGGTGGCCTTCATCTTGCTTCGCACCGTGGCGTTCACCGACAGCCCTTCGACCACCGCAACGACGCCGTCCCGCACCGTGACCGGGTAGGAGTAGACGATGTCCTCTGCCACGTCGTAGGCGCCACTGCTCAAGACCCCCATGCTGACCCAGTCGCCTTCGGGGCTGCCAAGGGCCCAGGTGCGCATGTGGTCCACGGCGGCGTTGGCCGCCGAAGCGGCGCTGGACGCGCCGCGGGCGTCGATGATGGCCGCGCCGCGCTTCTGGACGGTCGGGACGAACTCTCCATCCACCCAAGCGTCGTCCACCAAGCTCGCGGCCGGCCTGCCGGCCACGGTCGCGTGGCTGACGTCTGGCACCTGGGTGCTGGAGTGGTTGCCCCAGATGATCATCTTGCGTACGTCGGACACCTTCGCGCCCGTGCGCGCAGCCAGTTGGCTCAGCGCGCGGTTGTGATCCAGTCGGGTCATCGCCGAGAACTGCTCCGGAGCCAGGTCCGGGGCGTTCTTCAAGGCGATCAGGCAGTTGGTGTTGGCCGGGTTGCCAACCACCAGGACCTTCACGCCGCGCGAAGCGTGGTCGTTGAGCGCCTTGCCTTGCACGGTGAAGATCGCGCCGTTCGCTTGCAGCAGGTCCTTGCGCTCCATCCCGGGGCCCCGGGGCCGGGAGCCGACCAGGAGGGCGTAATCGGCGTCCTTGAACGCGACGTTCGGGTCGTCGGTCGCGACGACCCCGTGCAGCAGCGGGAAGGCGCAGTCGTCCAACTCCATGACGACGCCCGCCAGGGCCTTCAGGGCCGGCGTGATCTCGAGGAGTTGCAGGATCACGGGCTGGTCTTTGCCAAGCATGTCGCCTGCCGCGATACGGAACAGGAGTGCGTAACCGATCTGGCCTGCGGCCCCGGTGACCGCCACGCGTACGGGTTGCTTCATCGCTTCACCTCGGTTCGGTCTCGGCCCGGCACGCTGCGACGCAGATGGCCCGGGCACGGTTGCATGTCTCATGCGGTTGGCAAGCGCCCCGATGCGTGCGGCGCTACGACTCCAACGTCGGCGCCATCGTATCACCGGGTCGGGCCGCCGCTCGCGCCAGGAGCGCGAATCGGTGGCCAGGGGTGGGGCGGTGGACGGGCACGGACCCGGGGTCGGCCAGGGGTGCGCGCCCGGGCGCGTCTGGGGCGCGCCCGCTAGCTCTCGTAGCCGAGCAGGTCCAGGAGGCGCTGGAGTTCGTCCTCGCTATGGAAGTGCAGCTCTATGCGACCCTTCCTCGCGTTGCCGGAGATCCGGACGCGCGTGCCGGCAAAGCGGCTCAGGTCCTCCTCCAGGCGCGCGTAGCGCCCCGCGGCCTTTCGTTGCGCCGACCTCGCGGTGGGGCGTTTCAGGCTTTCGGCCTCGCGAACGGTCAGGTCGCGGCGCGTGATCTCGCTTAAGGCCCACAGCCGGTCCGGCTCGGGTTGGGCCAAGATGGCCCTGGCGTGACCGGCAGAGATCGCGCCGGCCTCGACGGCCGCCTGGGCCTCCTCGGGCAGCGCGAGCAACCTGAGCGCGTTGGCGATGGCGCTCCTGCTCTTGCCGACGGCCTCGGACACGCGCTCCTGGTTCATACCGAAGTCCAGCAGGAGCTTGAACGCCCGCGCCTCTTCCATGGAGTTGAGGTCCTCGCGCTGCAGGTTCTCGACGACGGCTATCTCGAGAGTCTCCTGGTCGCTCAGCTCCCGCACGGTCGCCGGCACACTGGTCAGTCCGGCCCGCTGCGCGGCCCGGAATCGCCTCTCGCCGGGGACGATCTGGTAGCCGCCGTCG
>JBDZVI010000072.1:0-13761 GCA_040255585.1 Deinococcaceae bacterium
TGCCCGGAGTACTGCCATAGCGCAGCGTAGGCAGTACGTAGGCGCACGCTCCGCCGACCCAGCCACCAGACCACGCGATCCAGCCACGACCGGCTAAGCTCCCAACACCCGCGCGCTGTGACGACGACACGCCAGTTCATAGGCGGCGCGCTATACTCCGGCCTTGCGCTTCGAGCCCGCCCCGCTTCGGGGACCGCGGCTCGCGCTCTGGAGGACCGTGAGCGATTCCATCACCCCGATGCCCGGCGTAATAGCCGGAGGACAGCCAAGCGTCAGACAGACGCCCAAGCCCGAAGCTGCCGCCGACGCGCCTCCAGGCTCCCAGACCGCCGCGCCCCGCCGGAAGTTCACGAAACGCGAGCGCAACCTCACCTTCGCCGGGCTGCTCGTCGTCTTCCTGCTCGGCGCGCTTGACCAGACGATCGTCTCCACGGCCATGCCGCGCATCATCGAGCACCTGGGCGGCCTGAACCTCTACACCTGGGTGACGACGGCGTACCTCCTGGCCTCCACGGTCATGGTGCCCATCTACGGCAAGCTATCGGACGACTACGGTCGCAAGCCGATCCTCGTCATCGGCGTGGTCATCTTCTTGATCGGCTCGGCGCTGAGCGGCCTAGCCGGCGAGTTCGGCACCCTGCCGCTACTGGGCGGCGGCATGACGCAGCTCATCATCTTCCGCGCCATCCAGGGCCTGGGCGGGGCGGCCCTCTTCTCCAGCGCGTTCGCCATCATCGCCGACATGATCCCGGCGGCCGAGCGCGGCAAGTACCAGGGGCTCTTCGGGGGCGTGTTCGGCCTTGCGGCGGTCCTCGGCCCCCTGGTCGGCGGCTTCTTCACCGACATGGGCGACACGAGCCTCCTCGGCATGACCATCGCGGGCTGGCGGTGGGTCTTCTACGTGAACGTCCCTATCGGCGTCCTGGCCCTCTTCATGATCGTGCGGGTCATGCCCGCCCTGCCGGCGGCCGGGCGCAAGGGCAACCTCGACCTTCTCGGGGCCGTGCTCATCGTCACGACCTTCGTGCCCATGCTGCTCGCCCTCACGTGGGCCGGCACGACCTACCCGTGGGGCTCTCCGATCATCCTTTCCATGCTCGCCTTCACGGTGGTGTCGCTCCTAGCGTTCATCTACGTCGAGGCGCGCGTGAAGGACCCGATGCTGCCGCTCGAACTCTTCCGCATCCGCGTCTTCACCACCGCCAACCTCGCGTCGTTCGTCATCAACGTGGCGTTCCTCGGCATCGTCATGTTCCTGCCGCTCTTCATGCAGTTGGTGCTAGGCGTGTCGGCCACGAACTCCGGCTTCACCCTCCTGCCCCTCATGAGCGGCATGATCGTGAGCTCGTTCGTCGCCGGCCTCCTGGTGACGCGCACGGGTAAGTACAAGCCGCTCATGATCACGGGCTCGGTCATCCTCCTCATCGGCGTGTTCCTACTCACGATGATCGACCTCGACACCACGCTCTTCTCGCTGGGGTGGCGGATGGTCATCGTCGGCGTCGGCCTCGGGCCCGCCCAGAGCCAGTTCACGCTCGCCATCCAGAACGCCGTGCCGTTCGCGCGGATGGGTGTGGCGACCAGCGCCAGTCAGTTCTTTCGCCAGATCGGCTCCGTCATCGGCCTCGCCGTCTTCGGCACGCTCCTGACCTTGAGCGTGCAGAGCGAGATCCCGAAGTACGTGCCTACCTTGCCGGGTCTCACCCAGACCTTCGACCTCGGCTCCTTGAGCAGCCTGGGCAACGAGGCCGGGACGACGGGCGAGGCGGAAGCCGGTGGCGTGGCCAGCGCCCTCCAGGGGGCGGCGTCCGCGCTCTCCGACAAGGTCTCGGCCCTCGTCGCCGGCGACACCGCCGTGGCGGCCGCCATGGCCGCCGACGAGACGTTACCGGCGAGCCTCAGGGAGTTCGCGGCGCAGGCGCCGAGCCTCGCCCCGGCCGAACGCGCAGCGCAGGCGCCTCAGCTCGCCGCCGGTGTCGAGCAGTACTTCAGGGAGCTCGCGGCCGGCATCGACCACGGCATCAAGCAGGGCTTCTCCGTCTCGATCAGGCTCCTGTTCATAGTCAGCTTCGCCATCCTGCTGCTCGGCTCGGCCATCATCCCGTTCATCCCCGGCCTGCCGCTACGCAAGGTCGCGGCCATCGACGCGGCCCGCACGGCGGCGGCGGAGTAGCCGAGCGACCTGCGCTCGGGGTCGCTACGCGGCCCGCGCCGCAGGGCGGCTGCGCGACCCGGGTGGCCTGACTAGCTGCGCGACCGCGTGGCGGACTAGCCACGGGGTCGCCCTCATGAATATAGAGTGATGCTGTTCACGGTTCTCACCCGCCGGGGAGCGGAAGGTGCTCACGAGCAACGCGAGTCGCCCCGCCCTGACCGTGATCGAAGGCATCGGTAGTTCCGCTATCGGCACGGGCCGGTAGCGGCAGCAGACGAGCCTTCCTGGCGCCAACCTAGGAGGTAAGCGGCATGGAAACCTGGCTTCCCATCATCATCCAACTCGTCGCTGGTCTACTCGGCGGCAACCTGGCCGGCTCGGCGGCCAAGAAGGGCAACGGCCTGGGGTCCACCCTCGGCAGCATCATCGGTGCCGTCGGCGGCCTGGGCGGCGGTCAACTCCTGTCCGCGCTCGGCGTCGGCAGCGGCGGGAGCTCGACGGACCTCATGAGCATCATCTCCGACGTGGTCGGCGGCGGCGCCGGCGGCGCGATCCTCACGGCGGTCGCCGGCATGCTCAAGGGCGGCGCCAAGAAGAGCTGAAGCTCGAGCGGAATCATCATCCTGACCTGCCGGTCCCCCTCTGGGACCGGCAGGCTTGTTTATGCGGCCGTGAAGCGTTCCACTGGCCTTCCGCCGCGTGGGAAGGTAAGGTATGTGCCAGTAGCGCGCCGACCGGTGAGGCCGCGTCGCGCGCGGCCGGCGAACCCGGTGAGGGTTCTCCAGTTGCGCGTTGCCGTGGCGCCATTGCCGGCGCGCCAGGAGGAGCGCCATGGCTACCGTCATGATGTTGTTCGGCGCCGGGATGTTGCTCGGTGCGGTCGCATCGCTCTACGTGTTCTTCAGCAAGAAGGAGAAGAACCTGCCCGCCGGCGTCAGCTCGTTCGACATGGCCGACTTCCCGCGCATGGCGGGCCTGCTCGAGGGCATGATGTTCTTCTCGTTCGGCCTGTTGATCTTCGTCTTCGGCCTCGCTTGGATGCTGGTGAGCAACGGGGGCTGAACGAGGTCGCGAAGCTCGGCCCGCCCGTCGTCGGGGCGTGGTCGCGATCCCGACCGGCGCGACGTTCCGGGCACACGTCCTGCTTATAGACTGACGGCATGCAAGGGAGCGACGGAACCCCTACGCCGCGCCGCCGCGGTCGTTCGTGGCTCTTCCTCACCGTGTTCGTGCTAGCGGCCGCCGGCCTCGCGTGGTGGCTCCTCAAGCCTGCCCAGGCCCAGGCCAAGCGCCTGCCGGACCTCACGCTCGAGCTCTTCGACGGCGGCAGCGTGACGCTCTCGGCGGCCACCGACCTACCCACCGTCATCAACCTGTGGGCGACGTGGTGTCCACCATGCCGTCGCGAGCTTCCCATGCTGGCCGCGGCGTCCCGAGCCAACCCGGACGTGCGCTTCTTCTTCGCCGATCAGGGTGAGGCCCGCTCCGTGGTGGAGACCTACCTGGCAGAGCGCGACGACCTGGTCATCACGGGCGTGCTGCTCGACCAGGCGAGCGCGCTCTCGAACGAGTTCGAGGCGGTCGGCCTGCCCGTCACGCTCTTCTTCGACGCGCGCGGGAACCACGTGCTCAGCCACATCGGCGAGGTGACCGAGGTGGAGTTCCTCAACTACCTGACCGACCTCAAGCGCGGGCGCTTGTAGGGCCTGCCGCACTCGCTGCGGGCGCCGCTCTGGCCCCGATCCGGCCCATGCCGGGCCCGTTTCGTTTGCCGTCTAGAAGTTCTTGCGCCTGAACGCCAGCAGCCCGAAGCCAACGGGCGCGACCACCCAGGCCAGGAGCGCCCCTAGCGCCACCATGGTCCCCGTCGCACTGCCGAGGAAGGCGTTGAAGAGCGCGCCCGTGTAGCCCATCAGGGCGGCCGCGTCCAGGCGCATGAGCACCAGGATGCGCGAGAGGTCCACCGGGTTGAGGACGCTCACGGCCATGACCGCGCCCTCGATCGGGTAGGCCTGCGCGAGCACGATGAAGTAGAGGACTAGGCCGTCGTAGACGACGGTCAGCGCCAGCCAGACGCCCAACGCCAGGCCGAGGGCGCGAGCGCGCTCCTCGTTGGCCAAGCCGATCCAGAACGCCAGCGCCGTGAAGACGAGGCTGATCAGGGCGCCGGCGCCGAGCAGGCTGACCACCAGGCCGGCGTCGAGGCGGTGCGTGAGCGAGTACACGACGAACGGCACGCCGGTCCCGAGCACGAAGGCGCCCGCGAGCGGCAGCGCGACACCCGCGTACTGTCCGAGGAAGACGCTGGGCCGCGAGACGGGCTGGGTGAGGATCAGTTGCACGAAGTCCCGCGTGTAGTAGTAGTGGTTCATGCCGAGCATGAGTGCGACGAGCGGGATGATCAGCAGCACGAGGTTGAGCGAGCTGAGCGCCGCCTGGGCCGCGTCGTCGCCGAAGTAGAGGAGGCCGCCGGTGGCGGCGAGGAAGAACAGGGTGTAGATCAGGACCCAGCGGCTGCGCATGAGGTCGAAGAACGCGTACTTCATCACCTTCAAGGTCGTGTTCACGCTACTTCGCCCCTCCGCTCCGACATCAGGATGCGAAAGCCGTCGTCCAACCGCACCTCGCCGGTCATCAGCTTCGCGATGGCCCGCTCGAGGCGCCGCTCGCCCGTGCCTGCCCGGATGGCGTCCAGGGTCCCCGTGTAGCGCACCGTGCCCTCGAGCAGGAAGAGGACCTCGTCGGTCAGCTCCTCGAGCTCGCTCATGACATGGGAAGTCAGGATGACGGTGGCGCCCCGGTCGCGCTCCCGAAGGATGCGGTCCTTCAGGCGGCTGCTCGCGACGGGGTCTAGGCCGGCGCTCGGCTCGTCGAGTATGAGGACCTTCGGGTGGAAGAGGAACGTGAGCACGGCGCTCGTCTTCTGCTTCGTGCCGCCGGAGAGCACGCGCAGCGGCTTGTTGAGGTGCGGCCGCAGCTCGAAGTAGTCGACGAGCTCGTCCAGGCCGGCCGGCCGCTCGCCCCTGAGATCCTGCACGAAGTCGAAGAGTTCGCTCACCCTCAGGTTGTCGGGGAAGCGCGGCTCCTGCGGCATGTACCCGACCGCGTTGCGCGAGGCGGGGTTGTCGCGCGTCGGTTGCCCGTCGATCGTCACCGCGCCGGAGTCGGGCACGACGAGCCCGAGGACGGCCTTCATGAGCGTCGTCTTGCCGGACGCGTTCGGGCCTATGACCGCCGTGACCTTGCCAGGCTCGAACGTGGCGCTGACGCCCTTCAGGACCTCCAGCTTGCCGAAGCGCTTGCTCAGGGAGTCGACGACTACCATACGATCCTTCCCATCAAAGGCCTATCGTCCTCGATGGCCTTCGGCGTGATTATCGGCAGCACGCGCTCGGCGTAATCGAGCACCTGCGAGAGCGGGCTGCGGAGCAGCACCATGGCTTGCGGGAAAGACTGCACCGTCATGGCGAACAGGCGCACGGGTCTGAAGGGGAGATCGCCGATCCCGTCGCGGTCGAGGTCGTAGCCCTCGTAGGCGTCCCAGTAGTTCTCCAGGAACGAGTTGTAGGAGCGGTTGGCGTTCGTGACGACGTCGAACGTGTTGCCGATGAAGTTGTTGTACATGACGCGCATGCCCATGGAGTTGGAGAGCACGCGCAGCGCGTAGCCGTTGCGGACGAAGTCGTTGCGGGTAAGGTCGGTGCGGTTGGAGCCGTCGATGTAGACGGCCGCCGAGTTGCCCTCGAACGTGTTGCGCGAGACCACGGAGTCGTTTATCTCCTTCAGGAGCAGGCCGTAGGCGGCGGCGCCCCAGTTGTCGGCGAACGTGTTGCCGTGCATGTCGATCTTCTTCGAGTACATGACGGCCACGCCGGCGCCGTTGTCGCGGAAGACGTTGTCCTCGAAGCGCGACTCGTTCGAGTACATGAAGTGGAGCCCGTAGCGGAGGTTCCGCTCGCTGACGTTGCGCCGCACGACGGCGCCGCGCGCGAACTCGAGATAGACGCCGTCGCGGTAACCGCTGGCGTAGTTGTCCTCGACGGTGATGTAGTTGCCGTTCCAGATATGTATGGCGTTGCCCGTGTAGGCCTCGTTCGTGCCCTCGCCCGTCACGCGGTTGCCGCGCGCCGTGCAGCCGGTCGACTTCGCGAAATAGATGCCGAAGAACGCGTTCTCGACGTGGTTGTTCTCGATGAGGCAGCCGCTCACCTCGGTCACTTGCAGTGCGGCGATGTCGGTCACGTGCGAGCGTCCCGCGTCGCGCAGCACGAGGCCGCGCACGGTGACGTCGTTCGCCGAGATCGTGATGATCTGGTGCTTGAGCTCGCCGTCCAGGACGGGCCAGCCCTCGCCCTCGAGGGTGACGCTCTTGTCGATCACGAGCGCGCCCTCGCGGTAGGTGCCCGCCTGGACCAGCACGGTGTCGCCGTCCGCGGCCGCAGCCACGGCGGCGCGAACGCTCTCGTACTCGCACCCTCCCTGGCAGACCGCCAGCGTCCGCGCCAGCGCTCCCGTGCAGGAGAGCGCCGCGAGCACGCAGAGCACGGCCCGCCAGATGCGGCCGGAGCGCCAGCCGCACCTGGCGAACCAGGCGCGGCGGGCGCGCCCGGCGACCCTCGGAACCCGGGTGGGCGTGGTGGGGAGCCTGCTCATCAGTGGTCGGCGTCCTCGCCGGCGTGAGCGTCGGCCGGCTCGGAGCCCGCCGCCCCCATGCCATGAGAGTGGCCGCCAAGCTTGTCGAGCAGCCCGGACTCCATGACGAGCCCGGTCAGGTCGGCCCAACGCCGCTCTAGGCCGTTGGCCTCGGCGCGCACGCTCTCGAGGTCGTTCAGAGTCTTGAAGGCCGATAGGTTGAGGCCCATGGGGCTGCGCAGGTTGGCGCTCTGCAGGTACCGGGCCTCTTCAGCGCGCAGCCAGGTGCCCGGCTTGAGGTAGTCGGACACCCAGATCGAGTGGATCTGGTCCTTGGCGAGCTCGTCCCCGGCGAGGAAGGCGACCATGCACTCGATCGAGTCGAACTTGTAGGCCTTGCCCGTCTTCGACAGCACCTGGGTGGCGAAGCGGGCGTCGGAGACGACCATGCCGCACTCGACGCACATGTCCTGGCCGAGCACTACCTTGGCCGGCTGAGGGGCGCCGCAGGCGGAGAGCACGAAGACGAGCGCGAGCGCGGCGGCGCCGGCCGTTGTCAACCGGCGCGCCTTTATCCGCCCGCGCCACCAGAGGCACACGGCGAGGAAGAGGGCGAGGACGAACCCGCCCGCGAGGGCATAAGCCCCCCAACCCGGCCAGGCGGTGATGTAGAAGTTCATGAAGATGCTCGTGCCGAGCATCGGGGGCGTGTAGCCGTCCATCGTGATGGCGGCCTTCGGGTCGACGGTGTGACCGAACTTGTAGAGCCAGCGGTAGAAGTCGGTCATGCCCAGGACGGCGAAGACGCCGTAGAAGGCGAGCCACGCATGGAAGACGCGCTTGCGCCCCAGCACGGCGGCCACTATGCCCGTGACCGACACGGCGGCGATGAGGATGGGCAGGACCTGGAGCTCCCAGAAGTCCTTGGCATCGAGGTGCATGAAGCCGACGTAGTGGTTGAGGCCGTTGATGAGGTCGACGCGCCCGGTCAGCTTGCTCGACCAGATCTGCATCGCCAACCCTTCCGGGTACTGCGGCGCCTCGAAGAAGTAGTGCCATAGCGGCCATACGAACGTGAGGAGGGGCAGGAGGGCGGCCACTGCGATCACCACGCTCACCAGGATGGGTAGGTCGCGTCTACGTGAACGCATGCTGGGCTCCTTTCTATGGGGTCCGGGGCCTCCGGCTTGCGCCTGACGAGGCCCCGGCTGCCGGGTCCGGCCGATCTGCCCAGGATGACGGCCGGACGTGTTCGTAGCGGCGTCCCGCGCGGAAAGAGAGACGCGCGGGACGCTAGGAAGGGTCTAGAGTCCGACGCTCCAGGCGAGGGGCACGTCGGCGTCGGCGGGCGAGACGCGCACGTAGCCCTGCATCTCCTGGTGGAGGGCGGAGCAGAAGTCCGTGCAGTAGTAGGGGTAGACGCCGGGCTTGGTCGGCTTCCAGGTGACGGTCAGGGTCTGCCCGGGCTTGACGAGGATGTTGGCGTCCTGCATGCCCTGCACCGCGAAGCCGTGCGGGACGTCCCAGTCCTGCTCGAGGTTGGTGACGTGCCAGTAGACGGTGTCGCCGACCTTGATGCCTTCGATGTTGTCGGGGGCGAAGTGCGAGCGGATGGAGCTCAGGTAGACGTGGACGTCGGTGCCGTCGCGCACGACCTTCGTCTCGGCCTCGCTCTTGACGACGTACGGGTGCTCGTTGGCGGCCAGGTCATAGATGAGCTTGCTGTTTGGCGCGACCAGGTCGGCCGGCAGGGCCTGCGCGTAGTGCGGCTCGCCCAGGGTCGGGAAGTCGAGGAGCATCTGCATCGTGTTGCCGCTGATGTCGATGAGCTGCGCTGACTGGGTGAGTTCCGGCCCGGTGGGCAGGTAGCGGTCCTTGGTGATCTTGTTGAGCGCGACCACGTACTTGTCCCAAGGGTGCATGCTGTCGCCGCCCGGGATCATCAGGTGACCGATGGAGTAGTAGACCGGGATGCGATCGGTGACCTCGAACTTGTTCGTGTCCCACTTGATGATCTCGGAGGTTATGAAGCAGCTCGTGTAGACGTTGCCCTTGCTGTCGAACTCGTTGTGTAGCGGCCCGAGGCAGGCGCGCTCGACCTGGCCGGCGACGGTCGCGTCGAAGTCGAGGACGGGCACGCCGTAGGAGTACCCCTCGATCTTCTGGTCGGCGATGGCCTTGGTCATGTTCTCGAAGCCGTGGACGGCGATGGTGGCGGAGAGCTTGCCGCCCGTGACGATGAACCGACCCGTGGGGTCGACGTCGACGCCGTGGGGCGACTTGGGCGTCGGCAGGAAGTAGACGAGGCCTTCGCACTCCTCCGGCTGCAGCACGGTGACGGAGTCGTGCCAGGTCGTCACGGCCGTGTGAGTGGCTTCGTCGAGGAGGTTGTGGGCGTAGTAGGAGGGGAGTTGGCTCGACTTGCCGTCGGCGACGCACTGCTCGGCGCGGCGCCAGTTGACGGCGGCGACGAAGTCCTTGTCGTTCTGCGAGGCGTTGACCTCGAGCAGGGTGTGCGCCTGCTCGCTGTTGTACGAGGTGAAGAAGCACCAGTCGGCCGACGGGCCCTTGCCGCAGTGCGCGAGGTCGTAGTCGAAGCCCGGCATCATGACCTGGAAGGCGACGGCCATCTCGCCGGAGCCCTTGTCGACGGATACGAACGTGAGCATGCCCTTGAAGTTGTCCTTGTACTCGGAGATGGGCATGTCGCGCTGCGGGACGGGAACGCTGAAGCGCGTGCCGGCCACCACGTACTCGCTGTTCATCGTCGTGAAGGGCGAGGGGTGGTTGCCCGCGACGTTCGGGATCTCGATGATCTCGACGGTCTCGAAGGTCGAGAGGTCGATGCGCGCGATCCGGGGCGTGTTGTTGCCGTTGATGAAGATCCACCGGCCGTCCGGCACGCCGTTCGTCATGGAGAGTTCCGGGTGGTGGGAGTCGTCCCAGTAGACGGGCCCGTGCGAGGTGTTGAAGAGGGCCTTCGTCTCCTCGGAGTAGCCGTAGCCGTTCTCGCCGTACTGCGAGAAGACGGGGATGTTCTTGATGGTGCGGCCGGACGGCAGACCCACGACGCTCAGCTGGCCGTTGAAACCGCCTGAGAAGAAGCCGTAGAACTCGTCGTGCTCACCTGGGGGCACGAACGTGCGGTTGGCGGCGTCGTTGGCCATGCGGGCCTGATTCCGAGCGCCTTGAGCGAGTACCAGGCCGGCGGCCAGCACCGCGAAGCCCAGCAAGACTAGGAACAGCTTCCGTCTCTTCATGCTTCCACTCCTTTTGCTTGCTTGCGCCGGTCGCCAAGCCCCGAGCTCACAACCCCAGGTCGGCGTCGACCTGGCGGAAGTACTCGAGGATCCCGCGTACCTGCTCTTCGGTGAGGGGGAGTTGTGCCATCGGCGTCATGTACTCCGCCAGGAGCTCGTACGCCGTGTCGTCGTTGAAGATCATCTCGTTGGTGTTGAGGACCATGTTCATGATCCACTCGGGCGCGCGGCGCACCGTCACGCCCGCCAGGTCAGGACCCACGTAACGCTCGCCGAACTTATGGCAGGCCGAGCAGAACGCCGTGAAGGTCGCCTGACCCTCGGCGGCCAGCGTGCCGTCGATCGTCTCCGGAAGCGAGAGTTCCTGTACGGGGCCGATCCCCTTGGGCAGGTCGCCGCCCTCTTGGGCGAACGCGGCGGCGGCGAGCAACGCCACCGCCGCTACCAACGCGACCAGCGTCCTTGCGCCTGTGGCGCGAGGCTTCTTCACGAGCATCTGGGTACCTCCATGTGGGCATGCCATCCTGGACATCTGCGTCCAGATTAGAGAGCCGTGAGCCAGTCGCCCTAGGGACTTTAGACCCCGTTCAAGTGGCGCGGGGAGTCGCGCCTGCGTCGTTCGAGCTGGCCTCGAGCGTGTAACTTTGATAGCGAGCGTCGGCGAGCCCGGCGCCCGAAGGAGACTAATAGAATGTGGCTGATCTTCATCGCGACGCTCGGCGCCTCGATCCTGGTTCAGTTGTACTTGCGCAACACCTACGGCCGCTGGCAGACGGTCCAGGCGGCTTCCGGCCTGACGGGAGCGCAGACCGCCCGCGTCATCCTCGACGCCAACGGCCTCTCTGACGTGCGCATCGAGGAAGTCCCCGGTCAACTGACCGACCATTACGACCCCGCTCAGAAGGTCGTGCGCCTCTCGACCGTCAACTTCCGCGGCGCCAGCGTTGCCTCACACGCCGTGTCGGCGCACGAGGTCGGGCACGCCATCCAACACGCCATGGCGTACGCGCCCCTGCGGGTGCGCACGGCCCTCGTGCCGGCCGCCAACATCGGCGCGCGCTTCGCGCCGTGGGTCATCATCCTTGGCGCCATGCTGGGCGCCCTCGGCCTGATCCAGATCGGCATCGTCCTGTTCGGCCTGGCGGTGCTGTTCCAGCTCGTCACCCTGCCGGTCGAGTACGACGCGAGCCGCCGCGCCGGCCAGCAACTGGAGCGCCTCGGCATCGCCACGGCGGGCGAGGTCGCCGGCACGAGGCAGGTGCTGAACGCGGCCGCGCTCACGTACGTCGCCGCGGCCGCCGGCTCCGTGATGTACCTGCTCTACTACATCTCGATGTTCATGGGGAACCGGGACTGAGTAGGCGGTAGCGCCTCGTTCGGAAGTGGGCTGGAGGAGCGTGCCTGAAGTACTGCCATAGCGAAAGCGTAGGCAGGTACGTAGGGCACGCTCCCCCAGCCCACCCGCCCTTGCCAAGCTGCTCGTCGCCTCTTGTCTCGAGGTCGGGACCCGTGCGTCATGCTGCCCGGCTCCGTGCCCGCTTCACACCATCCACGTACCAGAAGTTGTATCCTTCCCCTCACGTCCTACCGAGCGTAGTACGTGGCCGCGTACCCTCTGCCGTCGGCGGAGGGCGCCCCCGATGGGGCGGCGGGGGAAGCTGGTGCGAGTCCAGCGCTGTCCCGCAACGGTAACGCGCTCCTTGCCCTTAGGGGCGGCGCGGAGTCCGGATACCCGCTGCACGGTCCATTTCCCTTGGCCCTCGACGGAAGGGCGGAGAGTGTGCAGCGTGTTCCAGCCTCCCGATAAGGTCCTTGACACCCCCAACACGGTGCTCCTGCCGCGGCGCGCCCCACGCAGCGGTCGTGAAGGTTCGCTAGCCGGCTCTCGCAGCCCGCGCCCCGCGCAGCCGGCGCGCGAGCCCTTCGCCTGGCTTAACGACGAGAGCCGCGCCTTCCTCTCGAGCGGTTATCTGCTGCCCGGCACGAGCCCGGAGCGGCGCATGCGCGACATCGCTCAACGGGCGGAGCAGCTCCTGCCCGGCATGCACGGCTTCGCCGAGAAGTTCCTCGACTACCTGTCGAGGGGCTGGTACTCTCTGGCCTCCCCCGTGTGGGCCAACTTCGGCCTGAACCGCGGGTTGCCCATCTCCTGCTTCGGGAGCTACGTGCCCGACAGCATGAACGGCATCCTGAGCGCCGCCGCCGAGGTCGGGATGATGAGCAAGTACGGCGGGGGCACGAGCGCCTACTTCGGCGACCTTCGCGGCCGTGGCAGCCCGATCCGCGACAACGGCCAGTCCGAGGGCGCGGTCAACTTCATGCGCCTCTTCGACACCCTCATCGACGTCACGAAGCAGGGCGCCACGCGCCGCGGCTCGTTCGCCGCCTACCTGCCCATCGAGCACCCCGACGCGCGCGAGTTCCTCGAGATCCGCGGCGACGGCAACCCCATCCAGAACCTCTTCTTCGCCGTAACGGTCAGCGACGAGTGGCTCGAGAGCATGATCGCGGGCGACCGCGACAAGCGCGAGCTGTGGGCGCGCGTGCTGCAGCAGCGGTCCGAGGTCGGGTTGCCGTACGTGCTGTTCACGGGCAACGCCGATCGCGGCGCCGCCGACGTCTACCGCGACCGCGGCATGCCCATCCGCTCCAGCAACCTCTGCAGCGAGATCAGCCTGCCCGTCGGCGAGGACGAGTCGTTCGTCTGCTGCCTCTCGAGCATGAACCTGCTGCACTTCGACGAGTGGGCCGACACCGACGCCGTGGAGACGCTCGTCTACTTCCTCGACGCCGTCATGAGCGACTTCATCGAGAAGTCCGAGGGCATCCCCTACCTGGACAGGGCGCGCCGCTTCGCCACGCGGCACCGCGCGCTCGGCCTCGGCGTGCTCGGCTGGCACAGCTACCTCCAGTCGCGGCTCGTGTCCATCGGAAGCCTGACCGCCGCCGGCCTGAACCGCCGCGTGTTCAAGACCGTCCGCGAGGCCGCCGATGGCGCCTCGGCCGAGCTGGCGCGCCGCTACGGCGAGCCAGAGCTGCTCGAAGGGTACGGCCGGCGCAACTCCACCCTCATGGCCATCGCCCCGACCACGTCCAGCTCGTTCATCCTCGGGCAGGTGTCGCAGTCGATCGAGCCGCTCAAGTCGAACTACTACGTGCGCGACCTCGCCAAGTCCGTCACCACGTTCCGGAACCCTGCGCTAGCCGAGTTGCTGGCGGAGGTAGACCGCGACACGCCGGAAGTCTGGCGCAGCATCCTCGAGCATGACGGCAGCGTTCAGCACCTCGACTTCCTTTCGAACGAGGAGAAGAGCGTGTTCGCCACGTTCTCCGAGGTCAGTCAGCTCGACCTCGTCGTGCAGGCGGGGCAGCGCCAGGAGTTCATCGACCAGGGGCAGTCGCTTAACCTGATGGTGCACCCGGCCACGCCGACCAAGGACCTGAACGCCCTGCACCTCGAGGCGTGGCGGCGCGGGCTCAAGAGCCTGTACTACCAGCACAGCATGAACGCGGCGCAGGAGTTCAACCGCGAACTGCTCACATGCTCCGTCTGCGAGGCGTGATGGCAGGCACTTCCACGCCAAGCGTCGACGTGGCGTCGACCAGCCGTTCAACGGCGTCCGCCTCCGGGGCTTCCGGCTCCGGAGCGCCCGCGAGCACGCCAGCGCCGGTCGACACCGTCGAACCGGCCGGGTCCACCGGCGCGGTGACCCC
>JBDZVI010000072.1:13861-15748 GCA_040255585.1 Deinococcaceae bacterium
CGCGGTGACCCCTGCCGGCCGGCGCCTCACGACGCCGCGCCTCAACCTTCGCCCTGTGGAGTACCCGGAACTCCTCGCCTACCGCGACGCCATCCGGCACTCGTACTGGCTCCACACGGAGTACAACCTGACGGACGACGTGCACGACTTCCGCGCGCGCGTCAGCGACGTAGAACGCAGCGCCATCAAGAACGCCATGCTTGCCATCGCTCAGGTCGAGGTCGCGGTCAAGACGTTCTGGGGCGACCTCTACAAGCGCTACCCCAAGCCCGAGGTCGGAGCCGTCGGGTACACGTTCGCCGAGAGCGAGGTGCGCCACCAGGACGCCTACGCGCACCTGCTCGAGATCCTCGGGCTCAACCAGGAGTTCGAGCGCATCCGCGAGATCCCCGCTATCTACCAGCGCGTGCTGTTCCTAAACGAGCACCTCGGCCCACGGCCTGCCGGCAGGACGGCGACGGACCGCGAGGACGCCCTCACCCTCCTGCTCTTCAGCGCGTTCGTGGAGCACGTCAGCCTCTTCGGGCAGTTCCTGATCATGAAGGGCTTCAACCGGCACAGGAACCTCTTCAAGGGGATCGCGAACATTGTCGAGGCGACGAGCAAGGAGGAGCAGATCCACGGCCTCTTCGGCTACCAGTTGGTCAGGACGTTGCGCGAGGAGAACCCGGAGTGGTTCGACGCCGCCTTCACCGAGCGCGTGCGCGCCGCCTGCCTGGAGGCGCGCGAGGCCGAGCGCGGCATCCTCGACTGGCTCTTCGAGGCCGGCGAGCTCGACTTCCTGCCGCGCGCCGTCGTCGACGCCTACATCGAGCAGCGCTTCGACGACGCCCTCGCCGCCATCGACATGGCGCCCCTGTTCGAGCCCGACGAGGCGCTCGTGGCCGAGACGCGCTGGTTCGAGGAGGAAGTGCTGGCGGGCAAGCATTACGACTTCTTCCACAAGCGGCCGACTACCTATACGAAGAAGGCCAAGTCGATCACCAGCGACGACCTGTTCTAGCCGCTTCTAACCGCGCGGGTCCGGCTGGTCGCGCTCGCCCTGCTAGTCGCGCTCGTCGTGCGCTCGTCGCATTGTCTGGTGGGTTGGGAGGCGGAGTGCGCCCCTACGTACCTGCCTGCGCTTCGCTCCGGCAGTACTCCGGGCACACTCCGCCTCCCAACCCACCTCGACCGTCCTTGGCGGAGCCATCTGGGGACCGGAGGAGCACGCCTTCCGGCGCTGCGCTTCGACCGGTACGTCCGGCACTCTCACCGGCCAGCCAACCCACCTCGACCGTCCCTGGCGGAGCCATCTGGCGCCCCCGGTTCCACGCCTTTTGGCCTAGCGGTCGCCCGCCCGATCGGTTGTCGTCCCCACGGTCATGTGGGTGCCCCTGGCGGTGGAAGGGTCGACGTGCTTACGCGTCGCTGCCGTCACGCTCGAGCCGGACTGGGTGCCGGTGATCGGGGGCACTGGCTACCGCGCGTGGCGTCGGCGACGAGCTCCTGCCGGAGAGCTCCTTCCTGCCCACGGCTCACCACTTCGTGTCGAGGTGGGTGGGTCGGGGAGGGGCGCCCGGAGTACTGCCGGAGCGCAGCGCAGGCAGTACGTAGTGGCGCCCCTCCCCGACGCGGCCACCCGACGACGACGCTCAGACACAGGCAGGTACGTAGGGGCGCACCTCCTCGCCCCGGCCACCAGACGACGAGACGTAGCTGACGAGACGTAGCTACAACCCGAGGTACGCCCGCCTGATCATCGGGTCGCCGCGCAGCTGCGATGACGGCCCCTCGAGTGCCAGCCGGCCGTTCTCGAGCACGTAGGCCCGCTCGCTGATCCTCAGGACCTGCGTGACGTTCTGCTCGACGAGGAGGATGGGCATGCCCGTGTCGGCCACGTTGCGG
>JBDZVI010000073.1:0-12977 GCA_040255585.1 Deinococcaceae bacterium
GCGGCCCAGGCGGCGGCCCAGGCGGCGGCCCTGGCGGCGGCCCAGGCGGCGGCCCAGGCGGCGGCCCAGGCGGCGTCCCTCAGCGACTCATCGCCGGTTTCGAGGTAGTCGACGACGATCTGCGGTGCCTTCCAGAGGCGCAGGACCTGTCGTGCCGACCAGCGGGCGTGTTCGCGGAGTACGCGGTCGGTCGTGTCGCCGTCGAGGCGCCAGAGGATTCGCCGTTCGCTGGCGGCGAGCTTGTCGACGGGGTTGCCGTGGTCCTTGATGGTGCCGCGAACCTCGACGCGGCACAGGACGACCTTGTGTTCGCTCGGGATGTAGTTCAGGGCGTCGATTAGGCGTTCGCTGGCGTGGAGGCCTGACGTGCAGGGGATGACCTTGCCGGGGTGGACGAGCCACTCGCCATCGGGCGGGGCGATCTCGCCGGTGCGGAGCTTGCTGTCGGGGTGGAGGAAATGCCAGGCGAGGCGCGTGTCACTCATCGCGTCACCTGACTGCTGAACGGCCGGGAGGGGAATGCGGGCTTGGAGGTGAGCAGGTCGAACTCGACGCCGTACGACTCCTGCCGCTTTCGGGCCGCCTCGTGCTGCAGGCGAATCGCCTCACCCGTCCGACCATGGTCGAGGTGGCCCTCGGCG
The DNA here is from genome assembly GCA_040255585.1 of Deinococcaceae bacterium. Taxonomy (GTDB): domain Bacteria; phylum Deinococcota; class Deinococci; order Deinococcales; family Trueperaceae; genus JAAYYF01. The sequence continues at coordinate 642 of JBDZVI010000073.1, forward strand.
CGCGCCTCGAGGTCGGCGATCTCCCGCTGCAGGTCACGCAGCCGTTCGAGGTCGTCCTGGCGGGTCTTCCCTGGGGACTGTGCTACGTTGGTCATGGATTTTCCTTTCGTTCCCGCGTGCCGCGCGGGTCTAGGAGCCAAGGCGCGCCTTGCCGGGCGCGCTCTTCTTTTCCTGCCTGGCTTGGAGACCCATGAACTCCAGGACGCTCCAGCGCCAGACGAGGATGCGGTTGCCGAGTTGACGGCCTTGCAGTTGGCCGGCGTGGAAGAACTGGCGGAGTGTGTCTGGGTCCATCTGTAGGAGCTTGGAGAGTTCGCGGATGGTGAATGCGGCCTTGCCGGTTGGTAGTCCGCTGGTGTCGATGCGTGAGGCGTGCTCTGCCCTATCGGCGACACCGCGAGCGGCGGCCTCGACGCGTTGGATGAGGGGCTCGAGCGTCTCGCTGAACGCAGAATCAAGACTCACGACGACACCTCCTTCCTGCACTCGTCTCCCTCGGTTCCTGCCTCGTAGGGTTTGAGGGCCGATCTGGGGATGCGCCACCAGTTGCCGATGCGCATCGCCCCAAGGAGTTCGCCGCGCTCGCACATGCCACGGACCGTGGTCGGCGCCACGTTGAGGAGCGCGGCGACTTTGCCGGTCGTCAGCGGGCGACTCTCGGTAAGACGATTAGTCTTATTTCCTGACATGGGGCTAGTCTAGATGTCCCACGTCTTCTAGTCAAGTCGTCCGGTTTGCCGAGGGCCGCTAGTCGTATCTTCCTGGTCAGTCTGCGTGACTTGCTCTATCGTGCTGGGGTGAGCGATTCGTCTAAGCCGGGCGTGGCTGCCGCCTCAGGGTCATTGCCACAATGGGCCGAAGCCCTAGTCGATCTTCGGGTGAACGTGCTCAAGTATTCGCAAGAGCGCTTCGTTGCCGAGAGTGGTGACGTCCTCGGCCAGAAGGACGTCAGTCGAATGGAGAGGGGGGAGAAGAACCCTATCGATCTCAGCATCGCCAAGTTCTTTGCTTTGCTCAAGGTTGCCGGATGGACCATTCCGCAGTTTGAGGAACGGACGGGATTGAGCGTTCCCTTCGCCTCTCAAGCACAAGCCGAGGGGCTCGAGGCGTCCAGCTATCTCACGGTTTCGCCTGAGTATCTCGAGTTCCCGGTTTATGCAGCAGCGTCAGCGGGGGAGTCAATGCCTGAGCCAATCGAGGGTCGCAAGGCTTACATACCCATCGAGAAACTGCGCGAGAAGGGAGTAGATCCGCGCTTCGTCGTCGTCTATCGCGTCAATGGTGACTGCATGATTAGCACCGAGGCTAGAGTGCTGGAAAAGAACATCGTCCATGGCGACCACGTTGCCATCGATACAAGGCGCAAACCCCGAACAGGCGAAACCGTCGTGGCCTGGTGGCCAGCCGACCAGAAGTTGGTCGTCAAGCGCTACCGCGTCGAACGAGAGGGCATCGTCCTGTACCCTCTTGCAGCCACCGCCCCGGTGCTTGTGCTGCCGCACGAGGATGATGTGAACATCCTCGGCGTCGTCATCTGGAGAGAAGGGTAAGGCCATGCTCAGGCGCCGCAATCAACCAGGCCAAGAAGCCAAGCCCGTCACGCCGCAAGAACCTGCAGTAGACGGCCTCATCGCGTACTACGGCCTCACGGACTGGTGGCTCACGTCCTTCACCGCGCAGGAACGCGACTACATCGAAGCGCGATACGACCCCATGGGAAGCAGCGGCCTCGTCACGCTCACGTCAGAACCATCTGTCGAGCGAGTGCTCCTACAGGTATCAGGCCCCAACCATTAGCCGTCGCGCCCGGCGAGGCCGCGGCCCACGAGCATCCTGGCCTCGCGTAGCCTGTACATGTTACCCGCAAGGGAGCTGAATCCAGTTGGCTGACGAGAAGCGTGGAACGTACGGTGACGGCACGATCCGGGACCGCAAGGACGGCCGGATCGAGAAGCGCCTCCGGCTCGGCATAGACGCCAGAACCGGCAAGTACATCCGCAAGAGCGTCTACGGCCGCAACCTCCGAGACCTCCAAGCCAACGCACGCAAGGCCATCATCCGCTTCAAGGAAGAAACGCGAGCCATCCAAGCCAAGGGCTCGCTCGAAGAGTACGTCCTCGGCCCCGACGGCGGCGCACTCGGCTGGCTCGAATTGAAAGCCCGGGAGATCGGCCCGAGGACCCTCCACAACTACCGCACCGACTTCGAGCGCTACATCGCTCCCCACCTCGGCTACTCCCGCCTCGACCCCGAGACCATGACGGTTGAAGCCATCACCCGCTGGCACGCCGAACTCACGCGGAAGCATGGAGCCTACACGGCCAACCGCGCCCGGAACCTCTTAGCCAACATCCTCGGCGACACGCCAAGCCTGCGCCTGAACAACCCCGCCAAGGTCGTGCGCGCCGCACGGCACCAGAAGGCGCCCATAGAGATCTTCACCGCCAACGAGCTCGAGGTCTTCATCCCCGCCGCCGAGCGCACGCGGCTGCGCAACATGTTCCTCCTGTCGCTCACGACCGGCCTCAGACACGGCGAGGCCGCCGCCCTGCACTGGGCCGACGTGACCCTCTACCGGAAACGCCGACCCGACGCCGACCACGGCGAGATCCACGTGCGCCGCGCCGTCGTCAGGACCAACGCCGGCACCGAGATCGCACCCACACCCAAGACGCATGCCAGCCGACGCACCATCGGCCTGTCACCCGAGGCAGCCGCTGCGCTCGAGCACCAGCGGAGCCTCCTCGAGGCGGAGGGCCTGGCAGACTCACCCCTCGTCTTCCCCACCACCACGGGCCGCCTGCAGCCGGTCGAGAACACCAACCGGACACTTAGAGGCGTCATAGACGCGTGCAACCCTCAACTGATGGAGGTCGTCCTCGAGCGGCGCACGGAGCTGCGCTCCCTAGGGCTGAGCATGTTGGCGGCCCGTTCTCAGGCGTGGCAGGACGTCCAGGCCCTGCCGCACTTCACCACGCTCCTGGTCGTGAAGTACTTGAGCTTCCACGCGCTGCGGCATACGTTCGCGAGCATCATGATCAAGGCCGGTATGGACGCGCCACGCCTAGCCCTCATCTTGGGGCACAGCGACCCGGCGTTCACCATGCGCACGTACGTTCACTTCTTCGAGGCGAGGAAGCGCGAGGCCATGCCGCGAGTGAGCCTGTTCGTTCCTGGCTTCAACCGTATTGGGGGTCAAATTGGGGGTCAAGCCGCTTCTGAGGATCCCGAGGACGAGTGAACCCCGTCCAGTTCTCTCGTTCTGGACGGGGTTCTCGTTGGAGCCAATGGTCGGATTTGAACCGACGACCTGCCGATTACGAATCGGCTGCTCTACCGCTGAGCTACATTGGCGCGCCTGGGGCCTTGTTCGGCCGCATCAAGCGCGGAGCGCCGCTCGCCTTACGGGTGACGGCGCCCGCGGTCGGTGGTGGCCAGGGGCAGAATCGAACTGCCGACACTGCGATTTTCAGTCGCATGCTCTACCGACTGAGCTACCTGGCCGCGCCCTTGGGCCGCGGGGAGCGCTCCGTTCAGAGGTGCGCTCGCCCTTGTGGCCCTCGGATCTTGGCGGAGCCGACGGGATTTGAACCCGCGACCTTCTGCGTGACAGGCAGATATGCTAACCGCTACACTACGGCTCCGCGCTGCGCCTGGTTGCCGTTCTAGTCGGTATTCCCGGCCGCCAAGGCGAACGTAAGGATACCTGGCCGGCTCGGCGCGTGTCAATTCGACTTGCCGGAAGTGGCTAACTGGTTTCGCCCGACGCCGAGCGTCTCCAACACCCCTCGGATCGCCTTCGGTCCGTAGCCCAACTCCTCATGCTGCGCCGCCGGGTCGCCGTGCAGCACTGGCATGTCCTGCACGCCGAGGCGCACGACCCGCGTGGTCACGCCGGCGTCGGCAAGCGCCTCAAGGACGGCGCTGCCCAGCCCGCCCATGACGGTGTGGTCCTCCACGGTGACGATGGCCTTGGTGGAACGCGCGAGCCTCAACAGGAGCTCGGTATCCAGCGGCTTGACGAAGCGCGCGTTGACCACCGCCACGCGTGGGTCGTTCCCCGCGGCCGCGAGCGCGTAGTCGACGGTCGGTCCGATGCCGAGCACGGCCACGTCGGTCCCATGCTTGACGATCTGCCAACTCCCCCACTCGACCTCGGCCCACTCCTCGAACGGCGTCTCCGGCGCCGGCTCGACGTTGCCGCGCGGCCAGCGGATGGCCTTCGGCCCGCCGAGGCGGTGTGCGGCCTTCAACATGCCGCGGAGTTCGACCGCGTCGCGCGGCATGCCGATGCCGACGTGAGGCACGGCCCGCAGGTACGCCAGGTCGTAGATGCCCTGGTGCGTGGCTCCGTCGCCACCCACCAGGCCGGCGCGGTCGATGGCGAAGATGACGTCGAGCTCGTCGAGCGCCACGTCGTGGACGACCTGATCGAAGGCCCGCTGCAGGAACGTCGAGTAGATGGCGACGAGCGGCTTCTCGCCTCGCAAGGCCAGGCCGGCCCCTACGGTCACCGCCACGTCCTCCGCGATCCCGACGTCTACGTAGCGGTCGGCGTGCTCCTTGCTGTACTCGACCAGGCCGCTGCCCTCCCGCATGGCGGGGGTTATCACCCAGACGCGGTCGTCGGCGTGCGCCATCGCCGCGGCCGCGGCTCCGAAGGCGCTCGACCACGTGTGGCTCTTGCCCTTGGCGATCGGGTGCTTGGGGTCGAAGGTCGAGGCGCCGTGCCACGTGATGGGGTCCGACTCCGCCACCTCGTAGCCCTTGCCCTTGCGGGTAACGATGTGGAGCATCGTCGGCCCGTCGAGCTCGCGGATCTTGGCGAGGTAGTAGAGCAGTTGCGGGATGTCGTGCCCGTCGATCGGACCGACGTAACGCACGCCCATGGCGTGGAACGGGTTGTTGCTGGCAGGGTCGAAGAAGCGCCGCGCAGCCTTCTTCGCGCGGCTGCTGAGGTCGCCGAGCGGCTCCCAGACGCGGGTCAGGCCGGCCTTGGCACGGTCCTCCGCGCGCTGGAACCAGGGCTGCACCTGGAGCGTGCGCATGTAATGGTTGATGGCGCCCACGTTCTCGCTGATCGACATCTCGTTGTCGTTCAGCACGATGAGCATGCGCGGTTTCAAGTGGCCGATCTGGTTGAGCGCCGCGAGCGCCATGCCACCGGTCAGCGCCCCGTCGCCTATGACTGCGGCGACTTCGTAATCGTCGCCACGGGCGTCGCGGGCGAGTGCCATCCCCAGCGCCGCGGCGAGGCTGGTCGACGCATGGCCGACGGTGAGCGCGTCGTGCTCCGACTCGCTCACGGACGTGAAGCCGGCGAGGCCACCGCCCGTGCGGATCGTCTCGATCCGGTCCTTCCTCCCCGTGAGGATCTTGTGACCGTACGTCTGGTGGCCGACGTCCCACACGATGCGGTCACGGCGCGTGTCGAACAGGTAGTGCAGCGCGACGGTCAACTCGACCGCCCCTAGGCTCGAGGCCAGATGGCCCCCGGCCACAGAGCAGACGCGGATGACCTCGGAGCGCAACTCCTCGGCGAGTTCCGGCAACTGGGTCGGCTGGAGGAGCTTCAGGTCGGCCGGCTGATCTATCCGTTCCAACAACCCCCTGGGCGGAGGCTTGGCGGTGGAGGGAGGGTCGACGGGGTCGGAACTCATGGCGTTACCGACTCAGGGCTCCTCAGGCGCTACGGACGGCACGTTCGTGCTGACCAGCACCTGGTTGGAGCGCAGCCGCACGTCGCCGACGTAGGGGGCGAACCATGACTGCTGCGTGAGCTCTTCCGTGACGGCGCCGTTCTCGTCGATGGTGCGGCTGATGAAGTCGATGACGTAGACCTCGATGTCGCCGGCAGGCACGGTGACCTTGCGCTTGTCCACCACCATGTAGGTGTAGTCGACGGCCATGTCGAGTTCCTGCTTGCCGCCGTCGGCGCTGATATGGACGGTGGTCTTGCCGGTCCAGAGGCCGCCCACGCGCAGTTGGCCCTCCGGCGGGTACTCCTGTAGCGGCGGGTCGAACGTGTAGGTCGTGCCGAGGCGCTCCTGGCGCTTGAGCCACACGCCGTCCGCTCGGACCTGGCGGTAGCTCATCTCGTCGAGCCCGCGGCCACGCGCATGCCAGGCCACCCACACCTCGCCGTTGACGATGGTGGGGCCGACGACCTGCACCGACGTGCGAGGGTCGGTGAGGCGCGCGCCGTTCGGGAGGTACTCCCAGGTGGCGCCCGTCTGGTTCGGGTAGAAGGAGATGGGTTCGGTCAGTTGCTCGACGCCGACGCGCGGGGCGTCCGCGCCGCTCGGCGCGCAGGCGGCTAGGAGGAGCGCGACGAGGCCGATTAGAGCACCGACGCGGGCTACCTGAACGGGTGGACGCCCGGTCGTTCGTTCGCTGCGACCGGGCGTGAACCGAGTGGCGCTAGGCATGCGTCGAGTTTACCGCGTCGGGGGTTCAGGAAGCGCTCGTGACATCATCCACTAGCAATTTGCTAGTGCGCCCGCGCACTAGCAGTTGGCCGGTCATCTTCCCGGCGGCGCTCACCGCCCGATGTCGGTGCGGTACTGCGCTCCCGGGAACGAGATCTGCTCGACGGCCGCGTAGGCGGCCGCGCGCGCCCTAGCGGCCGTATCTCCGGTGCCGACGACGTTGAGCGCACGGCCACCGGACGTGACGTACTCGCCCGGACGGCCCGCCGGGGTGAGCCCGCCGGCGAACACCATGACGTCGTCCGGCAGCTCGGCGGGCACCGCAACGGGCACGCCCCCGACCGGGCTGGTCGGGTAGCCGGGCGCGGCCATGACCACGCAGGCCGAATAGGCGTCCCGCCACTCGGCGACGGCGGACCCCAGTTCGCCCCTGGCCACCGCCCTGAACAGCGCCGGCGCGTTAGACACCAGCAGGGGCAGAACGGCCTGGGCCTCCGGGTCGCCGAAACGCACGTTGAACTCCAGCACCTTCGGACCGGCGGGCGTCAGCATCAGGCCGATGTACAGCACGCCACGGTAGAAGAGCCCTTCGGCGGCGAGGCCGGCGACCACGGGCTTGACCACGGTCTCTTCGATCAACGACAGCAGGGCCGGGTCGGGCAGGTCGACGGGCGCCACCACGCCCATGCCGCCCGTCATCTCGCCGGTATCGCCGTCGCCCAGGCGCTTGTGATCGCGCGCGGTGGGCAGCAGCCGGTAGCTGGAGCCGTCGGTGAACAGCATGACGGTCAGTTCCGGTCCTGTCAGGCACTCCTCGATGACGACCTCCCGCCGGGCACCGGGGTGCGCCGATCGGGAGGTCGGTAGTTCAGCGCCGGCTGGCGGAGCGTCAGCCCCGGCGCCACTGGAGAGAACGGCCCGCACCGCCGCCTCGGCCTCGGCCAGCGTCGCGGCGACGGTGACGCCCTTGCCGGCCGCGAGTCCAGAGTCCTTGACGACGATGGGTGCGGAGGCGCCGCGCAGGTAGGTGAGAGCGTCAGCAGGATTATCAAATGCTTGGTATGTAGCAGTCGGCACTCCGTGCCGCACCATGAACGCCTTGGCGAACGACTTCGAACCCTCGAGGGCGGCGGCGGCCCGCGACGGCCCGAAGACGTCGAGGCCTCTGGCGCGCAGCACGTCGGCCAGCCCAGCCACGAGCGGCGCCTCTGGCCCGATGACGACAAGCTCGGGCGCATGGGAGGCGACGCGTTCGGCGAGCGCCTCCACGTCCTGCCCCACCCCTACCAGCGTCACGTCGGCGCCGCCGGCTCGCAGGACCCAGTCCAGCGCGTGCTCGCGCCCTCCCCTGCCCACGACCACGACCCTCATGGCCGCGCTCCAAGCTGTTCGGCTTGCGGCATGCCCGGGCGCCAGGCGCCCGTCAGCAGCAGTCGCACGGCCGTCGGGTACGCCTCGTGCTCGACGGCCAAGACGCGCTCGGCCAAGGTGTCGGCGTCGTCGCCGGGCAGCACGGGGACCTTGCGCTGCAGGATCACCGGTCCGGAGTCGACTCCGGAGTCGACGAGATGCACGGTGCAGCCGGACTCCCTGACGCCGGCGGCGATGGCCTGGCCGTGCGCGTCGAGGCCCGGGAAGGCGGGCAGCAGGCTCGGGTGGACGTTGATGAGGCGCCCGGCCCAGCGCTCGGTGAACTCCGCGGACAGCAGCCGCATGAAACCGGCCAGGCAGACCAGGTCAACCGCCTGTTCGGCGAGGCGCTCGTTCGCGGCAGCCTCGAAGGCCGCGCGCTTGGGCCAGGGCACGTGAACGGCGGTCACGCCGGCCTCACGCGCGCGCTCCAGGGCCGGGGCGTCGGGGCGGTTGCTCACGACGAGCACGACGGACGCCAGGGCGTCGCCAGGCGGGAACGCCCGCAGCAACGACTGGAGGTTACTCCCGCGGCCCGAGGCGAACACGGCCACGCGCGCGGCGCGCCCGAGCGGGAAGCGCGCTTCCATAGGCTCGTTCACTGCGTAGCCCGCCTCACGCCGCGCGCAGCCCGGCTCATGCCGTGGCGAGCCTCTCCGGGTGCAGCTTCGTGAAGTAGCGCTTGACGCCGGAGACGGTCATGGCCGCGTCCGACGTGATCTTGTAGCGGAGCCGTATGCCGGGCAGGACGCCCGCCGCGGCCAGCTCCTCGTCCTCGAGGCGTTGCACGCGCGCCACGAGCGCCGCGTCGTCCTCGCCCGAGTTCATGCCGGTCAGGACGGCCTCGCTCCACTCGCGGCTCCTGTCGAGCACCGAGCGCAGGTGGGCGGAGGCCCGGTCTCGACCGGCAACGGCCCCGAAGTGCGTCAGCACGAGCCGCTCCGGCGTCGTCGCCAGCATGCGTTCGATGCTGCCTCGCCAAACGTCGAGGTCCAGGTCGGGCGGCGGCAGCGCGGGGCGCAGCAGGTTGGACCCGCCGAGGCGCACGCCGGCGCTGTCGCCGGTGAACAGCGTGCCGTCGTTGAGCAGGTAGCTCACGTGGTGCGAGGCGTGGCCCGGAGTGGCGATGACCGTCACCTCCAGCCCGCCGACGTCGAGGGTCTCGCCGCCCGCCACGGCCCTGACCCTCTCGCGCGGCACGGGGAGCATGGTGCCCCAGAGCGCCGGCAGGGCGTCGCCGTACACGCGCAGCGCGCTCGCCATGAGGCGGCTCGGGTCGACCATGTGTGGAGCCCCGGCCTCGTGCACCACGAGCTCGGCCTCCGTGCCCTCGAGGAGGGCGCCAGCGGCGGCGGCGTGGTCGAGGTGGATGTGCGTCAGCAGCAGGAAGCGCAGTTCCGCGGGGTCGAGCCCGGCCTCGCGCAGACCCGCGAGAACGGCCGCGCGGGTGCTGCCAGGGCCGCTCTCGACGAGCGCGTAGCCGCCACTCGGCAGCGGCAACGCGAACACGGCGATGGTGCCCGGGTTGCCGAGATGGCCCGTATCGATCTGCAGCACGCCTCCGCCCAAGTCGCGCACGCGCGGGTAGTCGGGCGGGACAACGCCCTCCGGCACGTTCTCCAAGGCCCTGCGCGCGGCCGAGGCGTCGGACCCCGTCGGCAGCGTCATGCGTTCGGCTGTGGGGGTACCTCGGCGGCTACCTGGTTGGTCAGGGTGCCGACGCCCTCGACGCTCACCTCGACCGTGTCGCCCACCTTCAGCTTGCCGACGCCCTCAGGGGTACCCGTGAGCACGACGTCGCCGGGGCGCAGCGTCATGAACCGGCTGATGTACGCGAGCACCTCCGCCACCGGGAAGATCATGTCGGAAGTCTTGCCGTCCTGGCGGAGTTCCCCGTTGACCCGCGTGGTGATGCGCAGGTCAGTCGGGTCGAGGTCCGTCTCCAGCCACGGACCGACCGGGCAGAAGCCGTCGGCCGACTTGCCCCTCACCCATTGCAGGTCGGAGCGCTGCTTGTCGCGCGCCGTCACGTCGAGGGCGCACGTGTAGCCGAGGACGTGGTCGAGGGCTTCCTCCTGGGTCACGTTGCGCAGCTCCCTGGCGACGACGACGGCCAGCTCACCCTCGTACTGGAGGTCGTCGGTCCACGTCGGGTACGGCACGTCGTCGCCGGCGCCGCTCAGGGTGTTGAGGCCCTTGAGGAAGAGCCCCGGCTCGGTGGGCAGGCCCGACTTGTCGTTGCCGAGCTCGCGGATGTGATCGGCGTAGTTCCTGCCAACGCACACGATGACGTTCGGCTCGCACGGCGGTAGGAGCGAGACGTCGCTCAAGGGCACACGGTGCCCGCTCGGTGAGCCGAGCATGTGCGTCAACTGGTGGATCATGCCGCCCTCTAGCTCGCCCCAATGGATCCCATCGAAGCTCCGGTAACGAACGCGTTGCATCTGGTCCTCGCCTCCTCGAACTAGTTGCCCTTGCCGCTGGTGGCGGCAAAGTCGCTCAGCTGATCGGTCACGTCTTCCCACTCCTCCATGTGTTGGAGGAGCCGCTCTTCCAGGATGGCATGCTCGGCGCCCAGGGCGGCCAGGAGCTCGGCGCTCGAGGGCGGGGGCCCCGGAACGCTCCAGTCGCCGACGCCGAGCGCCGCGAGGTCGCCGACCGCGAGGGCCATGGGCGAGCCGAGCAGCCGCGTTACGTCGGCGAGCCGCCCCTCGACCTGCGCGATGTCGCCCTCGAGCACCGCGAGCCGCCGCTCCAACTGCCAGCGGGACGCGGCCTTGCGCTCCGCGATGGCCGCCGCTCGCTGAGCGGGCGTGCCGGGCTTCCGCCCCGAGCCGCTGGTCGCAGCCGTTGGTGGTCCGCCGTCGGTCCCTTCCCGACGCTTGCGCACGTAGTAGTCCCAGTCGCCCGCGTAGTCCGTGAAGCGCCCGTCCCTCACCTCCCAGACGCGCGTGGCGAGCCTGGAGAGGAAGCGCCTGTCGTGCGAGACGAGGATGAGGGTGCCTTCGTAGGCGTCGAGCGCGGCCTCCAGCGCCTCGATCATCTCGACGTCGAGGTGGTTAGTTGGCTCGTCGAGCACGAGGAGGTTGCGGCGCGCCAGGGTGAGGTCGAGGAGCGCCAGGCGCGCCCGTTCGCCACCGGAGAGGTCCCTGACGCGCTTGAACTGCGCCTCGTAGGGGAAGAGGAAGCGGCCGAGGGCGTTGTGCGCGTCGGCGTCGCCCATGCGCTTGAGGAGCTCCTCGAAGAGGGTGGCGTCGCCGTCGACCCCCTTGAGGCCCTGGTCGTAGTACCCGAGGCGTACCCGTACGCCCGTGCGTACGGCGCCAAGTGGATGGTCCGACGTGTGTTCGCCGAGCAGGAGCCGCAGGAGCGTGGTCTTCCCCGCCCCGTTCGGGCCGACGAGCGCTATGCGCTCGCCTTGCCTAACCTCGAGCGTGAGGTCGTCGAAGAGCTTGCGGCCGCCGAAGCTCTTGGTCATGTGCTCGGCGGTCATGACGATCGACGCGCTCGGGTCGCAGTCGAACGTGAAGCGCGTTGTGCGCTCCTTGCCCCTCACCTCGTCGATCATGTCGGTTTCGTAGCGGTCCGCTCGGCGCTCCATGGCCTTGGCGCGCCGGTGGAGCTTCTCGCTCTGGCCGGCCCAGCGCTTCATCTGCTCCGCGGCGGCGTCCAGGCGGGCCAGCTCGCGCTCCTGGTTGGCGCGCGTCTGCGCCTGGATGCGCTCGGCCTCGGCCCAGTAGGCGCGGAACGCGGTCGGGTTGCCGGCGCCGACGCGCAGCTCGCCGCGGCTGACCTCGGCTGTGCGGTCGCAGGCGCCGTCGAGGAAGGCGCGGTCGTGCGAGACGATGAGCGCGGCGCCCGGGTAGCGTGCCAGGTGGCCTTCCAGCCAGGCGCGCATCTCGATGTCGAGGTGGTTGGTCGGCTCGTCTAGGAGCAGCACGTCGGGCTGCGCCATGAGCAGCCGCGCGAGGCCGAGCCTGGTGCGCTCGCCGCCGGACAGGCTGGCGACGAGCTCGTGGTGCCGCTCCTTGAACCCGAGCGCGCTCAGCACGGCGTCGCGCCGGGCGCGCCGCGCGTAGCCGCCCCGCCGCTCGAAGGTCGCGTGGACCGTCTCCCATAGGTGGTAGCGGTCCGGGTCGTCCAGGCCTGCGGCCTCCAGGCCCGCGAGGCGTCTCTCCAACTCGTCGAGTTCGACGAACGCCCGCTCGCTGATGCCCACGATGGTCTCGCCCGGCTCGAAGCGCGGGTCCTGCTCCAGCATGGCGATGACAGTGCCTTCGGCCCGGTAGACGCTGCCGGCGTCGGGGGCCTCCGCCCCCATGAGCAGGCGCAGCAGCGTGCTCTTGCCGGCCCCGTTGCGGCCGATGAGGGCGGTGCGGTCGCCGTCGCGCAACTCCAGCGTGGCGGCGTCGAGCACGACCTGCTCGCCGTACGCCTTGTCGACTGAATGGATGGCGGCCAGGAGCACGACGGTAGTCTACCGTTGCCACTCCTGGCC
>JBDZVI010000073.1:13077-15711 GCA_040255585.1 Deinococcaceae bacterium
GGCATGTACTGCTTAAGCGCCGCGTTGGCGCTCACTCGAAGCGGATGTTCTTCTCGGTCTCCATGTCGAAGGCATGCAACGAGTCGAGCCGTGCGAGGAGCTCGACGGAGTCGCCGGGCTTGACGTTCGCGTGCGCGTCGACGCGCGCGACGACGCTCTGGTCGCCGCCGACCGATGCGATGATGTGCGTCTCGGCACCGAGGGGCTCGACGACGTCGACCGTGGCGCGGATGACGTTGTCGCCTTCGGGGATGTCAGTGAAGCCCTTGAGGTCGATGGCCTCGGGCCGGATGCCGACGTAGACCTTCTTGCCGTTGTACGCGGCGAGCTTGGCCGCGAGTTCGCCGTTGGGCTTGAGGTCGAACTGCGGGCTCTTGAGGCGGCCGTCCTGGACGGTGCCAACCATGAAGTTCATGGCAGGCGAGCCGATGAACCCGGCGACGAACTTGTTGACCGGACGATCGTACAGGTGGATGGGGCTGTCGACCTGCTGGATGTAGCCGTCCTTCATGACCACGATGCGCGTGCCCATCGTCATGGCCTCGACCTGGTCGTGGGTCACGTAAACGGTCGTGACACCGAGGCTCTGGTGGAGCTTGGTGATGCTGGCGCGCATCTCGACGCGCAGCTTGGCGTCGAGGTTCGAGAGCGGCTCGTCCATGAGGAAGACCTTCGGCTCGCGCACGATGGCGCGGCCGAGGGCGACGCGCTGCCGCTGACCGCCGGAGAGCTCGCGGGGCCGGCGCTCGAGGAGGTGCTCGATCTGCAGGATGCCGGCGGCCTCCCTGACGCGCCTGTCGATCTCGGGCTTGGGCGTGTGCCTGAGCCGCAGGCCGAACGACATGTTCTGGTACACGTTCATGTGCGGGTACAGGGCGTAGTTCTGGAACACCATCGCGATGTCGCGGTCCTTCGGCGGCACGTCGTTGACGATGCGGTCGCCGATGCGGCAGGTGCCCTCCGAGATCTCCTCGAGGCCGGCGATCATGCGCAAGGTCGTGGTCTTGCCGCAGCCGGAAGGTCCGACGAAGACCATGAACTCCTCGTCGGCGATGTGCAGGTTGAAGTCGGACACGGCGGTGACGTTGCCGAACCTCTTGTAGACGTGCTCCAGGACTACCTCGGCCATGTGGGCCCTCCCAACGTTGGGTGAAGTTCTTGAGCACAACGGTAGCATCCGCCCTACCCTCCGGCATTGCGCATCGACCCGAATACGGTCTAGATTCGTACCATGCGGCTAACCGATCGGGTCCGTTCCATCAGCTACCTCAAAGCTCACGCGGCCGAGTTGCTGCGCGAGCTCGTCGACAGCCAGGAGCCGCTGGTCATCACGCAGAACGGCGAGGCCAAGGCCGTCGTCCTGGACGTGGCGACCTACGACCAATTGCTGGAGACGTCGGCCCTCCTCAAGCTCCTGTCGTTGGCCGATCGGCAGGCCGAGGAGGGCATGCTCGAGGCGGCCACAGACGCTATCGCCAACTACAGGCTGGAAGGGTGAGGGCCCCGGTGCCTCGCCGGTGGCGGAAGACATGGCGCCGTGCGCGCTGCGCTGGCTCGCGAGGCGCGCTATGAGGCCCGTGCTGCTTACCGACGGCGCCGCTCGCGACCTGGACGAGTGGTACGCGGCGGCCTACGCCCGGGGCGGCGCGGGCGAGGCGGCCCGAATACTGGACCGGATAGAGGTCGTCATGCAGGCGCTGGCCGACGGCTCCATGCGCGAGGAGGCCGTCCCCGAACTCCGCCAACTGGGCAGGCATGCCGAACGTCAGGTCGTCACGAGCGAGGGCTTGCGCGTGGTCTTCCGGCCAGGCGCGGAGCGGGTCGTGGTCGTCCTGCTGGCGCCGGTGAAGCGCTCTTTCCAGGCGCTCCTTGAGCGGCGGCTGCTCGACGCCTGAGGGCGGGCCGGAGGCAAGACCGCGCAGCCGCCTGGCGCCGCAGCGGCACCCGCGCGACGCATGAAGCATGAAGAAGCCCGCGGCCGGATGAGGACCGCGGGCTTCCGCTTGGTGGAGGCGGCGGGAGTCGAACCCGCGTCCGAAACCCCCTCAGGTGGGCGTCTACGCGTGTAGCCGAGGATCGGTTGTCGGCGCCAGGCTGGCTCTTCGGCCGGCGCTGCCTAGCGCTTAGACGTCATAAGTCTTGCCTTGAAGGTCAACGTCCGAACCCCAAGACCAGCCCACTTTAGGACGTTCGGTCCGGCGAGCCATGGGCGGGGCTTCCGGGGAACGCTAACTGCGATTAAGCAGCCAGAGCGTAGTTATTGTTGCCAGTTAATGGCGTGGCAGCTTGTTGACGCGGCCAGCTGCCTCCGCGACGCGCAACCTCACCCTTGGACGAGCCCCGTCGAAACCGTGTCGCCCCCGGGCGGTCAAGCAAAGCGCGCTACGCTCGCGCTCGACGGGATTGTAGCAGAAGCAGAGGATCGGGCCGGTCGCCTGCGCTGTGTGCCGGGGACCAGGTCGTGCGCGTCTTCACGCCGCGTCCTGGTGTCCTCGCTAGGCGAACAGGGCTTTGACACTGGCCATGGGTAAGTAGAGGCGCCGCGAACCCCGACAGGCCCGATCACCGCACCGTAACAGGCCCCATATACTGTCCACATGCCCAAAGCGGTGAGGATGCGCGGCATCTCCAAGC
>JBDZVI010000149.1:0-2881 GCA_040255585.1 Deinococcaceae bacterium
ACCACAAGGCCCCGCCCAGAACCACCGAGGGTGCTCCGCGAGCCGGAACGTGAGCCTACGCCTTTCCGCGACCGTACCCGTCGCCTCCCCGGCGACGCCCCCGCGGGTGACAAGGCCCTACACTCCACCATGCCCCGAGATGGCGACGAACCCCGCGCCCACCGCGGCCGCGGCGCGCAGACCAACCCCGTCAACCGCTTCACGGAGCTCGTCGTCGAGCTCGATCAGGACGAGGTGGAGGACGACGACCTGCGCGTGCGCACGCGTTACCTCGACGACACCTCGCGCAGCGTCATCAGCCGCAACACGAGCCCCGACCTCGGCTTCACCGCCAGCCTCAACCCGTACCGCGGCTGCGAGCACGGCTGCTCGTACTGCTACGCGCGGCCGACGCACGAGTACCTGGGGCTCTCGGCGGGGCTCGACTTCGAGCGCGTCATCTTCGTCAAGCGCCATGCGGCGGCGCTGCTGGAAGCGGAGCTGAGCAAGCCGGCGTGGGAGCCGACCTCCCTGATGCTCTCGGGGGTGACGGACCCGTACCAGCCCGTTGAGAAGCGCCTCCGCATCACCCGCGCGTGCCTCGAGGTGCTGGCGCGCTACCGCAACCCCGTCGGGGTCATCACGAAGAACGCGCTCGTCACGCGCGACGTCGACGTGCTGAAGGAGCTGGCCGGCTGGGGCGGCGTGCGCGTGACCCTCTCCATCACGACGCTCGACGAGGCGCTGCGCGCCAAGCTCGAGCCCCGCACGTCGACGATCGCCAACCGCCTGGGCGCCATCGAGAAGCTGGCCGGCGCGGGCGTGCCCGTCGGGGTCAACGTCGCGCCCATCGTGCCCGGGCTCACGGACGCGGAGGCGCCGCGCATCCTCCAGGCGGCCGCCGCGGCCGGCGCCAGCCACGCCGGTTACACGCTCCTGCGCCTCCCCGGTGCCGTCACGCCCCTCTTCGAGGAGTGGCTCGGCCAGCACGCGCCCATGCGCAAGCAGCGCGTCCTGAACCGCATCCGCGAGGTGCACGCGGGGCAGCTCGACGACCGCCAGTTCGGCCGCCGCATGCGCGGCGCCGGCCTGTACGCGGAGCAGGTCCGCTCGCTCTTCCACAAGGCGCGCGAGCGTGCCGGCATCCCGCACCGCGTCCCGCCGCTGGCGAGGTCGGAGTTCAGGGTGCCCGGGCGCGTCGTGCAGGGGTCGTTGTTCGAGGGGTGAGCGTCGGCTCGTTCGTTCCGGGCGAGGCCCACTGGATCGTGCCGCGCTTAGTTGATCACCGCATAGCGGCCTGAGGTCATCGACCACTGGGTTAGCCAGCTCCTTGACCAACCACTGCCGGCGGTCTACGCTATCGATATGGAACAGGTCAACGTCCTTGAGGCGAAGACGCAGCTCTCGCGGCTCTTGGCGCGGGTCGAGCAGGGTGAGGAGATAGTCATCGCCCGGGACGGCAAGCCCGTCGCCATCCTGACCCCCGCCGTGAAGCGGCTGCCACGCGTTCCCGGCAGGCTGAAGGGGAAGATCACGATCGGTGACGACTTCGATGACCCACTCCCGGAGGAGTTCTGGTTAGGGGAGCCTTGACTCTTCTTCTCGACACCCACACGCTTCTCTGGTGGCTCACGGGCGACCGGAAACTAAGCAAGCTCGCTCGCGCCGCAATCCAATCCGAGGGCTGCCTGGTAAGCGCCGTATCGCTCTGGGAGATCGCGATCAAGCGCTCGCTCGGTCGTCTGGATGCCGATACCACCGAGGTCTTCGAGGAGGTCCGGCTCAGCGACGGCTTCACCTGGTTGCCGGTCAAACCCCAGCATGTCCTACCGGTGATGCAACTACCGAACCACCACAAGGACCCTTTCGATCGCTTGCTCATCTGTCAGGCGATGTACGAACGGGCGACGCTCGTGTCACGCGACCCTGCGTTGCGGCTCTACGACGTGAAGGTGTTGTGGTGATGCGCCGGCATTCGCACGCACGAGAGCGCCTACTCCTCGTTCAGCACCTGGACGTGCTCCAGCACCGCCGCGACTGAGCTGATCGACGATGGCGCGCCGCCCGGGCTCGCCGAGCGCGTCGAACACCCGCGCGTGGTCGGGGCGGCCGCTGCTCCGGTGGGCAAGCAGGCGGAGGTCCTGGGAGCCGCGTCTGTCATGTCTGCCCGCTCACCGTCCCCTCAAACCCGTCTGCTCATACTGGGCGTTGCATATCGTGAACCGTCGCTAAGAAGACCCGTGCACGACGGATGGAGGAGACCCATGGAAAACGTTACGGCAGCCGCGTCTGGTTACGACGCGAAGGAGGCCGCGAGGAGCGGCGCGAGAAGTGGTGCAAGAGGTGGTGCAAGAGGCGGCGCGCGGACCGGCACGATGACCGACGCGAGTGCCGGCACGACGAGGCGGCCGTCGTCGCCGTCGCTGTCACGGCCGAGGCGCGTGCGGCCGCTCGCGCTGATCGTGGCGTTGGGCCTCGTGGCCGCGCTCGCCACCGCCTCCGCCCAGTCCGCTGACGGCGCGACGATGAAGGTCGGCTACGTCGACTCGCAGTACCTGATGAGCCTGCACCCGCTCTTCCCGCAGATCCAGGAGCTGAACCAGCGCGCCCAGGACGAGCTCGGGACCTTGACCGCGCAGGTGAACGAGCTGGCCCAGCTGGCCGGCACGCGCGAGCTGACGCCGGAGGAGCAGGAGCTCCTCAACGTCCGCGTCGTGACGCTAGACGCGCTGCGCACGCGCTACGACTCCGAGCTGACCGAGCTCGCCCAGCCGGCCATCGACGAGGTGACGGCCGCCGTCGCCAAGGCCGCCCAGTCGCTCGGCATCGAGATGGTCTTCGACTACCAGCGCGCGCACGACACGGGGCTGATCGTCTACGCGGCGCCGGAGACGGACATCAC
>JBDZVI010000074.1:0-15614 GCA_040255585.1 Deinococcaceae bacterium
CCGGCAGCGGCGGTTCCATACGCGCCGCGCCGGAGGACTTCCGGGTCACGGAGCTGCCCGCCTACCTGCCGGAAGGCTCCGGGTCGCACCGTTACCTGCTCATCGAGAAGCGCGACCTGACCACGCGCGACCTCGTGCTGGCGCTCAGGCGCGCCGGCGTCGAGCAGAACGCCATCGGGGTGGCGGGCCTCAAGGACAAGGCGGCCGTCACGGTGCAGTGGTTGTCGCTCCCAAAGCGCTACACCGAGGCCGTTAGCGAGTTGCTCGCGCTGCCCGGCGTGCGACTGCTCGAGGAGAGCTACCACCGCAACAAGCTCGGGATCGGTCACCTGCGTGGCAACCGTTTCGAGGTGACCGTACAGGGGGTCGACGCTGGCGCCTCGGAGCGTGCCGGGGCCGTCCTCGCCAGCCTAGCGGAGCTCGGATCCCCCAACTGGTTCGGTCCGCAACGCTTCGGCCGTTTCGGCGGCAACGCCTACGACGGTCTCAGGGTGGTGCGCGGCGAGCGCGTTCCGGGCGGCCACTACCTGCAGCGCTTCTTCGTCTCCGCCCTGCAGTCGCTCCTCTTCAACGCCATGCTCTCGGAGCGCATCGGGCGCGGCTGGTACACCACCGTCGTCGCCGGCGACTGGGCCCGCAAGCACGACACCGGCGGTACCTTCCTCGTCGCGGACGAGGCGGTCGAGGCCCCGCGCGCGCGGCGCCTGGAGATCAGCGCAACGCTGCCCCTCCACGGGCGCAAGGTGAAGCCGTCGGAAGCGACGGCCGGCGAGGTCGAGAGCCTGATCCTGGAGCGTTACGGCCTCCGCTGGGCGCAGTTCGGCTCGCGGCGCGGCGATAGGCGCCCGACACGCGTCCTACTGTCCGGCACGTCGGTCTCCCAGGCCGGAACCGCGCTCACGCTCGGTTTCGACCTCCCGAAGGGCGCGTACGCCACGGCGGTGCTGCGCGAGGTCATGAAGGTCGACGTCGACGCGCCGTTCGAGGCGCCGGCGGAGCCTGGCGGCCCGACCGCCGATGGGCTCGACGGCGAAGACGGCGACTGAGCCAGACCCGAAGCGCCGGATCAGGGCGCGGTTCCGGATCGGGGTGCGGCGCTCTCGGCGCCCCTGGCCCGTGGGCCAAGGCGGCGCAACGCGAGCTCGAGCACGAAGAGCGCCAGCGCAGCGCCGACCGGCCACTGCCAGACCGAGCGCCGCACCGCCCCGAGCGCGGGCCTGTACGTCTCCGGGTCGACGGTCTCGCCGCCCGTGCGCCTGGCGACGCTCGAGAGCAGCGCCGCCCCGTCGACGTCGGCGTACTCCGGATCCGGTCCCGAGACCCGCGTGCGAGCCACGAGCTCGTTGCCGACCGCCACCACGACGTCGGGCCCGGCGTCGCCGTTCCAAGGGAGGGTGCCCTGGTAGCGGCCGGGCGCCACCTGCTCGAGCGTGGTGCTGGACGTGCCGAAGCGGGCGTCCGCGCGCAGGTCGTTGACGTAGACCCCGTCACGGACCGCGTCGAGCGTGATGGAAACGGAGTTGCCCTGCCGCTCCGCCGTCGCGGTCATGCCGCCTGGGCGGGCCTGCAGCCACCGCACCACCGTGGCGACCACACCCGGCAGCTCCTGCCAGTCGCCCAGTTGCCCCGCCCAACCGTTGAGGTCGGTGGTGAGGGCCGCGCTGCGACCGAGGCCGGAGCGGTAGGTGGCGAGGATCGGCTCGTCCGACCGGCCGACCAGCAGGAGTTGCGCGTCCGACTTGAGGCTGGTGGCCACGTACGCCGAGACCGGCGGAAGCTCGGTCGGGAAGGCGTACAACGGGTTCGGTCTGCCGCCCGGCGCGGTCGGCTCGTCCACGAGCAGCGCGCGCGTCGCCGTCAGCGCCTCGCTGGTGAAGATGCGCGGGAGGTTGCTCGCGTCGCGCGCGGCGTAGTAGCGCCCGCCGCCAGCCGCCGCGATCTCGGCCAGCCGCTGGAAGTCGGCCGCGTCGCCGATGGCTATGGTCGAGCTGGTTATGCCCGCCGCCAAAGCGTCCGCGGCCATGGCCGCGAAGTCCGTGCCCGCCGCTCCGAAGGGTCCCTGGTCGTAGAGCTGGCCGTCCGAGAGGATGATGACGTGCTTGACGGACGCCTCGACCGCGTCGAGGGCGTCGATAGCCTGGCGGTAGGCGGGTGCCAGGACCGTGCCCCCGCCCGTGTCGAGCGAGTAGATGCCGGCGGCCATCTCGCGCTTGCCCCGCTCGGTCGCCTGCCTTAGCTGGAAGACCCAGCGCGTGCCCGGCCCGTCGGAGAACGCGATCAGACCGAGCAGGTCCTGTTCGTAGGCCAGGTCGACGACCTGCGCCGCCCCGTCCTTCGCCAGGTCGATCTTCGCCGGCCTGCCGGTCGCCATGGACTGGGAGCGATCGATCACCATGACCAGCGCGACGAGCGGGAGGGAGACCTCGGTGCGAAGGTCCGTGGTCACCGGTAGTACGTCCTCGACGGGGGTGCGGTACCAGGCGCCGAAGCCGAACGACTCCGGGCCCCCCGTCATGAGCAGGCCACCGCCGTCGCGGACGTATTGGGCGAGCAGCGCGAGCTGGGTCTGGCTGAACTGGCCGGAGGAGCCGCGCACCACCACGGCGCTGTACGCGAGCGGCAGGGTCAACGCCTCCGGTCCGGCTCGAACGACGTCGAAACCTTGGAGGCGAAGCAGCTCGGCCGTGGCGTCATCGTCGATGACCAACACGGGTGGGCGGCTCTGGACGACGATGACCGCGTCCGCGGAGTCGTTCGAGCGGGGCTGCTCGAAGGGCACCGACAGCTCGACCGCCACGTTGGCGGCTCCGGCGGCGCTCGTGCCCGTGGTCGGCACACGGAACGAGAAAGTCAAGGCGTTCTCGCCCCGGCTCAACTCGACGGTCCGTTCCGTGACCGTGTCGCGATCGAGGGCGACCCGCAGGGCGGCCGACGTGGGTCGGTCGGCGCGCACGACCGCGGTGCCCTCCACGCGTTGTCCCGGCGCCGCGCGCTGGGGGAGGAGGAGCTCGACCACGCGGACGTCCTCGAGCGGCGCGACCGGCAGGACATCGACGGGCACGGACGGCAAGGCGCCGAGCAGCGCCGCCTCCGGCGTGACCCCGTCCGAGACGAGCACGATGCGCGTGGCGCCGTTCGCGACCGCCACCTGCAGCGCGCGCGCCAAGTCCGTGGCATCGGTCCGCATGGTGGCCGGCACCCTGGCGCCGAGGCCGTCGACCCTCACGGTGTCCGCCGCGACGTACGCGTACCGGACGTCGCCAGGGCTCGCGGTCAGGTCGAGGGCGCGCGCCGCCGTGAGCGCGGAGACGCCGACGGAGTCGGACACGTCGACGAGGACGCCAAGGTGTCCGCCCGGCGCGCTCAGCCAGGGCTGCGCCAGGGCGACCATGCAAGCGCAGAGCGCGAGGGCGCGCAACCACCAGCCTTCGCGCCGCCAGAGGTAGGCGAAGAGCAGGAGCGGCGCCGTCGCGAGGAGCAGCCAGGGGTGGGCGAAGCGTAAGCCTCCCAGCGCCGTCTCGAGCGCTGCGAACCCGGTCGCCAGCACCGTCCAGTACTGCGAATCCATCACCGGTCGCCCATCACCGAGTGCCCGTTACCCGTGCCCAACGCAACATGCGCCCGTTGCCCGATCCCCAGTGTCGGACTGCCAGTACCCGATTCCCGTTGCCCGTTTCTGAAGAGCCCATGACCGTCTGGGCATGGTAGCAGGCGTCGGCATGCCGCCAAGGTCGTGACGGGTCGGCCGCCCATACGCACCGGTCATCGCCCGCGGACACCGGTGATCAGGAGGCGACAGGGCCCACTCCGGCCCGTCCCCGACCAGGTCGGGTAGGCATGGCCCAGGCACCCTTAATCGGGGGTTCATCACCGACGCGTAAGGCCGGAGGCCCGTTTGGTCGCTGGTAAGATGCTGACGTGCCCGACCCTGCGCCAGCGGCGCCCTACGCCCTCATCGCCATGACAAGCGAGGCCCGCGCCAGGGGCTTCCTTCCCGTGGTCGAGAGCGTCGGGCTCGGCGGTCAGGTGTTCACCGACGTCGAGCAGCTCCTGTACCACACGCGCGGGGCGAACGTTCCCGACGCGCTCCTCCTGGATCACGGCCTGACCGAGCGGGTGCCTTCGCTGGAGCTGGTCACCCTCCTAAGGCGCCGCAAGGGCTTCGAGGACGTCCCGTTCCTGTACCTCGGACCGGGCACGCCCGAGCTTCAGACCCGCGTGCTGGAGGGCGGCGCGGACGCCTACATCACGTTGCCGACGCGCCCGGAACTCGTCAAGGCCTACCTGGGCAGGCTGCTGGAACGCCGAAGGGCCGAGGGCGCCATGCGCAAGGCGTTCGAGGGAGCCAGGCGGTTCGAGCAGGCGTACAAGGAGAGCGAGCGGATGAAGGACGACCTCATCCACATGCTCGTGCACGACCTGAAGAGCCCGATATCGAGCGTCATGGGCCTGCTGGAACACAGCCTCGAGATGCTGCGCGGCCAGGGCGGGGATCACGACGTCGAGGAGCTGCTCAAGATGGCTCAGATCGAGTCCCATCACCTCCTCAACCTCGCGGCCAACATCCTAGACGTCCGCAGGATGAAGGAAGGGCACATGCCCTATCAGCCGGAGGCGATCGCGAGCCTCACCGAGTTGGCTAAGGCCGCGCTGGCCGACGTAAGCGGCGGCCCCCGCGACCGCAACTTCGGCTTCCTCGTGCGGCCGGAGGCGGAGCATGTCTTCGGCGACCCGAAGCTCCTCAGGCGCATCCTGGCCAACCTCATGGCCAACGCCATCAAGCACACGCGGCGCGGTGGCTACATCGACTTCCGGGCCTGGAGCAAGGACGGCAACATCGTCCTGAGCGTCCGCGACGACGGCGAGGGCATCCCGGAGAGCGACCAGAAGCGGATCTTCAACGCCTTCGAGCAGTCGCGCCACACCATCCACGACCGTTACGACACGGGGATGGGCCTGACGTTCTGCAAGCTCGCCGTCGAGAAGCATGGCGGCCGCATCTGGGTGGAGTCCAAGGTCGGGCGCGGCAGTACGTTCTACTTCACCTTGCCGGAGCGCGTGCCAACGGTGGTGGGCGGGGCCTAGGCGATGCGGCCAGAGCCCAACTGGGAGCTCGAGGGACTGCTCTGGGCCAAGGAGGCCCGGCTCGTCGCCGGGGTCGACGAGGCCGGCCGAGGCGCCATCTGCGGACCGGTGGTGGTCGGGGCGGTGATCCTCCCCCCCGGACGCGACTACCCGTACCGCGACTCGAAGACCCTGAGCGCCGGGCGGCGCGAGGAACTCGCCGAGCGCGTGCGCTCCGAGGCCATCGCCTACGCGGTGGCGTTCGCCGAGGCAGGCGAGGTCGACAAGGTGAACGTCCTGCAGGCCACGAAGCTCGCTGCCCTGCGCGCCGTCGCCGCCCTCGCGGTCGCGCCGGACGCCTTGGTCACCGACTATCTCAAGCTCCCGACCGCCCTGCCGACCGTGGCCGTGGCCGCGGCCGACGCCAAGAGCTACCAGGTGGCCGCCGCCAGCATCCTCGCCAAGACGACACGCGACGCCCACATGGCCGAGCTGGCGAGGCGCTACCCCGGGTACGGACTCGAGAAGCACAAGGGCTACGGGGTGGCGAGCCACCTGCGCGCCCTTGCGCTGCGTGGACCGACCCCCGAGCATCGGCGGAGTTTCGCCCCCGTCGCGCAGCCAAGGCTCCTCGAAGCCGACGCGGCGTGCCGCTGACGCGTAGAATGGCCGAACCCCGATGGGCGTCCCGCGCTGCCTGAGGCCCCGAGCAAGCCGCCGCGCCAAGGGGTGTCAGAAGGAGCCTTCACCATGCCGGAGTGCATCGGTATCAAGTTCGACAACGGTCCGAAGATCCACTACCTCGAGGCGCCGCCGAGCGCCCCGTCCGTAGGCACGCGTTGCGTCGTCACGACGCGACGCGGCCTGGAACTCGGCCGGGTGCGCACGAGCGTGTGCGAGGTCGCCAAGCCCCAGGGTCACTACGTGAGGGACGCCGTCGAGGAGGACCTGCAGCGCTTCGAGGAGTTGAAGGCCAAGGCCGAGGACCTCAAGTGGCTCCTCAAGGCGCGGGCCCGCCAGGTCGACCCGGACGTGAAGATCGTGGCCTTGGAGTTCAACATCGACGAGACGCTCCTAGTGGTCAGCTACACGAGCGAGCGGCAGGCGCCCCTGCGCGTGCTCGCGCAGGAGCTCGTCGAGCACACCGAGGCGCGCATCGAGTTCGCTAACGTCGGCCCGCGCGACCAGGCCCGGATGCTGGGCGCCCTGGGCGTCTGCGGCGACGGGACCTGCTCGAGCACTTGGCTGCAGAGCTTCAACGCCGTGAGCATCAGGATGGCGCGCGACCAACAGCTCCCCCTGAACCCGGAGAAGATAAGCGGACCGTGCGGTCGGTTGATGTGCTGCCTCCAGTACGAGCACGACATGTACAGGGACCTTCTGAAGGGCTTACCTCGTAAGGGCGCGAAGGCTTGCCACGACGGCAGCGGCACGTGCGGCCGCGTCGTCAAGCTCAACCCGCTCAAGGGCACGGTGGAGCTGCGGACCGACGAGGGCGGCTTCGGTGAGTATCCCGCGAGCGAGATCACGCGCATGCGCGGCGCCTAAGCCGCCGGTCGCGTCAGCCGCCCGAGCCGACTCCGATGCCGCGCAGCCTGAGAGCCAGCACCGAACAGGCGAGCGGCACTTGGGCGTACGCCGCGACCGCGCGTTCGCAGTCGTCGATCGCATCTAGCGCCGCGGCGTAGGACCCTGCCGGCAACGACCGGAGAGCCTCACGCAGCCAGCCGAGCGGACCGGGCTCGTTTCCGGCTTCCATGTTCGCCGTCACGGCCTTGGCGAGCGTCTCGGCGGCCTGCATAGCGGTCAACATGTCGCCGGCGAGACCCGCCAGGAACCCTTCCATCGCGAGCCTGGCCGCGGTAGTGGCGTCGACGTCCTCGGCAGCGCGCAGGAGCGCCCCCGGTTGCCCAAGGCGGACGGCTGGGTGGCCGGCCAACACGTCCGGCGGGAGCGGCGCCCCCGCCTCGCCCAGTCGCGCGAGCACGGCGTCGACGGCCGCGAACCGCACGGTCACGCAGCGCGACGCCACGGTGGGGAGGAGCGCCTCCGGCCCGGCCGCCACGAGTACGATGAGCGCCCACGACGGCGGCTCCTCGAGGACCTTGAGGAACGCGTTGGCGGCCGACGCGTTGAGGGCCTCGGCATGGTCGATCAGGCCGACGCGTGCCCGGTAGCGCGGGCGGGTCAGGAGCCATGGCGCGAGCGGCTCGGGGTCGCCGCCCTCGCGCGGCACCAGCTGGTCGATCCTGATCTCGAGGTTGCGTTTCGCGCGGCCCGCCTCCGTCGTTGTCGCCGGCCCGACCTCCTTGAGGTCCGGGTGCACCCCCGCCAGCGCCAGCCGACAGCTCTCGCACACGCCGCACGGGCGCGCTTCCAGCTCCCCGGCCGAGCAGTTCGCGAGCGCGCAGAGCCACCTCGCCGCCTGACGCCTGCCGACACGCTCCGGTCCGGCGAGGAGGAGGCTGCGCGGGCCTGCGGGCGACCCGTGAAGACGCCTAAGCACGGTGAGCGCCGGCTCCTGACCGAAGGGGGAGAGGCCATGCACGAGCCGGGACTCCTCCGTGGGCGTCCCACCGGTCTGCCCAGCGGCGGCGAAGCTCACCTGCCCGTCTCCAGCCGTGTGGCCAGGACCTCGGGATAACCGGCCGCGATGACGTCGGCCTGAACCGACTTGATGTCGTAAGCGACCCTGTGGTGCTGAAGGGAGTTGGATGCGACATCGAAGAGCATGTATGACGCCAGCGGGATCTGGTCGCGCGGCTGGCCGACGGCGCCGGGGTTGGCGATCACGCGAGCGAGGGGCGGTACGCGGTAGGTCGAGCTGCTCGCCTCCTTGAACGTCACCGTGCGCCAGAGTTCCTGCGGACCCTTCGTCACGGTCGCGAACACCTTAGGCACGTGCGTATGACCGACGAACAGGACCCTCTCCGTCATCAGCCCCACGTTCGTCTGAGCGACCGTAACCGTCGACAGGTAGTCCCACTGCTGGGCGAGCGCGCCGTGGGCCGCCTCGAAGCCGCGTTGAGAGTGGCGCGGCACCAGGGCGTTCAGGAACCTGAGGGAGTCGCCGCTCAACGTGACGAGTTGGCGCTCCAGGACGTTCATCACGACCCCCGCGGCCCAATGGTCGCCCGTGTCGCCGTTGACCAGTTCCAGCAGGGCCGAGTCGTGGTTGCCGAGGATGCGGACGGTCGGTTCGAGGGCGATCAGGCGCTGGACGACCTCTTCGGCGTGGGGGTAGTAGCCGACGGCGTCGCCGAGGAACATCACATGGTCGTAGCCTTGCTTCTTCGCGTGTGTGGTAACGGCCTCCAGCGCCGGGAGATTGGCGTGGACGTCGCTCAGCACTAGGTACCGCATGGGGGCAACGATACCAGGGCGGGTTCCGCCCGCCCCCCATCCGGTGGCCGCGCCCGAGGGCCGGGTCGCCCGGTGCGTCACGCCCGCCAGTCGGCCTACCGTGCGCCCCGACGCCTCAAGAGAAAGAGCGCGCTTGCGGCTATACTTGCTGTGTGCGCCGGCCGCGTCGTCTCTCCCCCCTGCTCAGATGGGGCGTCGTGCTACTTGCGTGCTTGTTCACCTTGGCACATGCGCAGGTTTCCGTGCCGACGTTCGGCACGCGCGGCGACGTCCCCGACGCGTTGGTGCGTAGCTTCATGCCGGCGTTCCGCTCGGCCGTCGGGGCGGCCACGGGCCTAGAGGTGCGGAACGGCGAACTGATCACCCCGGGCATCGCCGGCAGCCTCGAGCCCGAGTTCGCCATGCTGATAGCCGAGCTCGATCAGACCCGCTACGCCGTCAGCGGCGAGGTGGCACGCTCCAGCGCCTCCGGCGACGACGTCTACGCCGTCAATATGATCGTGGTCGACTCTGAACGCGACCGGGCCACCGACCTGATCAGCCTGCCGCTCGACCCCGACGACCAGCGCACGGCGATAGCCCAACTCGCCGCGGCGGTCGCGACGTTCACGAGCGCCATCGTCGACCTGCAAAGGGGCGACGCCGGGCTGTTCGTTTCGAGCGAGCCTAGCGACGCCCAGGTGTTCCTCGATGGGGTCGCCTTGGGCAGGACCAGCCACCTCGACGTCGCCATGGTCGTGCCGGGGCGCTACCAGCTCGAGGTGCGCAAGGAGGGCTTCCTACCGGACGTCCGCATGGTCGAGCTGCGTTCGGCCGATACGGCGTTCGTGCACGTCGTCCTCACGGCCATCTCGGGCGGCAGCATCCAGGTCATCGCCAACCCGCGGGCGCACGTCTTCCTCGACGGCGTGGAGGTGGGCAGGAGTCCGCTTACCGTCGCGGCCCTGCCCGGCACCCACCGGCTCACGCTCACGCGCGAGGGCTTCCAGGACGAGCAGTTGGACGTGCTGGTACGCAACTACCGCGTCACGCGCGTCGACCGCGAACTGACGCCTGCCGCCGACCCGTTGGTCTTCTGGGAGGAGCGTCGGGAGGTCCTCGTCTACGTCGACGGCGCCCTGCAACCCGGTGCTTACGCGCGCGGCATCAAGCCCGGCCTGCGCACGTTCGAGCTGCGCGAGGCCAGAGAGTCGCGCACCTACCTCCGGGCGGTGCCCGAGCACGGCGTGTACCGGTTGGACCTGCTCACCGGCGAGCTGATCCCGCTCGGCGACGGCTGAGCCCCGCGCGCTCGAGCGCCCGGTAGGGGCGACCGTGGCGCGTGGTTAGCGTCCACCTGGCAACGGCAGTGTCAGCCCCAGCGAGGCGGCGTAGGCGGTGCCGCCGATCGTTCGCAGGGGGGCGTGAACCCCCAGGTCGCTTCCGAGGTCGAACGCGACTTCCCAGGTACCGCCCGTGAACGCCGGCGCGCTGCCGCTCGCGTGCACGCGCAGAGGCCGCAAGTCGAGGCGGAACGGCTCGTAGGCCACGTCGATGGCGACGCGCGCGGTGCCGACGTCCTCCGCGAGGCTGACCCGCCCGCCTACGCCGACGCCGCCGGGCGAGACCCCCACGAGGGCAACGAACGTCCAGTCCGGAGCCCTGCCCCGCGTCAGCGTCAGCCCGACCCCGGCGCCCCCGGAGGCCGCCGCGAGACCGGGCGGCGCGTAGCCAAGGACCACGGCGAAGAGCTCGTCGTCGCCGAGCGCGCGTAGCCACCGTACCCGCGCTTCGCCGCGCAGGCTCACGCCCCCGGCCAGGTACACCTCCGGGGCCGCCTCGAGCACCAGGTTGCGGTCTGGCCGCCACGTCAGGCCGGCCTGCACGCCGAAGGCCGGGCCGGCCAGGTCGGGGCGATCGGAGGCGGACAACGCCTCCTGCGCGAGCAGCCTCTCAGGGCCGAACCCGAGGAGCGCGAGGCGCACAGCGACCGGGCCGAGCACGCCACGCGCTCCGATCCGGGCCTCCGCCTGGCCGCCAACACGCAGCGCGCCCCACGCGTCGAGGACGATGTTGCCGAGCGGACCGAAGGCGCGGCTCGTGCTCAGGCCGAGGCCGACCTGAGGAACGCCCGCGTACCGCAGGTCGAGCGTCACGGTGCCGCCTTCGAGGCGCATGCCCTCGAACCGGACGCCGAAGGACGCCTTGGTCGGAGTGTCGGAAGGGGAGAGCGCGCCCAACCAGAACCTGGCGCCTTGGGCGCCGGCCGTGGCGGCGCAGGCCAGCAAGGCGAGGGCGAGGACGGCCTCGCGTGGACGCAGGGCGGTTCGCATGCCAGACGCTAACCCGTGGGAGCCGTGTCGCGGTGTTACACTGCCGTTCCGCCCCTAGCGGCGTCCGCCGATGGCGGCTGTCCGCCCTGGTGGCCCTGGGCGCCGGCGCGGCCCGCCTGCCCGGCGCGCCTGCCCGCGGCGCCCGACCTGACGCGAAGCGAGTAACCCTGACATGAACATCCTCGGCCGACTGACACTACTTCCCAGACTGCCCGTACCACTGGCGCGCCTAGAAGAGCTCGCCAACGACCTCTATTGGAGTTGGCGTTCCGACGCCCGCCGCATCTTCCGCCGGCTCGACGTCGGGCTGTGGGAAGCTTGCGGGCACAACCCGGTAGCCATGCTCCGCGACATCGCCCAAGAGCGCCTCGCCGCCGCCGCGCTTGACCCGGATTATCTGGCCGAGTACACGGCCGTCATGGCGCGCTACGACGCCTACCTGGCCGGCAGGAGCTGGTATGACTCGGCCGTCGGGGACGGCGCCCAACGGGACCACCTGTACGCCTACCTCTGCGCCGAGTACGGCTGGAGCGAGGCCATCGCGCTCTACTCCGGCGGCCTCGGCGTGCTGGCCGGCGACCATACGAAGGCCGCGTCCGACCTCGGCGTCCCCCTGGTAGCGGTGGGCCTCTACTACCCCGAGGGCTACTTCCATCAGCGCGTGGGACCGGACGGACGCCAGGAGGCGGTCTACCTACGCTCCAGCCCCGCGGCCCTCCCGTTCCGGCCCGCCCAGAACGCGGCCGGCGAGCGGACCGTCGTGAGCGTCGAGATCTTCGGTCGCAACGTGCTCATCCAGGCGTGGGAAGTGCGCGTCGGGCGTGTTCGGGTCCTGCTCCTCGACGTCGACATGCCAGGCAACGAACCGGCCGATCGCAAGCTGCTCTACCGCCTCTACGGGGGCGATCAGCGCACCCGCGTCGCCCAGGAGATGATCCTCGGGATCGGCGGGGTACGCATGCTGCGCGCCCTGGACGTTCAACCCACCGCCTGGCACATGAACGAGGGCCACTCGGCGTTCTCCGTGCTCGAGCGGTGCCGCGAGCTCGTCGCGGCGGGTCTGCCGTTCCCGGCGGCGCGTGCGGGCGTGTCGGCTGCGACGGTGTTCACCGTCCATACCCCGATCGCGGCGGGCAACGACGCCTTCGGCTTCGACCTCGTCGACCAGGGCTTCGGCAGGTTCTACGACGGACTGCGCCTCTCGCAGGCGGAGTTCCACGATCTCGGCGGGGTCGACCTCGGTTGGGGGCCCGTGTTCAGCATGCCGGCGCTCGCCATCCGCTTCTCCACCGGACGCAACGGCGTCGCCGCGCTGCATGGCGACACGAGTAGGCACATCTGGTCGCGGCTTTGGGAAGGCGTGCCGGTGGCCGAGGTACCGATCGGTCATGTGACCAACGGCGTGCACATCGCCACCTGGACGGCGCCCGAGGTCATCGACCTGATCGGCGACGTCATAGGACCCGATTGGCGTGAGCGTACCGATGACCCCGACGCCTGGCGCGCGTTCGACTCCGTCGCTGCCGCCCGGCTATGGCAGGTAAGACGGCAGATGAAGGCGCGCAGCGTGCGCTTCCTGCGCAGGCGCCTCCTGAGCCAGCTGAGCCGCCACGAGGCGAGCCCGACGACGCTGCACGACTCGAGCACGCTCTTCGACCCCGACGCGCTCACGATCGGCTTCGCCCGCCGCTTCGCGAGCTACAAGCGCGCCACGCTGATCTTCTCCGACCTCGACCGCCTGGCCGCCATCATGAACAGCTCCGAGCAGCCGGTGCAGCTCGTGTTCGCCGGCAAGGCCCATCCGGCCGACGCCGAGGGCCAGCAGCTCATCGCGCGCATCCACAACCTCTCGCACGACCCGCGCTTCCAGGGCAGGGTCCTCTTCGTCGAGGACTACGACATGGCGATAGGACGCGCGTTGACGCGCGGTGTCGACGTGTGGCTCAACAACCCGCGCCGCCCCCTCGAGGCGTCGGGCACGAGCGGGATGAAGGCGGCCATGAACGGCGTGCTGAACCTGTCCATCCTCGACGGCTGGTGGCCGGAAGGTTTCGACGGCACCAACGGCTGGGCCATCGGCACGGGCCGGACCTACCAGGACGACGCGCGCTCCGACGCTGCGGACGCCGACGCCCTCTACGACCTTCTCGAGCGCGAGGTCGTCCCGCTGTACTACCGACGCGACGCCGACGGGGTGCCCGAGGCCTGGATGCGCAGGGCCGCCAAGGCGATCGCGACCATCTCGCCGCGCTTCAACGCCCAGCGCATGGTGCGTGAGTACGTCGAGAGCTACTACGCGCCGGCCAGCGAGCGCGGCGCCACGCTGAGCGCCGACGGGTACCGCAAGGCCACCGAACTCGCCGACTGGCTCAAGAAAGTACGCGACGAGTGGCACAACGTGCGGTTCACGGCCAGCCCGCTCACCGAGGCGCCGCTCAGGATCGGCGACGAGGTGGAGCTGAGCGCTGAACTGAACCTCGGCTCCCTCGCGCCGGAGGACGTGATCGTCGAGGTCGTGTACAGCCGCGAAGGCGACGGCCTGGAGGAGCGTCTCGAGCGCGTCGCGATGCGGGCGCGGGGCGACGGCACCCAGGACGGCACCCAGGCCTACACGGCGCGCTTCAAACCCAAGCTGTCGGGCAGGCTCGTCTACGGCGCGCGCGTCGTGGCTACGAACCCGCTGCTGAGCTCACCGTTCGATGCGCACGCGATCAAGTGGGCTTGAGCGTTCGCGGCAGGTCCAGATCCGTCACGACGACGAGCCGCCCAAGGGCCGAGATGGCCAGCGCCGGGTGGGCGTCGACCACCGAGGCCAGCTCCGCCGAGACCTCAACCGTCCACGGCGGACGGACGGCCACGTCCGGCGCTGTCGGTCCGAACGTCGCCGCGAAGGCCGCCGCCTTGGTAGCGCCCTGCACGAGGAACAGCACGAGTCGGCTGCGGCTCAGCGTCCTGGCGCCCAGGGAGAGGCGCTCGGCCACCGCCACGCCGCTCGGCGCGGTGGTGGCCAAGGCGAAGGCCCCGGAGAGCGCCGCGCCCGTATGGGGGAAGAGGCTGGCCGTGTGCCCGTCGTCGCCGAGGCCGAGGATGGTCACGTCGAACACGGGCTCGGGGCCGAGGGCCGCCTCGAGCTCGCCCTGGTAGGCCGCGGCGGCGGCCTCGCCGCTAGGCAGTCGCGGCCAGAGGTGCACGTGCTCCTCGGGCACGTCAAGGCCGTCGATCAGCGCCTCCAACGCCGAGCGGGCGTTGCTGCGCGAGTCGGTGACGCTCACGCGGCGCTCGTCGCCCCAGACGAAGTGGACGCGCTCCCACGGCAGGTCGACCCCAGCGAGTTCCCGGTAGAGGGGCAGTGGCGTGGAGCCGCCCGCCAGCACGAGGCTGGCGCGCCCACGCAGCGCCACGGCGCTCCGCAGGCCGTCCACCACCAGCGGCAGGGCCGTTGCCGTCACGTCGGGCGTGCGAATGATCTCGGCTGACATGCCGGAGTATAGCCAGGCACCTCGGGCACCGGTCCGGCGGTCGCGTTAAACTCCCGCATGGAGCCGACACGTGAAGAGGCGCTGCGCCTCATGGAAGAGTGGACGCCTTCGGAGAGCTTGCGCAAGCACATGCTGGCCGTGGAAGCCGCCGTGACCGCGTACGCCGACAAGTACGGCGAGCCGCGGGGGCCATGGGCGGTGGCCGCCCTGCTGCACGACTTCGATTACGAGCGCTACCCGAAAGTCGGGGTGGATGGGCATCCGTTCGTCGGCGTACGGGAACTCGAGTCGAGGGGCTACCCGCGCCTGATCCTGGATGCGATCCTCGGCCACGCCGGCGAGGTCACGGGCGTGAAGCGCGAGACGCTGCTGGCCAAGGCGCTGTTCGCCTGCGACGAGCTGACGGGTCTCATCACCGCCGCCGTCCTCGTGCGGCCGGACAAGGACATCGCTGGTCTAGGGCTCTCGAGCCTGAAGAAGAAGCTGAAGGACAAGGCGTTCGCGCGGGGCGTCAACCGCGACGACGTGCGCCAGGGCGCCACAGAGCTGGGCATCGATCTCGACGAGCACATGCAGTTCGTGCTGAGCGCCATGCAGGCGCGCGCGGCGGAACTAGGGCTCGACGGCTCGCTGGCCGGCTGAGCCCCGGCTCCGCGGTACCCTCACCGCACCTGCGCCACCGGCCACCGCCACGCTCCACGCGCCACCGGCCACCTCACGTGGGCGACCACGCGGCCGCGTAGGGAGGTCGTGCCCAGGGGGCCGAACTGCCTGGAGTCGCGACTGGCCAGCGGCAGCCGGTTGTCGCCGAGCAGGAAGACCGTTCCAGGGGGCACCCGGACGGCCGGGTAGGAGACATGGGCGCTCGGCACGCCGTCGAGCCACGGCTCCGGCGACACCGCGCCGTCCACCTCCACCTTCCCGTCGACCAACGCCACGACTTGGCCGCCGACGGCCGCCACGCGCTTGACGAGCAGCTTCGCGAAGAGCCCGGCCAAGGGGGAGGGGAGTCGCGCAGCGGCGGAACCGGCGCGAGCCGGCGCGGGGTCGGCGACGACCACCACGGTGCCCGGCTCCGCTCGACTTCCCATGCCGCCGAGCAAGTGCGCGAGGGGCTCGCGGACCACGAGGACCCACTCCCCGTCTTCGAGGGTGGGTTCCATGCTCGCGCCGTGCACGCGCATGAGGGTCGCGCCCCACTGAGTCAAGGCTATCCCCAAGAGGAGGCCCAGCCCGACCGCGAGCAGGTAGCGGCCTCTCAAGCGCGCTTCTTGCCGCCCCTACCGATCACCCTTGCCAGGGTGGTCTTGGCGACGGCAGCCACGCCGAGCTCGCCCGTTTCCTGGGCGGCGACCGGCGCGCCCGCCACGCCCTGCGCACCTTGCGCGCCCCGCGC
>JBDZVI010000075.1:0-15571 GCA_040255585.1 Deinococcaceae bacterium
AACGTGTTTAGCTGACCAGTACTAATCGGTCGAGGACTTGACCATTTCTCGGACTTATCCGAGATAAGACACCTGATCTTGCCTTCTATAGCCTGTCCCTATCTTTCCTCTTCGTGCTCTTGGCGGCGTGGACCCACCCGAACCCATTCCGAACTCGGAAGTTAAGCACGCCAGCGCCGATGGTAGTTGGGGGGAAGCCCCCTGCAAGAGTAGGTCAGTGCGAGGAGGTTATTTTTCGACGGGACGGTCTGAGGCGCTCGAGCCTCAGACCGCTCCATATACGCTGCCCAAGCGGCTAGAATGCAACACGCGCGGGAGTAGCTCAGCTGGTAGAGCACTACCTTGCCAAGGTAGATGTCGCGGGTTCGAATCCCGTCTCCCGCTCCAAGAACAGGTCCGCACCGCCGATGGCTTAGCCCGGGCGGTGCGGAATTCTATTTCCTACCCGACCTGCCCGCGAACACCAACACCGCGCCGGCTACGACCGCCGCGCCAGCGGCGATGTCTGGGATGTCGACGGTGCGCTTCTCCGAGGCCGTCACTTCCAGCGGACCGACGTCCAGCTTCGTAGTGTCTTTCGTGTAGGTGATGCTCTTGATGGCGAAGCCGACGATGCCGAGCAAGATGAGGACGATACCGATCACGGCGATTGGTCGCATGTGAACCTCCCTAAGCCGTCAGGTTCTGGGCTGCAAGACGGCGGCCGCAGTTCGGGGCCGGTAGGAATCGTAGCCGGCAGGACCCGTGGCTGGCAGGAACGGGTGCCGGTGGGCGCCCGCGGCCTGCGACCACCTTACTACCGAGCTCTACGTGGCTTTGGGCCGCTGCACCGTCCGCTACCGCGTTAATGAGGTATAGCGGTCACGGGCCTGAGCTCAACCCCCAGGCAGTCCGGCTTCCGTCCGACTGAGCTGCCTGATCCCGAAAGCCAACGCCGAGGCCGCGGTCCCCAGGGTCAAGACGACCAGCACTCCGATCACTATGAGACCCTCGCCAGTGGACCAGTAGGCCGCGCTCCGGCCCCCGCTGATGACCAGCCAGGCCGGACGCGCGAGCAGCACCGTCACCACGCCCGTGTAGGCCAGCGCGAGCGCCATGTAGGCGAACGCGCCCGGCGTCATGACGAGCTCGTTCGGGCTCGTGAACTCGAAGCGCGCGTTGGCCGCCCCGAGACCCACGGCGAGCGCGGTGATGGCTACGGCACCCAGCGCGGCCGCCAACGGCGCGCCGAACGCCAGCACGGGGCTGGTATCGAGCACCCTGCCCGCCACCACGCCGAGGGTGAGGGCCAGCATCAGCATCAGCGGCAGGGCGAAGAGGAACTTCGCGAGCACGACGGACCGCTTGCGGAGGGGCTGCACCTGGGAGAGCCAGAACGCGCCGCCCTCGAACGAGACGCTCGGGTAGGCGACCCGCAAGGCGATGCCGGCCACGATGAACCCGACGAACGCGATGTTCATGGCGCCAAGGACGTCGCGGAACTGCTGCGTCGGCACCGGGATGGCCCCGAGGCTCACGAAGTACACGCCGGCGAGCGCGACGAGGACGATGAGCTGGCTCCACTGCTGCACGTCGCGCAGGAACACGCGCGCGTCCTTCGCGATGACGGCTCCAACGGCCCCTAGGCGGCTCACGAGCGCGCGCTCCCATGGCGGGATCGCCGTCCGGCGCCTGGGCGGCGCGACCGGGCTGGCGTCGAGGCTCCTCACCCAGCCGCGCGCGAATGCCACGTGGGCCAGTAGCCCAGCGAGCCCCAGCCCGGCCGCGCCAGTGGCGAGGAGCACGAACAGCCCGACATGCAAGCGCCCGTCCAGGGCGGCCCAGCTCGCGTTGGCCGCCCAGGCGGGCGGCAGCCAGCCGGCGTCGAGGCTGGCGAAGGACGTCAGGAAGCGCTCGAAGGCGTCCGCGTCCTGATCGCCCAGGCGGAAGAGCTGTTCCGGACGCAACGCTCGCAACCCGAGCAGCCCGACCGCCGCAACGCTCACGCTCGCGGCGGTGGCGACCTCGCGCACTCGACCGGCTGGCGCCACGCGCACCAGCACGAGCGCCAGCACGGCCCCGACC
This sequence comes from Deinococcaceae bacterium, assembly GCA_040255585.1. Lineage (GTDB taxonomy): Bacteria > Deinococcota > Deinococci > Deinococcales > Trueperaceae > JAAYYF01. The sequence continues at coordinate 2,065 of JBDZVI010000075.1, forward strand.
GCCACCGGCAGGGCGTAAAGGGCGCAGGCCGCGAGGGCGCTAACCAGGTAGTAGCCGGCGCCGGCGCCCAGTGCGGCACCGATGCCGGCCAACACGGGCAGGGTGAAGAGCAGGGGTAGGCCGGCGGCGTTGACGAAGAGCTCGACGACCTTCATGCCGAACACGCGGGCGCGGCTGGTCGGCTGGGCGAGCAGCAGTTCCAGGTCGGCGCTCCCGTAGAGGATGCCGATGCTGGCTACGAGCACGCTGAACAGGACGGCCGCCATCAGCATGAGGAAGAGCCCTTCGAGGCTCCGCTGCAAGACGGCGGGCGCCAGGCGGTCGACGAGCGGGTAGGCGTAGAGCCACCGCACGCCGGCTGCTACACCGGCGAAGATGGCGTACCCGATGCCCAGCAGCATCAGGGACCCCACCACGAGCCAAGCGGGGCGCGCGGCCAGGGAGCGCAGGGCCCCCAGCGTGCGCAGGCGGAAGAGGCTCACGCTCGCTGGCGCCCGCGCCGGTTCGGCTCCAGTGCCCGCTCTCCGTCCTCCCCCTGCGCCTCCGTCAGGATCAGGAAGAGCTCCTCGAGCGAGGTCTCGTCCGACCGGTTGAGCAGCGCCCTCAACTCCCTCAAGGTGCCGTGCGCGACCAGCTTGCCGCGGTCGATGACGGCGATCCGGTCGGCGACCTCCTCGGCGACGGCCAGCGTGTGCGTGGTGAGGATGACGGCGAGGCCGTCGGCCGCGAGCTCCCGGAAGAGGAGCTTGACGTCGCGATGCCCCTGGACGTCGAGCCCGACCATGGGCTCGTCGGCGATGAAGAGCCTCGGCGCGCCGATCAGCGCCGCGCAGAACGCCAGGCGTTGGCGCATGCCGTGGCTGAACGTCTCGATGAGGCTATCGGCGGCGCGCGTGAGGCGGAAGCGCGCCAGCAGCTCCTCCATGCGGCCCTCGGCGCTTGCGAGGCCCCGGACGCCCGCCAGATAGCGCAGTAGCTCGCGCGCCGTGACCTTCGGGTAGAACCAGGCCCGGTCGGGCACGAAGCCCGTGAGGGTCTTGGCGGCGAGGGGTTCGCGCTCCACGTCGTGGCCGCCGATGAGGATGCGGCCGCCGCTCGGCTTGATGAGGCCCGTGACGCACCGGATGGCTGTCGTCTTGCCCGCGCCGTTGGGGCCGAGGAGCGCGAGCACCTCGCCCGGTCTCGCCACGAGGTCGAGGCCGTCAACCGCCGCGTTGCGGCCGTAACGTTTGGTAAGCCCGACGACCTCTAGCACGGCTTCGAGGCTGCGACCGACCCGGTCAGGCGTCGCGCTCCCGTTGAGCGCCGTGGTCGTCCCAAGCCCCGGGCTCGCCGTGAGGAACTCGCTCCTCCGGGCCGAAGGCGACCCCGCTCGCGCCGTGCTCCTGGCAGCGACGCATGTGGGCGCGGGCCCAGGAGTCGATGGCGGCGATGATCCCTTCGAGCTCGCGACCGGCGTGGGTAAGCTCGTAGCGGGTGCGAGGTGGCATGGTCGACTCGACGGTCTTGTCGACGATGCCTAGGCGCTCTAGGTGTTCGAGACGCTGCGACAGCGTGGTGGTGTTGGCGCCGCCCACCGCGCGGCTCAACTCGTTGAAACCGTGCGGACCTCCGAGGAGGGCGCGCACGATATGCAAGACCCACTTCTCCTGGAACAGCTCGATGGAGCTGTAGACGGGGCACCAGGCGCCGGTTTCTGCGCTCATGAGAGGTATCCTAGCACCCTGAGTGCTTGGGATGTTGTGGCACTTGACATTCTAGAGTGCTACATGGGATGATGCTGCCTCGATAAGGAGCCTCACATGAGCCTAGTCCTAGACACCACCCACAGCGGCATCGAGTTCTCTGTACGTCACCTCGGCATCGCCACGGTGCGCGGCAACTTCACGAAGTTCGACGTCAAGGCCACCGCCGACGAGGCGGGCATCCCCACCTCGATCGAGGTCGATATCGATGCCGCGAGCATCACCACCGGGGTCGAGAACCGCGACAACCACTTGCGCAGCCCCGACTTCTTCGACGCCGGCAACTACCCGACCGTGACTTTCCGCTCCACGTCCATCGCCCCCAAGGGCGACGAGTACGAGGTCAAGGGCGACCTGACCATCCGCGGCGTCACTAAGCCAGTCGTTCTCCACGCGGAGTTCACCGGCTTCGTCAAAGATCCCTGGGGCAACGCGCGCGCGGCCGCCGAGGGCAGCGCCAAGTTCAACCGTGCAGACTTCGGGCTTACCTGGAACCAGGTGCTCGAGGCGGGCGGCTTGATGGTCAGCGAGGAAGTGAAGGTCAGCTTCTCGGTCCAGCTCGTAGAGAAGGCGGAAGTCGCCGCCTAGGCCGGTCGGAGACAAGCAACCTTGCCCGGCGGCGGGGTGTTCGGTGCGTCTTTCGCCAAGACGCGACCGCGCACCCCGCCGTGCCAGTTGGCCGCGCGACGGCGCCGTGCCCTCGCTTCGTGCCCGGGCACAGCGCCCGCGAGTCGTGCCCGGGCACAGCGCCCGCTTAAGCCAGGTTCGTAGCCGTGGCGCGCCGCTACCGGTACGTCGCGGTGACCTTGGCAGGGGGCGAGAGGACGTCGTACCAGTGCCGCACGTAGGCGTCGAAGTCGCCGCTCAATGAGTGGAAGATGCGGTACATGTACATCTGTTCCTCGGGGTCGTACGCTAGCGCGAACCGATCCGTTGGCATGGCCGACCCGCCATCCTTGTTCTTGAACACACACGGCCCCTTCCACGTGGGAATGCCGTCCGGCTTGAAATCGGGCCAACCGTCGTTGCGGAACTGGTACGAATAGTTGGGGCGCGTGCGGAGTTCGTCGTTGCGCGTCATGGGGTCCCCCACCCCCTGCGTCCTTTCGAAGCTGACTGTGTACGTGCCGGCACCCGGTTGGTAGGGGATCCTCAGGAACATCTCCACGCAGGCGGCGCCCTTGTAGAACTCGTAGTCGGTCGTCACCCCGTACGTGACAACGATGTCGGCGTCGAGGTCGGTCTTCAGGCCCCGTACCGTCGCCGCCTGCCTCGCTACCGGCTCGGCGCCGGGAGGGATGGTCTTGACGCCCTCGTCCACCATGAACACCTCTAGCGTGACCGTGTCGACGTCGTCGTTGGAGATGCGCGCGGGGGCGTCGTGGAAGTACCAGACCTCTCTCGAGTCGGTGACGAAGCTCGACTTGTGATCGCCCGACAGCAGGTCGGAGAGCGCGCCGTACTTGCCGCTCGTGCTCCACCGGAACAGGAAGTTCCCCTCGACCTTGCCGCGCGGGCTGGCCGTGAACTTGACGGACGGGGAGTTCTTCGTGACGGTGGCCCGACCCGGCGCGAGCGCGAACAGCGCGGGCGTCGCTTCGACAGTCCAGTTGATGGCGCTGATCGTCGAGGCTAGGTCGTGCATGGTCCTGGCGACATCGCCGCCTACCAACGCCGTCTCGAGGGCGGCCATGATGGCGCTGGCGCTAGCGCGGGCCTGAAAGCCCTTCTCGAAGGCCTCGGCGTTGGCCTTGAGGCGGTCGCTCTCATTCATGACGCCCGACATGATGTCGAGCATGCTCGTGCGGTACGTCCGGTTATCGACCATCTCGCTGATCAGGTAGCGCAGGGCGTCGGCGTAGCCGCGCGCGCCACCTGCCTTGAGGTACAGGCCGAGTTGGAGCGCGTACGGGTCGTGCAACCTGAGGATACGCGCCTTGGCCGCGGCCAACTTGGCGGCGTCGACGTTAGCGATGTGCCCGAGCGTGAGCGCTTGCACGGCGGGGAGCACCATCTGATCGAGGAACATCTCCATGGTCTTCGCGTTGATGATCTCGTCCCACTGGTCGAGGCGCGTTGCGAAGCGCGAGTCCGACATGATCGGCGAGAGTGCGCCGCTCAAGCTTGGCCCGAGCAGCACGACCTCGAACGTGCCGCTGGCAGCCTCCGGTCGCACTGGCAGGGTCATCTCGGGGGAGAGCACGGGCGTCCACGGCGCGTTGCCGGTCAGCACGTCGCCGATGGCCGTGAGGAGTTCGAGCCTCGACGTGGCGGGGACATCGATGAGCGCGACCGGTCTCGGCGGTGAGACGTCGTGAACCCCGCCATCCGCGTCCGTCCAAGCCGTCTCGTAGGCCATGGCTCCGGCAGGTCGCCTGAGGTGGTTCTGGATCACCACGCCCACGCCGGAATCGGCGTGCAGCAGTTCGGCGCCGAACCTGACCCCGGTCGGGTTTATCAGGATGTTGTTCGCGGCGGGCTCCAGGTCCGCGGGCTCGATGCCGGCGACCAAGGAGGCGTGCGCCGCCTGCAGAGCCGCGTCGACCCGTGCGTCTCCGTCCGCCAGGCCGTTGCCTCCGCCGGTCGCGACCGCCTCGAGCGCGGCGGCGAGCTCTGCTACCTCGGTCCGCCCTCGTAGGAGTGTCCTCAACGGCTGTTGGTTGTTGGCGCTTAGCCACATCCCGCCCACCGCATAGTAGAGGAGTGCCTCGGCGGTCGACTCCAACGACAGCGTCACCGTGTCGCCTTCATCGACGCCGAGGAGGAGGAGTTCGCCGTCGGTCGTCTCGACGCCGAACTCCAACTGCGCGTCGCTCGGGAGGTTGACTGAGAAGGTACCGTCGGGGCCAACCGGCGTCACGCCGAACGGGGTGACGACGCTGAGGCCGTCGACCGCGACACCGGCCGGCGCGACGACCTGCCCGGTGACGGTGCGACCTTCCGAAGGCTGCGGCCTTGTACCGCTACCTCCGCAGGCACTTAGGCATATGGTCGATAAGACGGTGAGCAACACGCCTAGTTGTTTCATGATGGCAACCTAGTACGCTCACGCTTAATATCCGTTTAAACGGCGGTGGCAGACGCCTCGTCGGCGGCGAGAGCGCCGCCGACGGCGCCGGCCGCTTCCGAGTTCGACTGCTTCGTCTGAACGGCCTACGCCTTCCCGGACTCGGTGTGTTATTTCACCCTCGGAAAATCACACTGATTAGCCAGAAGTGCCCGGATCGTGTGGATTTTCCGCAGGACCCTTCTGGAGGGCAGGGATGACGTTCAGATTCTTGGGGCCGGACCCGTTGGAGGAGCTATTCCGGCTCGCCTTGGTGGGCCTCCAGCAAGGGAAGCGACCTCGCGACCTGGAGAAACAGAGTATCGATTTCAAGGAAGAGCGGGGCCGGCGAGGCAAGTCCGGCGAGGTGCTGCCGGGCATGCCGCGGAACGAGCAAGCCGCTGCGCACTTGGCGGAGGAGCTTGCATGCATGGCCAATACTCCTGGCGCCGGGATGGTAGTGGTCGGGATATCCGACGAGGGAGAACGAATCGGTACCAATCTTGATCCAGAGTGGCTCAGGTTCCGGATCTACGAGCTAACGGAGAACAAGCTCACCGTGGATGTACGCGAAGCCGTTCTTGACGGTGTCCGCATACTTGTGATCAGGGCGCCCCAAGCTGTCGAACCCATCAGGTACAAGGGCAAGTTGCGCTGGCGGGTCGCCGATCATTGCGTAGAGGTCGACGCCTCGGCCTGGGCGAGCGGCAGGTTGGGCTCGGCGGGGCTCGATTGGTCCGGACAGCGTTCTGGACACGTCGCCAGTGACGTAAGCCCGCGAGCACTTGAAGTGGCACGCAAGTTCCTCACTCAGGGCGGTCCAGACCAGGCCGGTTCGAACCTGGCGGAGGCCACGGACATCGACCTCCTGCGGCGCTTGAACGTCCTCGACGCCGATGGTTACCTGACCAACGCCGGCTCGCTACTGTTCGTGGCAACACCTGTCCCGGCCCTGGATTACATCCGGCGGGAGTTTCCTGGTGGCGACAGCGAACAGCGAGTCATCGAGTCAGGCTCTTTGCTGGCCCAACTCGATGCGGTGGAGTCGGCGTCCCGCTTGGCCAACCGTATCCCTCCTCACGTTGGCACCGGGCTCGTGCATACTCAGCATAGGGCGCTTCCGCCACGATCCATACGGGAAGCAGTCGTCAACGGTGTGCTTCACCGCGATTGGCAGTCGCCCGCACCGACGACCGTCGAGCACGTCGGCGATAACCTCACGGTTACGTCGCCAGGCGGCTTTGTCGGTGGAATTACCGCGGCGAATATCATCACCCACCCATCAACTCCCCGCTACAGGCACCTCGCCAGTGTAGTTGCCCACCTTAGACTCGCCGAACGCGAGGGGATCGGGGTGGACCGCATGTTCGCCGATATGGTTCGACTAGGCCACGAGCCGCCGGAGATCAAGCAGCTGCCGGGACCGTTCGTTCGCGTTGCTCTTATTGGCGGGCCGGCTAGTGGAGAATGGCTTACGTTCCTTGAGCAGTTGGGGCGGGAGCCTGTTCGTGACCTCGACACCCTGCTGCTGCTCGATATGGTCACAAGAAGAGGATGGTTCGACTGGGCCACGGCAGGCATCGTTCTCCAGAAGGGTCCAGCTGAGACCGCCGATGCTGTCAGGCGGCTTGAGGTGATCAAGGTCGGTGGGACTCCAGCCGTCGTTCCCGTGGCTGGCGTGCCGATGAACACTCCTCCAGCTTGGCGACTCTCGGACCTGATGGTCGGTGCGATCTCCAGACGAGTCGGGCCGCTACGCGGCAAGGCAGGTCGGAGCGGCCTTCTGCTGGATTGGGCTTTCAAACGTGGCCGAGTTTCTTCGACAGAGGCGGCCGACCTCCTGGGCGTATCTATTGGCTATGCTGGGAACATTCTTGGCGTTTTGGAACAGGAAGGCGTACTCCAAGCCGGGCGCAGCGAACGAAGAGGTCGCGGGTTCTTTTACATTCCAGCTAACCACGAGTGTGGTGCCTGACCATGCGGTCTTGCCAGGACGATCCACTACTGAAGGTCGGTAGTCGAGCCGAGGCCCCGACGTTGGAACGGTTCGCCGCCGCCGCGAGTTCTAGGGGCAGGCGCCTCGTCGTCGGCGCGCTCGTGACCGACGGCGCCGGCCGCATCTACGTCCAGCGCCGCAGCCTCACGCGAGCCGTGTTCCCGGGGTGCTGGGACCTGGTCGGGGGGCATGTGGAGCCCGGCGAGGAGGTCGTCGAGGCGCTCGCGCGCGAACTGCGCGAGGAGACCAGACCGGCTGGAGCCTCGCGGAGGTCGGCCCCGTCGTGGAGGTGCTCGACTGGGAGGCGGGCGGCGTGGCCCGCAGCGAGGTCGACTTCCTCGTTACGGTCTCCGGCGACCTGGCGAGGCCGCGCCTGGAGCCCGACAAGCACAGCGAGGGCCGCTGGCTGGCGGCCGACGAGCTCGGGGTGCTGCTGGAGGGACGCCGGCCCGACGACCGGTGGGTGCATGATGTCGTCGCTCGCGGTTTCGGGGTGTTGCGCGGCACCTGGGCGGGCGGTCTCGGGTCGACCGGCCGCGGGTAAGCACGTGGCTTCGGCTTGGTCGGTAGTAGCTGAGGCCTACTCTCCGCGGTCGGCCAGCAGCGAGGCCCAGTCGCCGCCGTCGGCGCTCAGTCCGGGGTAGAGGACCCGGTAGACCGCCAGGTTCTCCGACACGATCTGCAAGTACTCGCGCGTCTCGCTACGGTCCATCAGGCGGTAGAAGTCGTCGCGGTCGCCCTTGATGACGTCGCCTTCCAGGGTACGGCGGACGTAGCCCTGGCCGCCGTTGTAGCCGGCTATGACCAGCTCCTCGTCGCCGGAGAAGTAGTTGAGCAGCCAGCGGAGGTAGGTGGCGCCGTACTCGATGTTCGCGACCACGTCGAAGGGGTCGCCGGGCTGCTCCTTGCGGAGCTCGGCTAGCCAGTCCCAAGTGGTAGGCACGACCTGCATGAGCCCCTGCGCGTTGGAGCGCGAGACGGCAACGGGGCTGAACGCCGACTCCTGCCGCATGACCGCCCAGATGAGCGCAGGCTCGATGTCGTTGTCCATGGCGGCCGCCCTCACGGTGGCCGGCCAGGCGGGCGGGTAGGCGAGGCGCCATGCGCGCAGGTCGTCGATCCCGCTCGCGAGCAGCGCGCGGGCGGCGCGCACGCTCTGCCGGTACTCGTCCAGCCCTTGCAGGGCCTCGCCGAGCTGGAGCACGGCGTAGACGTCGCCGGCGGCCTCCGCGTCGCGCAGGCCGAAGAGGAGCTCGCCGACGGCCGCGGGCTTGTCGCCGGAGCCGGCCAGGTAGGAGGCCAGCGTGAGCGCCGGAGCGGCCAGCTCGGACGCGGTGCCGAGGATGGCGGCGCGCGTGTACTCGCCCACCGGCGCCGAGGTCGGGTCGGGCGCGGCCGGCAGCCCGCCCAGCTTGAGTGCGAAGAAGCTCCCGAGCGGGATCAGGTCGAGCGCGGCGCGTTCTGTCCCGGCGTCGCCGATCCGCTGCGCGAGCACGTAGGCTCGGTAGGCCGCGTCGTCGGAGTACGAACTGCCGCCCCGCGCGAGTTCCAGGTAGATGGGGATGGCGTCGGCGTACCGCCCCTGCACCTCGAGGTAGTCGGTGGCGAGCCACGTGTAGTCGGCCCGGCCCGTGGCGCGCAAGTAGTCGACGGCCGCGTCCGTCCGGCCTGCCCGGTTCGCCAGCAGGCCGAGGCCGTAGTTGCCTGCCTGCCCTAGGGCGGCGAAGGCGTCGGCCGCGGCGTCGTCGCGGCGCAGGTAGTAGAAACACCACGCTCGTCCTAGCGCTGCGGTGGCGTTGCCGGGATCGGCGGCGAGCCAGGCCTCGTACGCGGAGAGAGCCTCCTCGTACCGGCCGAGGGCGCGTAGTGCCGGCGCCTCGATCGACGGGGCGGACAGCCCGCCGAGGGCCGCCAGGGCCTCCTCGTTCTTGCCCGCCGTGAGGAGGGCGTTGGCTCGCGCGTAAGGGTCCAGCTCCAGGCGCAGGAAGGCCGCCAGTGCCGTCGGGTCGGGAAGCGCCTCCCGGTAGGCCGCGACCGCGACCGCCGTCTCGCCTGCAGCCTCGGCCAACTCGCCGTGCATGAGGTCGAGGCTCAGCTTCTCCGCACGCAGCAGCGGGTCGGGCATGCGCAGCTCCAGGGCGCGCTCGAGCGCCCTGAGGCGCAGCGCGGGGCTCAACTGCGGCCATGCTGAGAGCTCGACCGCGGCGAGGTAGGCGGAGTAGCGATCGCTTTCGAACGCGAGGCGCTCGAGCGCGGCGGCGTTGCCCGTCGCCCGCGCGGAGTACAGCTCTTGATAGGGCGCCAACGGGGCGACGCCCATGGAAGACTCGGGCGCTGCGGCCCGACCGTGGAGGGCTAGGGCGGCGAGCGCCAGGCCGACCAGGACGAAGCTGCGCAACGACATGCGCCAAGTGTAAGCAGCCGGGGAGTGTGCAAGGTGAAATCACCCCGACTTTGCCGCCCGGTAAGCCACGTTTCCCGCTTCTCATCGGGGTGGGGTAAACTAGCAGGACAGTTGGGAGCATGACGGCTTGTCCTCGTGTTAGGGCAAGCCGCTTGCTAACGGTCCCTAGTTCAAGTCACTCAAGTGAGCTCACTCTAGTGAGCGTCTTAAGGAGAACCACATGGCGATGAGAGTTCGCATCACGCCCGAGGGCTACGAGCGCCTCAAGACCACGCTGGAGCAGGAGTACGCCCGCCTCGAAGAGGCCACGAAGATCTTGCAGGAGCTCACGGGCTCGTCGGACGACTACGACGACACCGGCCTGGAGGACGCCAAGGCGGAGAAGGCGCGCATCGAACTGCGCATCGACGAACTCGAGCAGCAGCTCAGCCGCGCCGAGGTCATCGAGACCAAGCGCCGTGGCCACGTCGACTACGGTAACGTCGTGACCCTCAAGAACGTCAAGTCCGGCGAGACCTTCGAGGTCCAGCTGGTCTCCCCGGTCGAGGCGGGGGTCCTCGAGGGCGACGTCCCCAAGGTCTCCGACGCCTCCCCGCTCGGCAAGGAGCTCATGGGCCGATCGAAGGGCGAGAAGTTCAAGGTCGCCACTCAGGCCGGCACCGACGAGTACCACATCGAGTCCATAAGTTAGAGACGGCGAGCGCGATGACCGACAACTCTGATCGGGGGTCGGAGCATGACCCACGCCAGGCCGCCAGGGGAGCGCACGTGGAACAGCGCTCCCCTGGCGAGCAACGCTCGCTGAAGGAGCAGCGCGACCAGCGGCTGCGCAACCTGGAAGCCCTCGTCGAGCGCGGGTTCGAGGCGTACCCGTATGGCTACGCGGTCACCCACACGGCCGCGCGCCTGCACGAGTTGCACCCGGCCCCCGAGCCGGGCGCGAGGCTCGGCGAGGAGCGCGTCGTCGTGGCCGGACGTGTCCTGCTCCTGCGCATGCTCGGCAAGCTCACCTTCGCCACCCTGCAGGACGGCTCGGGCGCGCGCATCCAGGTCTCCTTCCAGAAGGACAAGCTCGAGGCCTACAACGCGCTGAAGAAGGTCGACCTTGGCGACTGGCTCGAGGTGGCAGGCACGCTGTACGCCACCAAGACGGGCGAGCTGACCGTCGACGCGGACGCGTTCAGACCCCTGGTGAAGAGCCTGCGCCCGCTGCCTGACAAGCACCACGGCCTCACGGAGAAGGAGGCGCGGTACCGCCAGCGCTACCTCGACCTCATGGTCAACCCGGAAGTGAAGCGCGCCTTCGAGCTGCGCGGCAAGGCCACGAGTTACATCCGCCGCTACCTCGACGGCCTCGGCTTCCTCGAGGTCGAGACGCCCGTGCTCCAGGCCGTGCCGGGCGGCGCCGAGGCGCGGCCGTTCGTCACCCACCACAACGCGCTCGACTACGACTTCCACCTGCGCATCTCGCTGGAGCTCTACCTGAAGCGCCTCATCGTCGGCGGGTTCGACGCCGTCTACGAGATCGGCCGCAACTTCCGCAACGAGGGCATCAGCTACAAGCACAACCCCGAGTACACGATGCTCGAGCTGTACTGGGCGGGCAAGGACTACCTGGACATCCTCGCGCTGGTCGAGACGATGTACTCCGGGCTCGTGCAGGAGCTGCTCGGCACCACCAAGCTCACTTACCAGGGCACGATGCTCGACTTCACGCCGCCATGGCCGCGCGTCGACTACACGGGAGAGCTCGCCAAACGCGCCGGGTTCGACTTCGACCCACTCGACGAGCCGCGCCTGCGCGCCTGGGCCGCAGAGAAGCACCCCGGCGCCGCGGCGGGCGAGCCGCCGCTGGCGCGGCGCCCCCTCAACCAGCTCTTCGACAAGCTCTACGACATCTACGTCGAGCCCAACCTCGTCGGCCCCGTGTTCGTCATGGACCACCCCGAGGCCATCAGCCCGCTTGCCAAGCGCCACCGGAGCCGCCCGGGCCTCGTCGAGCGCTTCGAGCCCGTGGCCGTCGGCATGGAGCTCGGCAACGCCTTCAGCGAGCTGAACGACCCCCTCGACCAGCGGGAGCGTTTCGAGCGCCAGCAGGCGCTGCGCGACGCCGGCGACGACGAAGCGCAGATGCTCGACGAGGACTTCCTCACGGCCCTGGAGTACGGCATGCCGCCGACGGGTGGCCTCGGGCTCGGCATCGACCGCCTGGCCATGCTGTTGGCGGACGTGCCTAGCATCCGGGACGTGATCCTCTTTCCGCTGTTGCGGCCGCAGTGAACGGTTGGGGACGCTAGCGCTTAGTTTCGCGTTGTCTCGGTGGCCGCAGCGGAGACCGCGGACCTGGCGGGATGGCCGACCGAGATTCGCTTCTCCAGGGCCGCGTGCGCTGACCCCAACCCCCGGAACACCCGCAGGAAGAACTGCATGAGTGGGCCGGCCGTGAGCGCGAACAGCGCGGTGCCGAGCCCCACGGTCCCGCCCATCAGCCAGCCGAGCGCGAACACCGACAGCTCCGTGATGGTGCGCACCGTGCGCACCTTGGCGCCCGTCACCTTGGCCACGCCGAGGACGAAGCCGTCTCGCGGGCCGGCCCCGAGCCCGGCCGTGATGTAGAGGCCGGTGGCCACGCCGCAGAGCACCGTGCCGAGCGCGAAGACCAGTACGCCCACCGCGTAACTCATGTCGTGGGGGAAGCCCGGAAGGGCCAGGAAGACGTCGCACCACACGCCGATCAGGACCATGTTCAGCACGGTGGCTATGCCGATCCTCACCTTGGGACCTATGACGGAGTAGACGAGGATGGCGAGCCCGGCGAGGATCATCGCCTGGCCGATGGTCAGGGGTGTCAGGCGCGAGAGGCCCTGGTGGAAGACGTCCCACGGGCCCAGCCCGATGCCGGCGTTGACCATGAGGGCCACGGACAGGCCGTAGATCAGGAGGCCCAAGTTGAGTTGGAGCATCCGGAGCGCGAAGACGCGCCAGGAGAGAGGTCGGCGGGGCAGGGTCACCAGCGGAGCGTAACTCCGTTTGGGGCCACCGGGTTAGCATTCCCGGCATGCCTGGAAGCGACACTGGAAGCGACACTGGAAGTGACACCTCGCCGGCGTGGGTCCAAGACGCCGTCTTCTATCAGATCTTCCCCGACCGCTTCGCACGTAGTTCGCGCGTTCACAAGCCCAGTAACCTCGAGGAGTGGGACGCCCCGCCGACGCTCCACGGCTACAAGGGCGGCGATCTCCTAGGTGTGGTGGAGAAGCTCGACTACCTGCAGGACCTCGGCGTGACCGCCCTCTACCTCAACCCGATCTTCGCCTCCGGCTCCAACCACCGTTATCACACGCAGGACTTCCATCAGGTCGATCCGATGCTCGGGGGCAACGCCGCCCTCGACGAGCTTATCGCCGCCTGCCACAAGCGCGGCATGCGCGTGGTGCTCGACGGCGTGTTCAACCATGCGAGCCGCGGCCTGCTGCAGTTCCACGACATCCTGGAGAACGGCCCGAGCAGCGCGTACCTCGACTGGTTCCACGTGCGCCATTTCCCCTTGCACGCCTACGGCGGCGGTCAGCTCGGCTACGACGCGTGGTGGGGCCTCGCCGCGCTGCCGAAGTTCAACACGGACACGCCGGCAGTCCGCGAGTTCATCTACCAGGTCGCCGAGAAGTGGCTGGCGGCCGGCATGGACGGCTGGCGCCTGGATGTGCCCAACGAGATCGACGACGACGATTTCTGGCGCGCCTTCCGGACCCGCTGCCGTGCCGTCAACCCTGACGCCTATCTGGTCGGGGAGATCTGGGACGAGGCCGGGCGCTGGTTGAAGGGCGACATCTTCGACGGTGTCATGAACTACCAGTTCAACCGCGCTGTCCTCGGCCTTGTGGCCAAGGACCTAGCCCACGACGAACTCGCGCGCAGTGGCCTCAACGGCATCCAGCACCTGTCCGCTGGCGCGTTCGCGGAGACGGCGACCCGCCTCCTAGCCGCCTACCCCGAGGCCGCTGTGCGCTCGCAACTCAACCTGCTCGGCTCGCACGACACCCCCCGCGTCGCCACGACCCTGAAGGGCGACGGCAACGCGCTGCGCCAGGCGTTCCTCCTGCTGGTCACGTGGCCGGGCGCCCCGTGCCTGTACTACGGCGACGAGCTCGGCCTACGCGGCGGGCACGACCCGGGCTGCCGAGCGGGCATGCCGTGGGAGCGGCGAGACCAGTGGGACGAAGGGCTGCTCGGCCACGTGCGCGCACTGATACGCGCGCGCCACGAGTTCGCCGCGCTGCGGCGGGGCGCAACGACGGTAAACGCACCAGCTGACG
>JBDZVI010000007.1:0-68989 GCA_040255585.1 Deinococcaceae bacterium
CGGCGCTCGATGAAGATGGGCATGCGGCCGACGAGGTAGGCGCCGGCGTCCCGCCAGTCGGCGTCCTGCCGGTCGGCGTCCTGCCGGTCGGCGTTCGTCCCGTCGGCGTTCCGCCGGATGGGTAGGTAGATGACCTGCTGCTGCTCCACGACCAACGGCAGCCGCAGCTCGGCGGCCAGGCGGCCGAGCCAGGCGCCGGCCGCGATGACGAGGCGCCCGGCCGCGTAGGTCGCGCGAGACGTCCTAACCTCGACGCCGTCCGGACCCGGCAGCACTTCCAGGACCGGCTCGCGCTCGTGCAACTCCGCGCCGCGCGCGGCGGCCGAGCGAAGCAGGGTCGCCACGGCGCGCGTGGCCGGCAGCACCGCGGAGGCGGGGTGGTAGACGGCGTGCGTGCCGTCGGGGACGTCGAAGATGGGGAAGCGCGCCGCCAAGTCGGCTCGGCTCAAGTGTTCGCCCGGGCTGCCGGCCCTCGCCAGGGAGGCCAGCATGGTCGCCGCGTCATCGTCGTCCGCCGCGAAGAGGTCGACGCCGCCCGTGCGGAACAGGAGCCGCTCGCCCGTCTCGGCCTCCAGCTCGCCCCAAAGCGGGTCGGCCCGCACGGCCAGGCGCGTGTGCAACTCGTCGACGTACGCATGGCGGTAGATCCGGGATCCGCCGTGCGACGAGCCGCGCTCGTGCAGGAACTCGTGCTGCTCCAGCACGAGGACGCTGCCGTCCAGCGCCAGCCGGCGGGCGGCCGCGGCGCCGATCACGCCGGCGCCGATCACGATCGTGTCGAAGGTGGTCATCTGGGCGTCAAGTATCCCATGACACAGCGGCTACCCGTAGCGGTCGGCATGTGCTCGTTCGCCGTTTCCGCCCAGGATCTGAGGTCTTCGAACTTCGACTTGCCCCAACGGTCCGGTCAGGTCGCACGAACAGCTCTCACACTCAACCGAAACACTTAGTCCATAAGCTTGCCCGCATAGGACCTTTGATCTACGGAAGGAGAGGGTGAGAACGTGAGAGACAGAGACGTACGTAGAGGCCGCCCGATGGCGATGGCTGCGATGGTCACGGCCCTGTTCGCGATGACGAGTTGCCTCGCTTCACCAGCCACGACGACGGAAACGCCTGTCGGAGACCCGGCAGCGGTGCAGGCGGTGGTCCAGGCCGCCGAGGCCTTCCTGGCGACGCTCGACGGTGCGCAGATGGCGGAGGTCGTCCTGCCCATGACCAACGAGACCGCGAGCGCATGGTCGAACCTCCCGTGCGGGTCGAGTTGCCGTAACGGCATCCAGTTCAGCACCCTGAGCGAGACGCAGCTGGCGGCCGCGCAGGCCGTGCTCCGGGCCACCCTCAACACTTCGCCGGGTGTCGGGTACGACCAGGCGATGCAGATCCTGCTCGCCGACGACGTGCTCGGCGCCGTGCAAGGGTCCGGTGGCGGCAGGGGCGGCCCTGGCGGTGGCGGAGGCGGCGGCTACTCGAGTGGCACCTATTTCCTGGCCTTCCTCGGCCAACCCAGCACCGACGGAACTTGGATGCTGCAGTTCGGCGGGCACCATCTTGCCGTGAACGTCACGTACTCGGACGGCCAGGTCGCTGGCGGATCCCCCTTCTTCATCGGGGTCGAGCCCACGTCGTGGACGGCTGAAGACGGCACCGCGTACGCGCCCCTGGACGTCATGAAGGACGCGGTCGGGGCCATGATCACGAGCCTCTCGTCCGAGCAGCTGGCCCAGGCCAAGCTCTCGCTATCGTTCACTGACGTGCTGCTCGGCCCGGACGCCGACGGCGGTTTCCCGCAGGCCCGCAGCGGGATAGCGGTCTCCACGCTGTCCGACGATCAGAAGGCGCTCGTGTTGGCGGCCATGAAGCCGTGGGTGTCGATCGTCGACGAGCAGGCAGCCGAGGACCTGCTCGCCATCTACGAGGCGGAACTCGACGACACGTACATCTCCTACTCCGGCGCCACGGCGTTGACGTCGCAAGGCGACTACATCCGCATCGATGGACCGAGCGTGTGGATCGAGTTCGTCTGCCAGAACGGCGTCGTCTTCTCCGATCAGATCCACTATCACACGGTCTACCGCGACCGCGTGCGCGACTACGGTGGCGAGCTGTCGTTCTAGCCATGAGGACGCGTCCTGCCATCCATACCTTGTGGATCACTCTGCTCGCGGCTGGTGCCCTGTCGTTCATGGCCCACGCCCGAGCTCACCCGATGCCTCACTCGGTCGTTGCCCTGACCGTTGGCGCCGATCAGGTGAGTGCGCGCGTCGAACTCCCGCTGGACGACCTAGTGCTGGCGCTGGGTTCGGACCCCCTGAGCGACAGCCTGGAGGACGTCGGCCAGCGGGTGGCGGCTTACCTGGCCGACCACGTCACCGCCGTCTCGCCCGACGGCACCGCTTGGCGCACGACGATCACGAGCGTCGCAGCGAGCGAGACGGAGCAGACCGATGCCGGCGTGTACCAGGAACTCGTGGCGCAGCTGACGCTCACCCCGCCGAGCGGAGAGTCCACCAGGCGGTTCATCTTCGACTACGACGCCATCATCCATCAGGTGATCACGCATAAGATTCTTGTCACCGTCGAAAGCGATTGGGCCGGCGGCAACCTCGGCGATGTGTACGAGGTAGGGGTGATCCGCGTCGACACCGGCACGGGGCAGATCTCTCCGCTGGCGGTCGACCTCGGGAACGGCAGCGGCTGGACGGGCTTCACGGCGATGGTCGGACTCGGCGTGTCGCACATCCTCGAGGGCACCGACCACCTACTGTTCCTGTTGGTGCTCCTCTTGCCGGCGCCTCTGATGGCGCTGCCTCGCCGCTGGGGTGGACCGATCCCGTCTCGCCGGGCCGTCGGACGCATCCTGGCCATCACGGCCGCCTTCACCATCGGACACTCCGCGACGCTCATCCTCGCGGCACTTACCCGACTCGAGCTGCCAGCAGGACCGATAGAGGCTCTGATCGCCGTGAGCATCCTGGTTGGTGCCGTTCACGCCTTGCGCCCCCTCTTCCCAGGACGCGAGACCCTGATCGCGGCCGGCTTCGGCCTACTGCATGGCATGGCCTTCTCGTTCACCCTTCGCGAACTCGACCTGAGCACCAACCAACTCGTGCTGAGCCTGCTAGGGTTCAACCTCGGGATCGAGGCGATGCAACTGCTCGTCGTGGCCGCCGTGTTGCCGGCGCTGCTCCTCGCTTCGCGCTCTGGAGCGTTCTCGCCTTTCCGTACGGTCGCGGCGGCTGTGGCCGCCGTCGCCGCGCTCGGTTGGATGGCCGATCGCCTTGGGCTTGCCAACGGGGTGGCGAGGGTGGCAGATTCCGTCGTTGACTACCAGGCCCTGATCCTTGTAGCCATCTGGGTCTACAGCCTGGTGGGCTGGCTGGTCACCCGCCTGCGAGGCAGCGGGCAGGCGCCGGTCAACGCGATCACCGTTGATAGCCGCTGACACTCACCTTGCGGTATCGTCGTGGCTTTTGGCTGTTCGGCTGCCCTTGACATTCAAGCAGATGCTTGAATAATAGGAGCGTGACCTCGGTTACGACCTCCGGTGCCGGCTCCGCTCTGACCCGGACCTTCGCGGCTCTCGCCGACCCGGTGCGGCTCGCCATAGTGGAGCGCCTGGTCGAGTCGGACGCGACGGTGGGCGAGTTGGCCGGCATGTTCGAGGTCTCGTTCCAGGCCGTGTCGCAGCACATCGGCGTGCTCGAGCACTCCGGGCTGGTGGTCAGGCACCGCGAGGGTCGTACCAGGCGCGTGCAGCTCCAGCCGGCCGCGCTCGAAGACGCCGACAGGTGGATGGGGGCGCGTAGGGCGCGCCTCGAGGAGCGCTACGCCAGGCTCGATGAGCTGCTCGAAGAGTTGAGCGCCAAGAAGGAGAGACCATGAGCCACGAAGGTGCAGGCAACCGGAAGCAGACCACGCACACCCGGACCGGCGAGCAGAGCCTCTTCCACCGCCGCGAGTTCGAAGCCTCGGCGGCGCTCGTGCAGCGCGCGCACACCGAGGCTGCGCTCTTCGCCCGGTGGATGGGGCCGCGCGGCGTTACGGTGAGGCTGGACCGCTTCGAGCCCGTGACCGGCGGCGCGTTCCGTTACGTCGTGGAGGCGAATGGCGGCAGCTGGGCGTTCCGCGGCTCGTACCACGAGGTCATGCCGGGCCAGATCGTCCACACGTGGGAGTACGAGGCCGAGCCGGGCGCCTCGCTGGAGACGCTCCGGTTCTTCGACCTGCCCAACGGGCGCAGCGCGCTGGAAGTCCTCTCCACCTACACGTCGCGCGAGGCCTGCGACGCGATGATCGCCAGCGGCATGGACGGCGGCATGGACTCCAACTTCGAGCAGCTCGACGAGGTGTTGGAGGCGCTGTAGACAGGTGCTTGGCGATCGCATGTGACGATCCGCTCCGTCGAAGGCCGGGTTCGCTGCGCGACCATCCCTGCCACGCCCCGGCTGGCCGGCGCTGCCGGCCGGGTGATCTCGTACAACGCCGGAAGTTTACTCGAACGTTAGTCTTGGGGCATCCCGAAGCAGAGGAGCGCCCAGTGGGAAAAGTAGTCATGTACGCCTCGGTGTCTGTAGACGGCTTCATCGCTGACGAGAACGACCAGCCCGGACCGCTGTTCGACTGGCTGCTCGGTGGCGACGTGCCGTTGGACGCGAGCGGCGTGTTGAAGGTGTCGCAGGCGTCCTACGCCTACACCCGTGCTTACTGGGACCGGATCGGGGTGACGATCGCCGGCCGCCACGTCTTCGACATGACGAACGGCTGGGACGGGATCCCTCCGTCCGGGATCGAGCACGTCGTCGTCGTGACCCACCGGGGCAAGCCTGCGGGCTGGCATCCAGAGGCGCCGTTCCACTTCGTCGACGGCGTCGAGGCTGCCATGGCCAAGGCGCAGGAGTTGGCGGGTGAGCGCGTCGTCGAGGTCGCCGCCGGCGACGTTGGTGGCCAGATGCTCGGCGCGGGGCTGGTCGACGAGGTGCGCATGGACGTCGTACCGGTCGTGTTCGGGTCGGGCAAGCGCTATTTCGGGTCGGTCGACGCGCAGCGCCTGTTGGAGGACCCTGACGAGGTGATCCGGGGCAACCGGGTGCTTCACATGCGGTTCTCCGTGCGTCGTTGATAGTCCTCACGCACGGCACGAGGCGAACGCCCGAACCTGGTTATCCGGTTCGGGCGTTTCCGATGTCCTTAAGACATCTCGCTGGTCGGGGTGGCCGGATTTGAACCGACGACCACTTGACCCCCAGTCAAGTGCGCTACCAGGCTGCGCTACACCCCGCTACTGCCGCGCCGGCGCGAAGCCGGCCAACGGGCGTCCTCGCGAGAGACGCAACCGCAAGTTTACGTGCGGGCCGAAGGCCTAGTCAATGCTTGTGGCCGGCGTGCAGCTCGCCCGGCCGCAACGCCCTCTTGCCGCCGGCGAACATCATGGCCGCGATGGCCGTCGTGATGGGGACCGACAGCACGAGCCCGATGGAGCCCACCAGGGTATGGACCACTTCGGTCGCCACGAGCTCGATGTTCACGGCGCGCGCGAGCGTGAAGTCGCCCATGTTGAGGAGGACGAGCAGCGGCAGGGCGGAGCCGGCGTAGGCCAGCACGAGGGTGTTGACGAGCGAACCGATGTGGTCGTAGCCCACACGCATGCCAGACGAGTAGAGGCTCAGCCACGGGAGCTCGGGGTCGACGTGCGCCAGCTCGCGCACGACGCTCGCCTGCACGATGGTCGTGTCCGTCAGCGCCCCGAGCGCCCCGACGAGCAGGCCAGCCAGCAGCAGGCCGCGCATGCTCACCTGGCTGGCGCCGAAGGAGATCATCATGGCCTCCTCCGTGCCGAGGCCGGTCAGGTGGGCGAAGTGCATGAAGGCGACGCCGAGGACCATGGTCACCACGACGGCGCCGAACGTGCCGACGATGGCCGCGGTCGTAGACCAGTTGAGCCCGTGGACGAAGTAGATCGAGAGCAGGAGGATGCTGCCCGCCCCGACGAGGCTCACCAGGATGGGGCTCCAGCCGTCGAGGATCCGCGGCACGATGAACGCGATAACGATGGCCAGGCTGGCGCTGGTGGCCACGAAGGCGCGCAGGCCCTTGAAGCGGGCCACCGCCACGCTCGTGAAGAGGAAGAGGGCGACGAGGACGAACAGCGCGGGTCGCCTGATCCAATCGACCACCACCACGGTCCTCTGCCCACCCGGTCCTTGCGAGTAGTAGAGCTCCACGTTGTCGCCGACGCGGTACGGCGTGCTCGCCGCGCCGCCGACCTCCATCGCCGCCGGCACCTCGGCCGTCACGCGTTCGCCGCTGCCGAGCCTGACGACGGCTGTCCCGCCCCCGGCGGGGTTGGTGGGGTCGGTGTAAGTCAGCTCGACGACGCGCCCCTCCAGGTAGCCGAAGTCGGCGCCTTGGGTCTGGGCGTTGGCCGCGGTAGTCAGCCAGCAGATGAGCAGGAACATGGAGAACAAC
This sequence comes from Deinococcaceae bacterium, assembly GCA_040255585.1. GTDB lineage: Bacteria > Deinococcota > Deinococci > Deinococcales > Trueperaceae > JAAYYF01. The sequence goes on from JBDZVI010000007.1 coordinate 6,469, forward strand.
AACCAGCGGGTGCTTCGGGGGAGGCGACCCGGTGCGGGCGCCCCATGAAATGGTCGGTAGTCGTGCACGGCAGCCGGGCTCCGATCGTGTTCGCAGGCTTGCCCGAACGCGGTCCTAGGACAGAGGCGCCCGGGTGGCTTCCGAGGATACGAAGGAGCGTTCCGCCCTTGCAACCGCCACCGGACCGTTATCATCCTCGCGTGAGCGACCCGAGCGCGGAACCCCTTGACGTCCTCGACGAGGCGGGCAACCACACCGGCCGCGTCAAGCCGCGAGGACAGGTGCACGCCGACGGTGACTGGCACCGGGCCATCCATATCTGGGTCGTGCGCCCCGGCGGCGCCGTGCTGGTGCAGCGCCGGTCGACCCTCAAGGACCTGGAGGGCGGCAAGCTCGACGTCAGCGTCGGCGGACACGTCCGGGCCGGGGAGCCGTTCATCGGCTCGCTTCGCGAAGCCGAGGAGGAGCTGGGCTTGGCGCTGCGGCCGGGGCAGGTCGAGTACCTTGGCACGGTCGTGAGCGTGCGCGAGTACCCCGATCTGCCGGTCCCCCTGGTCGACCGCGAGCACCAGGACGTGTACGTCACGTTCGATGACCGGGCGCTGAGCGAGTACCGTCTGCAACTGGAAGAGGTCGAGGTGGTGTACGAGGTGCCCGTGGCGCGCGCCATCGCGCTCTTCCGCCACGGCGAGCACGTCGCGGCCGCCGGATACGACTCCATGCGCCGGCCGAGCAACGCCCTGCTGTACGAGGCCGACCTGCCCGGCCAGGGCCGGGAGCTCCTGGCGGAGTCGCTCGAGCGCGTCGCGGCCTACCTGAACGGGGAAGGGGCGTCGGACATAGCCCAACGCCCCTTCGGATCATCGCCCTAGCTGCCCAGACCGAAGCGCTGCGCCCATGAGGGCCGCTTCGGGAGCGCCGACGTGGCGTGCGGCGCTCGGGGCGCTCAGTTCTCGATCACGGTCGGCACGATGAGCGGGTTGCGCCCGGTGGCCTTCCGGATGTAACGCCTGACGGGGTAGAAGATGTCGTCCCGGATGTCGCCGAGGCGGCGCTTCTCGCGGATGGCCCGCTGCAGGCTCTCGAGCGCGATCTTCTCGACCTCGTCCTTCATCCCGTTGTTGCCCTGGGCGACGCCGCGCATGATCACCTCGACCGTCGGCGACTTGCTGGCGAGGGCCATGATGACCACGACGCCGTCGGCCGAGAGCGCCTGGCGGTCACGGATGATGGGCTCGGTGACCTCGTCACCGGCCTTGCCGACGGTGTCGATGAGCACGACGCCGGCGTCCACGCTGCCCGTCACCTTCATGTCGTCGCGGCTCAGCTCCACCACGTCGCCGTTGCCCACGATGAGGGTCTTCTTGGGCGGGTGGCTCATGCCGTCCGCCAGGCGCTGGTGGTGCACCTGGTGGCGCATCTCGCCGTGCCACGGCAGGAAGAACTTCGGACGCGTCAGGTCGAGGATGAGCTTGAGCTCCTCGCGGCTGGCGTGACCCGACGTGTGCACCTTGTAGGCGGGAGGGTAGAGCACGTTGACGCGGCTCGCGTAGAGCTGGTTGATGACGCGCCCGACGGCCTCCTCGTTGCCAGGGATGGGGTTGGAGGAGAGGATGACCGTGTCGCCCGGCTTGAGGCGGATCTTGCGGTGCGTTCCGTTGGCGAGGCGCGACAGGGCCGCCATGGGCTGGCCTTGCGAACCCGTGCACAGGAAGAGGACCTTGTCGTCCTGGATGTCCCCAAGGTCGTCGGTGCTGACGAACGGGTGCTTCGCCTCCAGGTAACCGAGCTCCTGGGCGATGCCGATGGCCTTGACCATCGACCGCCCCTCCATGATCACGCGGCGGTCGTAACGCTCGGCGATGCGCACGAAGTTCTGCAACCGGTGCACGTGGCTCGAGAATGTCGTGACGATGACGCGCCCCTTCGCCTTGGCCACGATCTCGTCTACGGCCATGGCGACGTCGTGCTCGCTCGGCGTGTAGCCGGGGCGCTCGGCGTTCGTGCTGTCCGAGATGAGGAGCAGCACGCCGTCGGCGCCGGCCTGCGCGAGCTTGTGGAGGTGGCTCGTCTTGCCGTCCGCCGGGTTGTAGTCCAGCTTGAAGTCGCCCGAGTGCACGACGCGACCGATGGGCGTGTGGACGATGATCCCGGAGTTGTCGGGGATGGAGTGGGTCATGCGGAAGAAGTCGACGGTGAAGCTCTTGCTGACCTTCACGCGCGCGTCGGTGCTGATCTCGCGCAGGTCGACGTCCGACTCGCTGAGCTTGAACTCCTCGAACTTGCCGCGTAGGAGACCGAGCGTGAGCCTGGCCCCGTACATGGGGACCTTGGGCAGGAGCCTGATCATGTAGGGCAGGCCGCCGATGTGGTCCTCGTGGCCGTGCGTCAGCACCCAGCCCTTGATCTTGTGGGAGTTCTCGACGACCCAGTCGATCTTCGGGACGATGATGTCGACGCCGAGCATCTCCGTCTCCGGGAACGCCAGGCCCCCGTCGATCAGCAGGATCTCGTCGTCGTACTCGAAGGCGAACATGTTCTTGCCGATCTCGCCCATGCCGCCAAGCGCTATGACCTTCAGCTTCTTGTCGTCGGTGGACGGCTTGGGACCGCTGTCGGAACCCTCGGCGGCGTGCGCGCCCCCGGTGCGGTCGCGCTTGTCGCCACCATGGCCGGCCGCCTGCGCCGGTTGGGACGTCTGAGCCTGGGCGCCTTGCGCGCCAGGCTGGCCGCTGCCGCCTTGCCGCCCCTGCCCGCGGCGGCCGCGGCGCGACCTGCCGCCGCCTTCGCCCGGCTGAGCCTTGGAGGAGGCGCCGGCCTGCTTGGGGGCGGCCTGGTTGGAGGCGGTCGTCTCGCCGGGAGCCTTCGCGGGCTTGTTCTCCGGTCGGCGCACGCGGGGTGTGGCGCTGCCGCCCTGATCGCCCGCGGCGGGAGCGGCGCGCTTGCGTCCGCGCGTCTCGTTGAGCTTGCGCTCGTCATCTGCCATGTTCTGTTCCTCTATCTATCCGTGTCTTAGAAACGATCGCGCCTCGGGCCGCGGTCGCGGCCGTTCCGGTCGCGCCGCTCGCCACGATCGCCGCCAGGTCCGCGGCGCGGGCCGCGCGGGGCGATCTTGCCTTCCAGTTCGGGGCGGACCAAGTCGATCTTGCCCCGCTCGTCGATGCCGTTGACCTTGACCTTCAGCCTGTCGCCCTGCTTGAGGAAGTCCTCGACGTTCTCCACGCGCTCCTCGGCGATCTGGCTGATATGCAACAGGCCGTCCGTGCCGGGGAAGAGCGTGATGAAGGCGCCGAACTCGGTCGTCTTGGCGACCACGCCGTCGTACTCCTTGCCGACCTCGGCCGAGGCGGTGAGCGCCTCGATCTGGGCCTTGACGGCCCTCGCGGCGGTCGAGTCCTCGGAGTAGATGCGCACGGTGCCGTCCTCTTGCACCTCGACGGTGGCGCCCATGGCCTCGAGCTCGCGGATCTGCTTGCCGCCGGGCCCGATGACCGTGCCGATCTTGTCGACGGGGATCTTGACCTGCAGGATCCTCGGCGCGCGCGCGGAGATCTCGGTGCGCGGCGCCGCGAGCGTCTTGGCCATCTCGCCGAGGATGTGCAGACGGCCGATGCGCGCCTGCGCGAGCGCCTCACGCATGACGGCGGCCGTGATGCCGCCGATCTTGATATCCATCTGCAGCGCCGTGACGCCGTCCGCCGTGCCCGTGACCTTGAAGTCCATGTCGCCGAGCGCGTCCTCGGAGCCGAGGATGTCGGTGAGGATCCGGTACGACGAGCCTTCCATCACCAGACCCATCGCGATGCCGGCGACGGGCGCCCTGAGGGGCACGCCGGCGTCCATGAGGGCGAGGCAGCCCGAGCAGACGGTGGCCATGGAGGACGAGCCGTTCGACTCCAGGGTCTCGCCGACCACGCGGATGACGTAGGGGAACTCCTCCTGGCTCGGCATGACGTCGAGCAGGGCGCGGCGCGCCAGGTTGCCGTGGCCGAGCTCGCGCCGGCCGGTCCCCCTGAGGCGCTTGACCTCGCCGGTGGAGTACGGCGGGAAGTTGTAGTGCAGCATGAACTCCTCGCTGGAGTCCAGGGTCAGGTCGTCGACGAGACGGTTGTCGCGGCCCGTGCCGAGCGTGGCCACGCCAAGGACCTGCGTCTCGCCGCGCGTGAACACGGCCGAGCCGTGGGCCATCGGCAGCACGCCCGTCTCGATCCAGATCGGACGCACCTGATCCGAGCGCCGACCGTCGACCCGGAGGTTCTCCTCGAGGATGAGGCGGCGCAGCTCGGCCTTCTCGACCTTGTCGAACGCGGTCTTGTACTCCTCGACGAGCGCGGCGGCCCCGTCGGCCGAAGCGTCAGGGACGAGCCCTGCGATGATGGAGTCGCGCAGCGCCTTCACGGCCTCCGAGCGCTCGTGCTTGCCTTCCGTGAGCAGGGCGTCGCGGAGCTTGCCGGCCGAGCCGCGCCGGACGCTCTCGAGCGCTTCTTGCGAGAGCTCGACCGCCGGGGCGAAGCCGCGCTTCTCCTGGCCGATCTCGTTCCGGATGCGCTCGATGAGGGCCACGACGGGCGCGAGCTGCGCCTGCGCGAACTCGATGGCGCCGACCATGACGTCCTCGGAGAGCTCGTTGGCGGCGGCCTCGACCATGAGCACCGCGTCCTTGCTGGCGGCGACGGTCAGTTCGAGCTTGGAGCCGCCCTCGTGGAGCAGGCGCATGCTCGGGTTGGGGATGTACTCGCCGTCCGCGTAACCGACCGTGCAGCAGGCCGTCGGCCCGTTCCACGGGATGTCGGAGATGGCGAGGGCCGCCGAGGCGCCGATGGCGGCGAGCGGGGCCGGGTCGTTGACCTGGTCGGCCGAGAGCACCGTCACGATGACCTGGACCTCGTTGCGTAGGCCCTTGGGGAAGAGGGGGCGGATCTGGCGGTCGACGATGCGCGCGTTCAGGGTCCCCTGGATGCCGGGGCGGCCTTCGCGGCGCATGAAGGAGCCAGGGATCTTGCCGATGGCGTAGTGGCGCTCCTCGTACTCGACCGTGAGGGGGAGGAACGGCACGGGCGAGGCGCTGTCGTTCATCTGGGCCGTGACCAGCACGAGCGTGTCGCCGTAGCGCACGGTCACGCTGCCGGATACCTGCTTGGCGAGCTTGCCCGTCTCGATGACCAGCTCGCGGCCGCCGAACTGGGTGATGTACCGGTGGTGGTTAGGTAGGTTCACTGTCTCTCCTTTGTTCTTCCGCTTCGTTGCCCGCTGTCATGGCCATGAGCAGACCATGTGTGAACGGCGAGGCCGTGTTTGGCCTCGCCGCAGGTGCCAAGTTCGGTTAGGCGCACTCGCGCCTTTCTGAGTGTAGGCCGCCGGGCTCGGACGCCGCGGCCATGGGGTGGTATCGACCTCGCCCCGGAGGGCTCGTCCTGCTCGAAGTCCGGCTCAGCGGCGGAGTCCGAGGTTGGCGATCAGTTCCTTGTAGGCGTCGTAGTCGGTGCGTTCCAGGTACGAGAGGAGGCGCTTGCGCTTGCCGACCATCATGAGAAGGCCGCGGCGGCCGTGATGGTCCTTCTTGTGGTTCTGGAGGTGGGCGCTGAGCTCCTCGATGCGCTTCGTGAGGAGCGCCACCTGGACGGGGGCGGACCCGGTGTCCTGTGCGTCCTTGCCGTAACGCTCGATGACCTCGAGCTTCTGTTCTGCGTTCATCGGCATGTTCGTCTACCTTTCAAAATCGTCTTTCCCGAGCCGGATCCGCTTGCCTTCGTCGATACCGGCCAAGGTGTCAACCGATGGATTGTAGCACGTGATCGCGGGGTCAGGGGTGGGCCTCGAACCAACCCACGATCGCCTCGAGCCGCGCGATGCGCCTGTCCGGCCTGCCGGAGCGCGAAAGCTCGTGCCCCTCGCCCGGCACGCGGAAGAACTCGGTCTCCACCTTCCCGAGGTGCTTGAGCACCGAGAAGAGCTGCTCGGCCTGCTCGATCGGGCAGCGGTAGTCCTCCTCCGAGTGCACGATGAGGAGGGGCGTCTCGATCTTGTCGGCGTACTTGATGGGGCTCTGGCGCCAGAGCGCCTCGACGTCGCCCCATGGCACGCCAGCCAACTCGCGGTTCACGAACCACGGCCCGATATCCGACGTGCCGTACATGCTCGTCCAGTTGCTGATGCTGCGCTGGGTGACGGCCGACCTGAAGCGCGTCGTCTGACCGATCAGCCAGTTCGTCATGAAGCCGCCGTAGCTGCCGCCGGTGAGGTGGAGCGGCGCCTTCTTGCTGCCGAGGCGCGCCGCTCCGGCCTCGGCGAAGGCCATCACGTCGTTGGCATCCACCGAGCCGTACCGCCCGAGCATGCTCGTGGCGAAGGTGTGGCCGTAACTGCTGCTCCCGCGCGGGTTGCCGAAGATCACGGCGTAGCCCCGCGCGGCCAGTAGCTGGAACTCGAACTGGAAGCCGTAGCCGTAGTTCGTGTGCGGCCCGCCGTGAACCTCGACCACCGCGGCGCCGTCCTTGCGGGGCGACGTTGGGCGCAAGACCCAGTAAGGCGCCGCGACTTCGCCCGCCGCGAACGGTCCGGTCGGCGACAGGAGCTCGAGCCGTCTGCACCAGGCATCGTTCGCGTGGCTGAGCCGCGCTTCGCGCCCGCCGGCGAGGAGCGCGCTCACCTCGCCGGGGCGGTCGGGGGTCTCGGAGATGAGGAGCGCCGTCACGTCGCCTGGCGCCGCCGGCGTCGCGAACGCCGTGACGACCCGACCGCTCGCCGCGATGGTGGCCGGTGCCGCGAGCGGTGCCAGCGCGCCGTCGAGCGTGAGGCGCGCCAGGCCGCTCGCGCCGCCGTCGTTGACGAGCACGGTGAGAGCCGAGCTGTCGGCGCTCCACGTCGGTCCGAACGGATAGGCCCCGAGGCGGCTGTCGCCGCCGGCGCTCGGGGGCGTCGCGACGTCGCCCGTGAGGAGGCGGGGCTTGGCGCGTTCGGCGCGGGCGTCCAGGAGCCAGACGCCGCCTTCGGCGGCCACGTCGTCCTGACGTTGGCTGGCCGTGTAGGCCAGCCAGGCGCCGTCCGGCGACGGTTGCAGGGAGGACAGCCCGATGAGGTCCTTGGCGCGGACGCTGGCGGCGCCCGTGCTCAGCTCGAAGAGCACGATGTCGGCTCGGAACTCGCCCGCCGCCCGCTCGCCGGAGGGAACGGCCAGCCACACGGACTCGCCGTCCGGCGCGAACGCGAGCAGGCGCGGCGACTCGGTGAGGTCGGTGACCCGACGCGGCTCGCCCTTGGCTAGGTCGAGGAGGTAGAGCTGCGCCGTCGCCTGCGCGATGACGCCAGCGCCGTCGCCGCGCCAGTAGCGCCTGACGATGCGCCGCGGCTGGCCGTTCTTGGCGGCGACTTCCTCGTGCTCACCGAGGCTCAGGTAGGCGATCCGCTCTCCGCCCGGGGCCCACGCGAACGCGAACACGCCGGCCTTGTGGCTGGTGAGCCGCTCCGGCTCACCTCCGCCGACCGGCATGACGTGCAACTGCGGCGGAGAGCCGGCCTCCGAGCTGCGCAGGAACGCGAGCTTGGCGGCGTCGGGGGAGAAGCGCGGCGCCCTGTCGCCGTACTCGCCGCGCGTGAACTCGGTGGGTTGGCGCCTCGCGAGGTTAGTCAGCGGCCGGAGGTGGATCCGGCTCCGGTAGCGGGGCGGGGCGTAAGGCTTGCCGCCCGCCACGGTCGGGTCGCCGACGGCGGGGACGACGTCGGTCTGCACCCACGCCGCCAGGCGGCCGTCGGCCGAGACCTGCACGTCGGAGACCGTGCGCATCGTGAGGAGGTCGCTGCTCTTCGGTGGTCTTGCCATGTAGTTACGACCGTTCCGCGCCGCGACGGCGCATGTGATTCCTGGCGATCAGCGCCCGCGACCGACGCCGATCGCGTACAACAGGATGCCGGCAGCCACGCCCGCGTTCAGCGAGCCGACCTTGCCTGACAGGGGGATGGCCACGAGCTCGTCGCACCGCTCGCGCACGAGGCGCCGCATCCCGTCGCCTTCGGAGCCGATTACCAGGGCTACGGGGCGGCGCCAATCGACCTCGCCGGGCACGCTCGTGGCTGCCGCGTCGGCGCCGTAGACCCACACGCCGCGTTCCTTGAGCTCCTCGATCGTGCGGGGCAGGTTCGTCACGACGACGAGGGGCACGTGCGCCGTCGCGCCCGCGGCCGCCTTGACGACGACCGCCGTGAGGGGGGCGGAGCGGCGCTCTTCCATCACCACGCCGTGGGCTCCAAGCGCCTCGGCGCTGCGGATGATGGCGCCGACGTTGCGCGGGTCCGTCAGGTGATCGAGGAGCACGACGAGGAGTTCCTCGCCGCGCCGCGCCGCCCGTTCGAACACGGCGTCCATGTCGACGGTCTTGACCTCAGGCAGCAGCGCCGCCACCCCCTGGTGCTGGGTCGTCTTGAGCACCTGGTCGAGCTGGATGCGCGGGACCTCGTCTAGGCGCACGTTAGCCGCGGCGGCGGCCCGCTTGAGCTCCTTCAGGATGGCTGGCTGTACACCGCGGGCCACGGCCACCTGCTCGACCTGGGCGTCGCGCATGGCCTCGAGCACGGCGTTGCGACCGTAGATCCACATGCGACCCAATATACGTGCGCGATGGTCGGCGGTCGGGCGGGACGGTCGCCGGGCCGGGGTGGGCGGTGCCGGCGACGGGGTAGACCGTCAGAGCCCGAGCGCCTCCCGGGCGGCACGTTCGTCCATGCTCAACTGGGCGCGCAGCTCCTCCACGCCTGCGAAGGCCCGTTGGCCACGCAACTGCTTGACGAAGCGGACGTCGAGCTCGGCGCCGTACAGGTCGTCTGCGAAGTCGAAGACGTGCACTTCGAGCGCGGGCGGCGCCTCCGGGAACGTCGGGCGCGGGCCAACGTTGGCCATCCCGGCGAGCGCCCGGCCCGCCGCCTCGACCGTCACCGCGAAGACACCGCGCGGCAGCACCTTCCCGGAAGGCACGTCGAGGTTCGCGGTCGGGAAGCCGATGGTCCGGCCCCGCTGCTGACCGCGCGTGACGACGCCGCGCACGAGGTAGGGGGCGCCGAGGAGCCGCGTGGCGTTGGCCACGTCGCCCATGCCGAGGAGCTCACGCACCCTGGAGGAGCTGACCACCGCGCCGTCGACCTCCAGGAGCGGGAACGCTTCCAGCTCGGCGGTGATGCCCCTGAGGTCGTCAAGCCCGCCCGCGCGGGCCTTGCCGAACCGGAAGTCCTCTCCGACCACGATCAGGCTCGGTGCGAGACCGGAAAGTTGCGCCAGCCACGTCTCTTTCTCCGTGTTCGCGAAGTCGCGGTCGAAAGGGATGCTGACCACTACGTCCGGCGCGTACGCGCTCAGCGCGACGAGCTTCTCCTCCGGCGTCATGAGGTACTGGCCGCCGCCGAAGAGCACCCGCGCCGGCGGGAAGAACGTGACGACCACGCTCGCTACGCCGCGCGCCAGCGCCGCCGCGCGCATGCGGTCGAGCAGGAGCCTGTGGCCGAGGTGAACGCCGTCGAAGTTGCCGATGCTTAGCACGCCGCCCCGCACCGGCACGTCCGGGACCGACTCGTAAGTGCTGGTGGCCGCGCTCGTCACACAGGGGTGCCGCTGCGTGCGAGGACGTGCCTGAGACCGAGGAGCGTGACGCCGGACGTCGCCTCCGCTCCGCTCCGCACGCTGTTCCATACGTCCAGGGCGTCGCGCCACTCGAGGGTGAGGACCTCGCCCTCGTCGGGCGTGCCCGCGGCCTGGCGCATAGTGGTGAGCTCGAAGAGGTAGACCTGCTCGTCGCAGAAGCCGGGTGAGCAGTAGAGGCGCGAGACGAGAGCCAGGTCCCCGCCGAGCTGGACCTCCTCCGCGAGTTCCCGCGCGGCCGCCTGTTCCGGCGTCTCGCCCGGCTCGATGAGCCCGGCAGGCATCTCCCAGGTCGTGGCGCCGATGGCCGGCCTGGCCTGGCGGACGCCGAGCACCTCGCGGCCGCGCGCCACCACGATCGCCACGGCGTCGGGGTGCTCCACGACCTCCCACCGGCCATCGAGAACGGCGGTCGTGAAGAGCCGACCGCGGAACTTCACGTCACGCATGCGAACCTCTGGCTACCTGAGCGGCGCGCCCTTCAGTTGTCGTTCGCGTCGGGGTTGTACCTGAGGAACGCCGGGATGTCGAAGTTGCTCGGGTCGTACGTCTTGTTGGCCCCGGCACCCAGTCCGGCGCGCAGGTGCGTCGGCCGGAGGATGCGGGTCTGAGGCGCCTGGTCGAAGCCCGCCGCGATGATGGTGACGCGCACCTCGTCGCCGGCGTCCTCGTCGTAGGTCAGGCCGAAGAGCACGTTGGGCTCGTCCACCTCGGTGGCCTCGCTGATCTTGTTGACGATCTCGTGAGCGTCGAAGAGGGTGAGGTTCTCAGAGCCTGTGATGTTGATGAGGAGGTTGCGTGCGCCCTCGACGCCGCGGGCGAGGAGGGGGGAGTGCGTGGCGCTCTCGGCCGCCTCCTCTGCGAGGTTCTCGCCGCGACCGGCGCCGATGCCCATGAGCACGGTGCCGGCGCCCTGGAGGAGCGCCTTGACGTCGGCGAAGTCGACGTTGATCTCGCCGGGCACGTTGATGACGTCGGAGATGCCCCTGACGCCGTGGTAGAGGACACGATCGGCGACGCGGAAGGCGTCCTGCAGGCGTACCTTGCGGTCGAGCGCGGAGAGGAGGCGCTGGTTCTCGACGACGATGAGCGCGTCGACCTTGTCCTCCAGCCGCCTGAGGCCTTCCTGCGCCTGCGCCATGCGGCGCGGCCCCTCCATCTGGAAGGGCGAGGTCACGACCGCGATGGCCAGGGCGCCCAGCTCTCGGGCGACCTCGGCGACCACGGGCGCGCTGCCCGTGCCGGTGCCGCCGCCCATGCCGGCCGTGATGAAGACGAGGTCGGAGCCGCGCAGCGCCTCGGCGATGCGGTCGCGGTCCTCGAGGGCCGCCTTCTCGCCGACCTCGGGGTTGGCGCCGGCGCCGAGGCCCTTGGTCAGGTGGTCGCCCATCTGGATGCGCACGTCGGCGAGCGACGTCGCGAGGACCTGCGCGTCGGTGTTCGCGGCGACGAACTCGACCCCCCTGAGGCCGGTCTCGATCATGCGGTTGACAGCGTTGTTGCCCCCGCCGCCCAGTCCGATCACTCGGATGATCGCGTTGTCCACGTTGCTCATCGCTTCAGCCCGCCTTTCCGTTGCCGACCTTAGAAGAAGTCTTTGAGGATCTTACGTACGCGACCGAAGAAGTTCTCGGTCTCCGTCGCCTCGCTCGCGCTCGAGCGTTGCCGCCTGACCACCGGGGCGAGGACGGGCCCGTGGGCCATCCCGTACCGTACCAGGCCGACGGCCGTGGCGTGGGCCGGACTGGCCACCACGTCGGAGAGGCCGCTGACGCCGTCCGGCTTGCCGATGCGGACGGGGAGACGGAACCGATCGTTGGCCACCTGCTCGACGCCCGGCATGAGCGAGGCGCCGCCCGTTATCACCACGTTGCCCGCGAGGAGTTCGAGGGCGCCCATGCGCTGCTCGATGTCGGAGCGGACCATGTCGAGGATCTCGACGACCCTCGGACGGATGACCTGCGCCAGCTCGAAAGTGGAGATGCTGGCCGTGTAGCTCGGGTTGGCGACTTCCAGCTCCACGTCGCGGTCGGCCAGCTCCGGCAGCGCGACGCCGTAGCGGCGCTTCACGCGCTCCGCCTCGTCGGGCGGGATGCGCAGGAGCTGACTGATGTCCTGCGTGATGTGGTCGCCCCCGAGGGGGATGACGGCGGAGTGCGCGAGGGTGCCGCGCCTGAAGACGCCGATGTCGGTCGTCCCGCCGCCGATGTCGATGAGGAGCGTGGTCAGCTCCTGCTCGCCGCGGTTGAGGACGGCGAGGCCGGACGCCAGCGCCTGGACTACGAGGCCGTCGACCTCGACCCCGGCGTCGGTCGCGCAGCGTTTCAGGTTCTGCAGAGGACCCTGCGCCCCCGCCACGATGTGCACGTCGACCTCGAGGCGCACCCCGGACATGCCGAGGGGGTCCTTGATGCCGTCGTTGCCGTCCACCACGTACTCCTGGGGGATGACGTGGAGGATCTCCATGTTCGCCTCGAGCGGCACCGCCCGAGCGTTCTCGATGGTGCGGTCGATGTCGGTCCTGGTCACGTCGTAGCCGCGGCGGATGGCCGTCATGCCGTGGCTCGTAAGCGCCTTGAGGTGGCTGCCGGCCACCCCCACCCACGCGGAGTGCACCTCGACGCCCGCGACCCGCTGAGCGGCGGCGACCGACTGCCTCACGGCCGCGATGGTGCGCTCGAGGTTCACGACGACGCCCTTACGCAGGCCGTCGGATGGCACCGTGCCCTCGCCGATGATGTCGAGAACGCCGTCCGAGGCGACCTCACCGATGACGGTGCAGATCTTGGTCGTGCCTATGTCGAGCCCGACGATTATGCGTTCGTCACTCATGTGCCTTGCTCACTCCCCAAGGGTAAACCGCGATGCGGCCCCCACGGTGGCTTGCGAATGCCGCCCAATGCTCGCGCAGAGCCTCTGCGCTCGGCGTGAACAACTGCGTGCCATCCATAAGGATGTCGAATCCTTCCGGCGAGTAGCTTATCACCAGCACGCCGAACGGCCGCAGCAGCCGCAGGAGCACCAGCGCCTCTTCCACGCGCGCTGGCCCCCAGCCTTCGAGCCTCGGCAGCCCCGCCGTCTCCGCCGGGGTCGCGCCGCTTAGGACTGTACCATCGTCGGCCCAGGTGGTCGCCCCGTCGGTCAAGGCGGGGGTCCGCTCCCTGATGCCGATACTCACCCTGTCCGGCCACCGCCGCACCACGACGGCGTTCAGGACCCAGGGGTCCTGTGCCAGCCCTTTCACGCGGCCCGTGGTGACCCAGAGGAACGGGTCGCCGACCGCGACGTTCGCGATCCGCAGTACGGCGGTGGCGTCGTGATGGACGTTACCCTCCACCGTCACGACGGCGACTTTCGGCACGAAGAGGCTGGTGATGACAAGCGCCGCCAGGACGACGAGCAGGGCTAGACCGAAGCGGCGCACGTCAGAACCCCCAGCGCCGCCACTCCAGCTCGAGGGGGACGGGCACGCGCGAGCGCACCTCCGCGAGGAGCGCCGTCACGTCCTCGGCCGTCGCGGTTCCGACGTTCACGATGAAGTTGCCGTGCTCGAACGAGACCATGGCGTCGCCGACGCGCAGCCCTTTGAGGCCGGCCTCGTCGATGAGCCTGCCTGCCGACTCACCGGGCGGGTTCTTGAAGGCGCAGCCGGCGGACTTCACTTTCGGCTGACCGGCGCGGGCGGCGTCGACGACGGCCGTGGCCTCCGCCACGGCCTCCGGTGTGGAGGGCGTGAGGCGCAGCAGGGCGCGGGTGACGACGGCGCCCGCCGGCAGATCGGTGTGACGGTAAGTGAAGCCGAGCTCGGACGCCGGCACGATCTCGAGGGCGCCGTTCACGAAGAGTTCGACGGCTACCACCGAGTCGGACATCTCGCCGAACCGGGTGCCGGCGTTCATGGCCACCGCTCCGCCGACCACGGCCGGGACGCCCGCCAAGCCCTCGAGCCCCGAAAGGCCGGCGCGCTGCGCGCGCCTGACGAGGCCGGGCAGGGGCGTGGCCGCGCCGACCCACACCTCGGAGCGGCCAGCGAGGCTCGAAGCCGCGAAGTCCGGCATGCCGCCGTACGCGCGGCCGAGACGGACTACGCGCTCCGCCACGCCGGCGTCGGCGACGAGGAGGTTGGCGCCGGAGCCGAGCACCAGGAACGGTCCGCGCGTGGCTTCCCGCAGGTCCTCCTCGTTCTCGACCTCCCACAGCTCCGCCTCCCCGCCCACGCGCAGGGTCGTGTAGTCGCGCAGGCGCACCCGCCTCACGCGCGGGCCGGCGGTGGCGGGCGTCAGCGCCATGGGTTCGCCGCGCCGGCGGGGCTCGTCTCGGAGGAACCGGCGGCCTTGGCGCGCGCAGCGAGCCCGGCGGCCACCCGCCAGACGTCGCCCGCGCCAAGCATCACGAGCATCTCTCCGGGCGCGGCCGTCGCCGCCAGGTACTCCTCGGCTCCGGCCAGGTCCGTGACGCGCGCCTTGACGCCGAGCGACCTGACGCGCTCCGCGATCAACTCGGGCGAGACGCCCTCGATGGGCCGCTCGCCGGCGGCATAGACGCCGAGCACGACCACCTCGTCCGCGAGGGCGGCGGCCTTGGCAAGGGCCGGCCACTGGCGCGCCGTGCGCACCCATCGGTGCGGCTGCAGGACGGCGCGCACGCGTAGGCCCGTGGCGCGGGCGACTTGAAGCGTGACGGCCACTTCGGTCGGATGGACGGCGTAATCGTCCACGATGCTGGCGCCGTTGAGCGCGCCGTAGGACTGGAGGCGGCGCCCGACGCCGGTGAAGTCCTTGAGGGCCCCAAGGGCGAGGCGCGGGTCGAAGCCCGCCACGTGGGTGGCGGCCAGCGCCGCCGTGGCGTTGAGGACGTTGTGCATGCCGGGCACCGACAGCTCCACCTGGAAGGTGCCGAGGTCCGGGGAGGTCACCTCGAAGCGGCTGCCGCCGGACGTGAGCTCGACGGGTCCGATGCGGTAGTCGCAGAGCGCGCCCGTGCCGTAGTTGACGGCCCGCGGGTGCCCGCCGACCAGGTCGCGTAGGCCGGGCCAGTCGGCACAGTACACGAGTCGCTCGGCCGCCAGCGTGAAGCGCTGCGCCGCCGCTTGCAGGTCCTCGAACGAGGCGTGGTAGTTGCGGCGCTCGTCGTACTCGCCAGCGATGTGGTCGTCGTCGAGGTTCGTGATGACCGCGACCTTGCTGACCAGGTCGGCGAAGCCCGGGTCGGACTCGTCGACCTCGGCGGCGAGCCACTCGCCCCTCCCGTAGCGCATGCTCCCGCCGATGGACGGGAGGGACGCGCCGAGTTGGATGGAGGTCTCGCGGTCGAGCGCGAGGAGGAGCGTCCCGACCATGGCCGTTGTCGTGCTCTTGCCGTGTGAGCCCGTGACGGCCACAGCGCTCCGGCGAGTGAACAGCTCGCCGAGGAGCGCGATGCGGCGCAGTACCTTGCGACCATGGGCGCGGGCGGCCGCGAGCTCCGGATGGTCGTACGGCACGGCCATACTGTGCACCACGACGTCGACGTCCTCGGCGTGCGAAGCGTCATGGCCGGCGCAGGTCCTGATCCCGAGCGCCGCGAGCTCGCCGAGCACGGGGCTGCCGGAGGCGTCGCAGCCGCTTACCTCGAAGCCCTCCTCGAAGCACCAGCGTGCGAGGGCGGCCATGCTCACGCCGCCTATGCCCATGAAGTGGATGCGCTGGCCGGCGCCGCCGCGTGCCGTTCCTGTGTCTAGGTCTGTCATCTCTCTCTTCCGGTCTCCAAAACGGCGTCAACGATACGACGAGCGGCGCCGGCCGGGGTCCTGACGGCCGCGGCCGCGGCGGCCGAACGCCGCCAGGCGGGGTCGAGCGCCTTGGCCCAGGCGTCAGGCAGAGCGGTGGCGGCCTTGCTCTCCTTGACGACCAGGCCGGCGCCGGCGGCGGCGACCGCGCGGGCGTTGTGCGACTGGTGGTCCTCCGCCGCCGTCGGCAACGGGATCATGATCAGTGGGACGCCGTGGAAGGCGGCCTCGGAGAGCGTGCCGACGCCCGCCCTCGTGATGGCCAGATCGGCGGCCGACCAGGCGGCGGTGGCGTCGAGGTAGGGCCTCGGGTGATAGGCCGGCCAGCCGACCGTGCGCGCCTCGACCTCTCTCAGCCAGCGCGGTCCGGTGGAGTGGACGACCACCAGCGCGTCCGCGCCGCCGGAACCGGCGAGCTTCTCGTACGCCTCCGGCACGGCACGGTTGAGGGCCAGCGAGCCTTGCGAGCCGCCCATCACGAGCGTGACGAGCGTGCTGTCAGGCAGTCCGAGCGCCGTGCGCGCCGCTCCGCGCTCCATGCGCGTCTCGCGCACGGGGAAGGGGACTACGAGCGTGGCGCGGGCGCGAACGTGGGCGAGGGCCTCGGGTTGGGCGGTTATGAAGAGCCTGGCCGCGCGCGCGAACCACCGGTTGACGCGGCTCGGGAAAGCGTTGCCTTCGTGCAGCACGAGAGGCACTCGCAGCCGCCAGGCTGCGAAGCAGCCGGGCATCGAAGCGAAGCCGCCGAAGCCGACCACGGCGTCGGGTCGCAACCGGCGCACGACGTTGACGGCCTGGCGCAAGCCGGAGGCTGCCCTGAGCGCCTGTCGCGGGTCGGGGCGCTGGCGGTCCCACTTGCCCGTGTCGACACCGAAGAACTGGACGCCGGCCTCCTGGCACAGGCGCTCTTCCATCGCGCCGAGCCCGCCCACGACGGCAACCTCGACGCCGCGCGCCGCGGCCTCCTCGGCGACCGCGAGGGCGGGGTAGATGTGCCCGCCCGTTCCGCCGGTCGCTAGGAGGAGGCGCCTGGCCGCGCTCACGCTCTTTGCCTCCCCGTCGGCGCCGACACGAACCGGGCCGTGACCGGCGCGGTCGCCTCGGCAGCAGGGCGCGTCTCGGCGAGCTTGCTCGCCATGTGCAGGAAGCCGAACGCGATCGCGACCGACACCTGCGAGTTGAGACCGTAGCTGACGCCGGGGAGGGGTAGGCCCGTCACGGGGAACATGCCGGTGACGACGAGGAGGTTGAGGCCGGCCTGCCCGCAGATGTAAGCGGTTGCTCCGGCCGCGAGCAGCGCGGACGGCCCGGTGACGCGCCTGGCGATGCGGTAGCCGTGCCAGGCCAGCAGCGCGTACATGGCCACGAGCGTGACCGCCCCAAGGAAGCCGAGGGAGTGCGCGATGGCGACGCCTACGAAGTCCGTCTCGGCTTCGGGGACCGGTACGCGGCGACCGGCCCCGATCCCGAGCACGCCGCCCCTACCGATGGCTTCGAGCGCCCTCAAAGCCTGGTAGGAGAGGTCGGACGCCTGGGACTGCTGCCCCCAGCGGTCGAAATAGCCCGCCATCCGCTCGCCGATGTAGGTGAACTGGCTGAGGACCGTCCCGGCCAGCAGGGCGGCCGTCACGGCGGCGGTGAACATGATGGCGAGGACACGCGTGAGGGTGGCGCCGGCCGCGATCATGATCGCGACGGCCAGCAGGAACACGAAGGCCGCCGTGCTGACGTCCGGTTCGATGACGATGAGCCCGGCCGTGAGGCCGATGACGAGCATCGGGCGCCAGATCTCCCAGTTGCCGAGGTGGTTGTGGAAGAAGGCGGCCAGGTAGGCGATCACGGCCACCTTCATGAGTTCCGACGGTTGGAGGCTGATGCCGCCGACGAGGAGCCACCGCTTGCTCTCACTGCCGGCAGGCGACACGCCGATGACCAGCACCAGCACGAGGAGGAAGAGAAGGGTCACGAAGGCGTACGGCGAGAGCTTGAGCACGTGCTTCTCGCGTAGACGCGAGAACGCGAGCGTGAGGAGCAGGGCGAAGGCGAAACGTAGACCGTGTTCGAGGGCGGTGTCCGGCGCGGCGGCGGCCACGCCGACCACGCCAAGCAGCCCAAGCGTCACCTGGATGCTCAGTAACAGCCGGTCCATCAGGCGTCGGCACCCGCCGCGACCGCTCCCGCCGAGCCGGAGGCGCGGCGGACCGCGGCTACCGCCTCCCGGAAGGCGGCGGCCCTGTCGGCGTAGTCCTCGAACTGATCGAACGAGGCGGCGAGGGGCGCGAGGAGGACGTTGCCGGCCCCGCCGTGGCGCTCCTGCAAGTGGGCGTGGGCGGCGCCGACCGCGGCACGCATGGCCGCACGCCCGTCGCGCTCCTCGATCAGCAGCGTCGGGACGAGGTCGCCGAAGGCCGAGCGGAACTCATCGGCGCTGGCGCCGATGAGCACGAGGAGGTCCACCTTCTCGGCCACCAGTTCGCGCAACTCGGCGACGCTGGCGCCCTTGCCCTGCCCGCCTGCCAGCCACACGAGGGGCCGGGGCGTCGAGCGCAGGGCGGCGGCGACCGACAGGGGCCGGGTGGCGATCGAGTCCTCGAGGAAGCGTACGCCGCCGAAGTGGCCCGCGACGGAGTACCGGCCAGGCAGGCCGGTGAACGCGCGCAGGCCGGCGGCGATGGCCGTGGTCGGCGCGCCGAGGGCGGCGCACGCGAGGGCAACGGCCAGGGCGTTGGCTACTTGGTGCTCGCCGAGGACGTGCAGGTCGCTCGACGGCAGCAACGGCTCGCCCTCGAGGACGAGCATGCCTGCCGGCGTCCGGTACGCGGCGGCGGGGGTCGCGAGCGAGAAGCGTTTGACGTCGACACCCGCGGACTCGCTCTCCGCCGCCCAGCGGGAGAGGACCGGGTCGTCCGCGTTGACGACGAACGTCGAGTCGGGCCCGAGGTTGGCGATGAGGTTGCGCTTGGCCGCGTGGTAGGCGGCGACGCTACCGTGCCGGTCGATGTGGTCTTCGCCGAGGTTGAGGAGCACGGCGACGTCAGGGGCGAACGTCGGGCAGCGCTCGAGCTGGAACGACGACATCTCCACCACGTGCATGCGGTCCGGCTTGGCGACGGCGGCCAACGCTGGCACGATGTTGCCGCCGGCGACGGCGTCCATGCCGGCCGCCGCCAGGGTGTCGGCGATCCAGCGGGTCACGCTGCCCTTGCCGGCCGTGCCGCTGATACCGACGTAGGTGCCAGGCGTCGTGCGCCACACCCATTCGACCTCGCCTATGACCTCGGTGTCGGCGGCTCGCAAGGCGGCGAGGTCTGGGTGGTCGATGGGCACGCCAGGCGCCGCGATGGCCAGCGCGAACCGGTCGCTCCGGACCTCGGCGACGCTCCGGGCGCCGAGTGCCAGCGCCTCGGCGACGTCGGGCCCGCTTCCGCGCCGGTCGAAGAAGGCAGCAGGCGCGCCCGACTCGCGCAGCCGGCGGACGACGGCGAGCCCCGAGCGTCCGAGGCCGTAGACGAGGACCTCGCCGCTCATCTAGCTGGCCTGGCGGATGGCGAACGCGAGAGCCACGCAGAGGGCGGTGACGAGTTGGAAACGCGTCGCGATGCGCGGTCCGCTCCAACCGCCCAACTCGAAGTGATGGTGTAGGGGGCTCATGCGCAGCAGACGTTTGCCGCCGGTCGCCTTGAAGTAGGCGACCTGAGCGACGACGGAGAGGACCTCGAGGACGGGGATGGCCGCGACGAGCGGCAGGTACCAGACGCTCCCCTGGAGGATCGCGAGGCCTGCCACGGCGGCGCCGAGCGCCTCCGAGCCGACGCCGCCCATGAAAGTCCGGGCTGGTTGGCTGTTGTACCAGAGGAAGCCGAGGAGCGCGCCGAGCAGGGCGGCGGCGAAGGGGGAGGCGAGGAAGAAGAGGAGCACGACGGCCGTGACTCCGGCGGCCAGACTATCGATGCCGTCGGTGAAGTTGAAGGCGTTGATGCTCCCGACGATCACGAAGGCGAAGGCGAGCACGTCGAGCCAGCCGATGCCGAAGAGGACGGCCCCGCCGCGCGCCGCCCACCAGCCGAACGCCAGCGCGAGGGCGCCTTGCCCGAGTAGGCGGTAACGGGCCATGAGCCCGGTGCTCTGCTCCTCGAGGCCGAGGGCGCGGCTGCGCTTGCGGGTCAGCGAGAGCGAGTCGTCGTACAGCCCAAGGAGGCCGCTGCCGAGGGTGAGGAGTACGAGCGCCAGTTCGGGCTTCAGTTCGTCGCCCGCGAAGAGTAGCCACGCGATCCCGGCGGCGAGGAGGAAGGCCACGCCCGCCATGGTGGGCGTGCCGGCCTTGGCGAGGTGCGACTCGGGGCCTTGAGCGCGGATCGCCTTGCCCCAGCCTAGGCGTTGCGCGAGCTGCACGAAGACCCCTGTCAACACGAGGCTGATGGCGGCGGCTACTACGGTGGTCAGCATCATGCACTCTCCAAGGCGCTTCGGCTCGGCGCGCGCCAAGCTCCGGCCGCGGCGCGCACGCGCGCGGCCTCGACGACCAGCTCCATCCCGACGCTCCGCGAGCCCTTGACGAGCAGCGTGGCGCCGCGCGGGACCCTGTCGAGGAACGCGCACGCGCTGGCGGCGTCCTCCGCATGGACGGCCAGCGGGTTCGTCTGGAGCAGCGCGGCGCTCGACGGTCCGACGGCGACTACCAACTCGAGGCCGCGCGTCGCCTCGCCGGCGCGCAGGTGGCTCTCCCTGTCGAGGCTCCCGAGTTCGCGCATGTCGCCGAGGAACGCCGCGCGCGGGGCCGGGCAGGCGCGCAGAACTGCCAGGGCCTCGGCGAGCGAGGCCGGGTTGGAGTTGTAACTGTCGTCCAGGAGCGTGAGGCCGTCGAGCGTGCTGCGCTCGAGCCGGCCGTGTTCGAGTTTCGCCTGCGCTGCGCGCTCCCACGCGGTCGCCTGCGGACTGCCGAGCAAGCCGGCCAGCGTGACGGCGGCGAGGGCGTTCTGAGCCATGGCCCTGCCCGGCCAGGGGAGGACGACGGCGCCTCCGCCTTGCACGTCTTGCCAGCGGAGCAGCGTCATGCCCTCGGGCAGGAGCTCGGCGCTGCCGACCACGGTGGCGGCTGCCCCGGCGAAGCTTGGCGGCAGCGGAGCTCGGCTGCTGGCCACCGCCACTACCACCGTGTCCGCCAGCGTGGCGGCGTCGAGATGCTCGGCGGCCGTCGCCCCGGCGACCTTCACGCCAGGCGTGCGCTGGAGGAGGAGGGTCTTCTCCCGGGCGACGCCGGCCACGTCGCCGAGCGCCTGGGTGTGGCTGGCGGCCACGGTTGTGAGGAGCGCGTGGTCCGGGCGGGTCAGTTCCAGCAGCTCCGCCATCTCGCCCGGCCTGTCGATGCCGAGCTCCAGGACGAGCGGAGTGCCCTCGGCGCCGTCCCGCGCCCCGAGGTCCTGCATGGCGGCGTCGACGAGGGCGCCGGCGATGGCGTAGTGGGTGTTGAGGTTGCCAGGCGTCGACCGTCCCGGCAGCGCAGCGGCCAGCATGGCTTTCGTGCTCGTCTTGCCGTTCGAGCCGCTGACCCCGATGACTTGGCCCTTAAGGCGGTCCCTGGCGGCGCGCCCGAGGGCGAGGATGGCGGCCCTGGCGTCGTCGACCAGCAGGCCGCGACGATGGGGCCGATCGGACACCACGAACGCCGCGCCGCGCGCGAGGGCGGCCTCGGCGAAGGCGATACCGTGACCGCTCTCGCCGGGGAGCGCGAAGAAGGCGTCGCCGGGGCGAACGCGGCGGCTGTCGAACGCGATGCCGGTGGCGTCGGGCAGGTCCTCCACCGGCTCCACGGTGTTCAAGAGCCTCACCAGCGAGCGCGCGCTCAGGAGCGTCATGACACCAACCTCCGCATGTTGACTATCTTACACAACATACTGCTATGCCGCATAGGTCTGATGGCGCTGCCGGCCGCTCAGCGACGCGAGCGGGTCATCTGACCTGCGCCACCGCGTCCGCCTGGGGCGCCACGCCCCAGTGCGCCACGACCTCGCTGCCTATCGCCCGGAAGATGGGGGCGGCCACGTAGGTGCTCGTGCTGTCGCCTTCGGGCTTCATGAGCATCACGACGACGACGACCTTCGGCTTCTCGATGGGGAACATCCCCGCGAAGGTCAGGGCGTAGTCGTCCGGGGGGTAGGTGCCTGCGACGGGGTCGTACACGTCTGCCGTGCCGGTCTTGCCGCCCACGCTCATCCCCGGGATCCGGGATTGGCGCAGCCCGCCCGTATCCATGACGTGGGCGAGCATGGACCGGATGGCTTGCGCGATCTCGGGCGCCACCACGCGGTGCGGCGCGGGCAGGCTCTCGCCCTCCACGACGGTCGGCGGCACGTAGACGCCGTCGTTGGCGAAGACGCTGTAGGCGGCGGCGATCTGCAGCGGGGTGACGGAGAGGTTCTGACCGATGCTGTTGGACGCCTGGTCCTGGGGCACCCAGGTGGCCCAGTCGTTGAGGATGCCGCTGCGGCTGCTGGCGCTCGACTGGTCGATGTCATGGCCAAGGCCGAAGCGCCACATCCAGTCGTGCAGTTGCGCCGGCTGGAAGCGCGAGCCGAGCGAGATCATCGCCGAGTTGCTCGAGTAGGCGAGCACGTCGGGAACGCTCAGGAGCGGGTCGTGGCGCGCCACGTCCCTGAACGTCTTGGTGCCGACGCGCAGCGCCATGGGCGCGTCGATCAGCTCGGTGGGGGAGAGCAGGCCGTCTTGCAGGAGACCGGCCACGACGAGCGGCTTGATGACGGAGCCGGGCTCGTACACCTGCTGGAACGGGCGGTTCAGCATCTGGCCCCGGCTGGCGCCCTGCCAGGCGTTGGAGTCGTAGCTCGGGTAGCTGGCCGAGGCGAGCACCCGACCGGTGCCGACCTCCAGGATGACGGCCGCGCCGCTCTCGGCCGAGTGCTCGAGCGCCGCTGCGGCCAAGTGGCTCTCCGTCGCGGCCTGGAGCACGGGGTCCAGCGTGAGCGTCACGTCCTGGCCGCTCGCCAGCGTCCGGTCGAGGGTGTACTCGAGGCCTTCGAGACCGTAGCGCCCATCGGGTTGGAGCGCGCCCGTGAAGCCGAGCACCGGGGCCGCCAGTCCGCCGAGCGGGTAGTAGCGTTCGCCCGCCGCCCCCTCGGCCAGGACCGTGCCGTCGGCGGCGAGCACGCGACCGCGTACCACGGGTTCCGTAGGCATGGTCGGGAGGTCCGTGAAGCCGCGCTGCTGGAGCGTGAAACCGGCGAGCGCCACCAGGAGCGGCAGGATGGTCGCCGGGACGAGGAGCCACGAGCGCTTGAGGCGGATCGACGCAGGCTCGGCCGCTACCGAGCGCGTGGCGCCGCTGCGCGCGGGGGCGTCGGCGCCACGGTCCTTCGAGTGCGTGCCGGCGGTGCGACCGAACGGCTTGGCACCAGCGTTGCTCGGCGTGATCAGCGCCATACCGTGCGCACCTCCAGGCTCGGGCCCTCGAGAGGCGGCACCTCGACGCTGCCGGCGGCCGCGGCCACCGTCAACCCGCCTTCCGGCACCGGCACGAACCCGGCCGACCGCGCCCACGCCGCCACGGCCTGCGGCGCCGTCACGGCGCCGGCCGCCAGGCGGGCGCGGGCCACCGCGACGCTCAGCTCCTCCTTGCGGTCCATGAGGTCGAGCTGGCGGCGTAGCAGCCCCTGGTTCATGACGCCCATGACGGCGATGACAAGCAGCAGCGCCAGGTAGGCCGGCAAGGCGAGCCGGAACGGAGCCGGTAGTGCGACGTTCACTGGTTGACCCTTTCGCCAGCTCTGAGCTTGGCGCTGCGCGCCCTCGGGTTGGTTTCGATCTCTTCAGGCGTAGCCTCGAGAGGACGCTTCGTGAGCGCCGCCATGCGGGGCGAGTCCTTCAGGAACTGCTTGACGATCCGGTCTTCCAGGGAGTGGTACGAGAGCACGACGAGGCGGCCGCCGGGCGCGAGGAGCCGCGCCGCCGCCTCGAGGCCTTCCTGCAGGGCGCCCAGCTCGTCGTTCACATGGATGCGCAGCGCCTGGAACGTGCGGCGCGCCGGGTGCTCGCGCCGCGGACCCTGGGGATAGGCGGAGCTGACGATCTCGGCGAGGCGACCCGTCGTCTGGATACGCCCGCTGGCGCGCGCCTCGACGATGCGCCGCGCCACCCTCCGGCTGTGACGCTCCTCGCCGAAGCGGAAGATGATGGCCGCGAGGTCTTCGAGGGAGTAGTCGTTCACGACGTCCTCCGCGCTCTCGCCCGTCGACGACATCCGCATGTCGAGCGGGCCGTCGTGGCGGAACGCGAAGCCGCGCTCCCCCTCGTCGAGCTGCATGGAGGAGACGCCGAGGTCGAGCAGCACGCCGGCGACGCTGGCCGTGGGGCCGAGCTCGGCGGCGGCGATGCTCTCGACGTCCCTGAAGTTCCCCGCCACGAAGCGGAGTTCGCACGGGAAGCGGGTGTCCGCCACACGGGTGTCCGCCACACGGGGGTCGCGCACGCGGGCGTCCCGCACGCGGGTGTCCCGCACGCGGGCGTCGCGCAACACGGTGACGTAGTCGAGGGCGTTCGGGTCCTGATCGATGGCGAGCACGTTCGCGCCCTGCTCGAGGAGCAGCCTCGTGTGGCCGCCCGCGCCGAACGTGCCGTCCACGTACCAGGCGTTGGGGCGCACGGCGAGCGCTTCCAGCGTCTCCGCCGCCATGACGCTCACGTGCGGCGCGGCTTCGGCGGGTGTGGGGGAGGTCCCGGCCGCGCTCATCCGACCAACTCCCGAAGGAGCTCGGGGGCAGGCGGGTTCTCCTGCACAGCCCCGAGGTTCGTGAGCCACAGTTGCTCGTTCCAGATCTCGAGGCGGTTGGGGGCGCCGACGACCACGACGTTGCCCTCGGTCTTGGCGAAGGTGCGCAGCGGAGCCGGCAGGCCGATGCGGCCGGCGGAGTCGAGCTTGGCCTTGGCGGCGCCCGAGTAGAAGAAACGCACGAAGTTGCGGGACTCCGGGTCGGTGAGAGGCAGCTCGACGAGGCGCTTCTCGATGCGCTCCCAGGCGGTGAGCGGGAACACGAAGAGGCAGTCGTCGAGACCACGGGTGATGACCATGCCGTCGGCGACGAACTCGCGGAACGCGGGGGGCAGGATCACGCGTCCCTTGTCGTCGACGTTGTACTGGTACTCCCCGAACGGCATGCTCTGACGCGTACTCCTCAAGTGTGGGCCCGCTTCGCGGGATGCGCGACTTTACCACAACCTCCCACACTTTCCCACTAACGCTTCGAGAACTGGTTAGGACGTGTGATCTCTCCCACTTGGAGCTTTCAGGGGGTGCGGAAACGAGAGGAGCGGCCCCCGCAAAGGGGGCCGCTCTCAAGGCTGGTGGGCTGGTAAGCCGGGTTCTGTCGACCTCGCCTTCGAGGCGAGGCGTCTGGCCATCTATCTCGGACGCGCGTCGCCACGCGCCTCTAGCGGTCAACCCGGAGATGTTGGCGAGCCGGGCAGGCTCTCTCTCCCTATCGGACCTTGCACCGGGTGGGGTTTACCTAGCTGCCCTTGTTACCAGGGGCACTGGTGCGCTCTTACCGCACCGTTTCACCCTTACGTTCGCGTTCACCAAGCGGCGAACGCGCCCGCGGTCTGCTTTCTGTTGCACTTGCCGTCGCCTTACGCGCCCAGCCGTTAGCTGGCACCCTGCCCTACGGTGCCCGGACTTTCCTCGATGCGCGTGCGCGCGAGCCGGTGTGACCCCGAACGGGGTCGCCGTGCCCACGCCGTGCGCGCCTCGCGGCCAGACCGCCCACACAGCCGCCCGCAAGGATAGCAGGTCGGCGCCCGCGATGAAGAAGCGCGGAGGCCCTAGGGCCTCCGCGCTTCGCTACCGGTCGGGGCTGCGCCCGGGTACTACTGCTGGCGGTAGTCGGTGACGACGATCGCGCCGTCGATGATCTGCTGCTTGACCTCGTTGACCTTCGTGACGAGGTCGGCCGGGATGAGGGCGGTGTTGTACTCGTCGAGGGCGTAGTCGACGCCCGCCTCGGCGAGGCCGAGGTTGAGGATGCCGCCGGTGAACTCGCCGTTCACGACGTCCATGACGGAGTCGTAGGCGGCCACGTCGACGCGCTTGAGCATGCTCGTGAGGCCGAAGTTGAGGGTGGCGGCGTTCGCGTCGGTGTCGCCAAGCGGGTTCTGGTTGCTGTCGACCCCGATGAAGAAGATCGGCTTGGCGTTGCCGCCGCACTTCGCGTCGTAGCCGGCCGGCTTGGCGATGCCGTCGAGTTGCGCGTCGATGGGCGTGGAGCGCGTGGCGCCGGAAGGCACGAAGCACTGCTTCTCGTTCACGAAGTCGATCACGCCGTTACCGGAAGCGCCGGCGGCCGCGAAGATGATGTCGGCGTTCTGGGCGTTCTGGGTGCTGGCCAGCTCCTTGGCGCGAGCGGGGTCGTTCCAGGCGTCGGGCGTGACGCCGACGTAGTTGCTGATGATGGTGCAGTCGGCGCAGGCGGCCTTGACGCCTTCCTGGTAGCCGAGGTCGAAGGCGCGGATGAGGGGCACGTCCATGCCGCCGACGAAGCCGACGACGCCGGTGCGGGTGAGGCTGCCCGCGATGTAGCCGACGAGGAACGAGCCTTCCTGCTCCTTGAAGAGGACGCTGCGCACGTTGTCGCCTTCGGAGACGGCGTCGATGATGACGAACGAGGTGCGCGGGAACTCCTGGGCGACCGACGTGATGGCGTCGGCCTGCAGGAAGCCGGGGGCGATGAGGAGCTCGGCGCCCTCGAGGGCGATGCGGCGCTGACCTTCGGCCGCGGTGTCCGGGGTGCCCTCGAACTCGATGACCTCGACCTCGTAGCCGTCGGCCTGGAGGTCCTGCTGGGCGCGCTGCACGCCGTTCCAGGTGCTCTCGTTGAAGGAGCGGTCGAACTTGCCGCCCGCGTCGTAGACGATGCCGAAGACGTAGTCCTGGGCGGTGGCGCCGGCTAGGAGGAGTGCGGCGATGAGGATGAGCAGTTTGCGCATGTTGCGATGGTCCCTTCTGAAGTGAGAAGTTTCACCGTGTGCGGTGTAGCGGCTGGATGATACCAGATGCCGTCGCGAGCCGGTCAGGCGCTCGTCGGGCCCGCCCTTCACCGATCCCTGATGGTGCGAAGGGGTCCTGGCTGGTGCGAGTGGGCGCTTCTTAGGCGCCCGATGCTTTCGGACGCCTAAGAAGACTCGAGGCGCCTGGAACCTTATTAGGCGCCTAGAAGACGATGCGGCTCCAGTCGAGCTCGTCGAGGTTCTGGAAGAGGTCGACGTGCTCGAGGAGCGTGCCGGCCGACTGGTTCCTGAACATGGCGCATTCGACGTGTTTGCCGCGGCGCTTGATGGCCTCGACCAGCTCTACGTAATCGCCGTCGCCTGACACGATCAGCGCGGTGTCGTACGCGTCCTCGTACGCGAGCGAGAGGGCCTCGACAGCGATGGCGACGTCGATCCCCTTCTCGACCATCGAGCCGTCCGGGCGCCGATGCAGCTTCCCGAACCGGACCGTCACGTAGGGGATGCGCCTGAGCGAGTCGAAGAACCGCTGCTGGCCCTCGCGCAGCTCCTCGTCGTAGTCCTCGGTGAGGGGCGCGTTGTAGTAGTACGTGCGGAAGAGGGGCCTGTCGCGCAGCAGCTGGTTGATGAGCTCTGCGAGGTTGACGCGCGTGTTGCGCAGGTTCTCGCGCATCCCGTTGTACAGGTTGCTGCCGTCGATGAAGATGGCCACGCGCTCGGACGGCACGAACGGGCGCTGCTGCAGCGCCGCCCGCCGTTGGCCCGCCGCCTCGCCCTTCTCCTTCTGATCCTTCTGACGACCGGTCCGGCCGTTGTTGTCTCGTTCCATACGTGATTGCTCGCTTGACCCTTCCTCGAGGCTCGATCGGCCGCGTGCCGTGGGTAGTCGGGCCGGATGGCCTCTGCCAGTGTAACGTCTGCCGCGGCTATACTCCCTGGATGCCAGACTTGGACGCTCCACGGTTGGAGAGCTTCGAACTCGACCACGACAAGGTGAGGGCACCTTACGTGCGCCTGGCCGCCCGTTACGTCGGCGAGCGCGGGGACATCGTCACGAAGTTCGACCTGCGCCTCGTCCAGCCCAACGTGGCCGAGGTGCCTACGGCGGCGCTCCACACGATGGAGCACCTGCTCGCTGGCTACCTGCGCGCCGCCCTGCCTGGCGTGACCGTGGTGGACGCCAGCCCCATGGGTTGCCGCACGGGCTTCTACCTCACCGTGCTCGGCGAGCCGGCTCAGTCCGCCGTCCGCGACGCCTTCCGCGCGGCCCTGGCCGCCGTCGCGACGCATACCGGCGAGGTACCGGGGTGCACGAGGCAACGGTGCGGTAACTGGCGCGATCATTCCCTACCGGGCGCGCGCGCCTGGGCGGCCAGCGTGCTCGAGCGCGAGATCGTCGTGCAGTCGACCGTGCCCATCGCTGGCGAGGGTTGACCACGCTGGGTCGGGCTTCCGGGCCCCCTGGCGGTCGGTACCGGCGAGCGCTCTAATCCCACGTTCACCCGGTCATCAAGTCTCTCATGAGAACGCATGCCATCCTTGCGGCATGGAACGCAGACCGCAGATCCTCATCGTGGAGGACGAGAAGGAGATCGCCAAGTTCATCGACCTGGAACTGCAGGCCGAGAACTACGACACCGTCGTGAGCTACGACGGCGTCACGGGTCTCTCCAAGTTCCGCGAACTGAACCCCGACCTCGTGGTCCTCGACCTCATGCTCCCCGTCTTGGACGGGCTCGAGGTGGCGAGGCGCATCCGCAAGACGAGCAACACGCCGATCATCATCCTCACCGCCAAGGACTCGGTGGACGACAAGGTCACCGGCCTCGACTCCGGGGCCGACGACTACCTCGTCAAACCCTTCTCCATCGAGGAGCTCCTCGCCCGCGTGCGTGCGCACCTGCGCCGCGTCAACCCCGCCGTCACCGGCGAGGTCCGGGTGGTCGACCTCGTGATGAACCTGGACGGCCGCGAGGTCTTCCGCGACGGGCGCCGTATCGAGCTGTCCGCCAAGGAGTTCGAGCTCCTCGAGCTCTTCGCCAGGAACCCCGGCAAGGTCTTCAGTCGCTTCGAGATAGAGGAGAAGGTCTGGCCGGAGTACACGGGCGGTAGCAACGTCGTCGACGTGTACGTCGGCTACCTGCGGCGTAAGCTCGAGCAGGAAGGCGAACGGCGCCTCGTGCACACGGTGCGTGGCGTCGGTTACGTGCTGCGCGAGGAGTGAGCGCGCTCTTGGGCGGGTAACGACAAGTGAAGCTGCGGCTGCAACTAACGATAGTCTTTGGCGCCTTCATCGCGGCCATCCTGTCCGCGGTGGCGGTGTCGGTCTACGTGCTCACGGAGCGCTCCCTCAGCGTCGCCATCACCGACAGGGCGGAGCGCGCGCTCGGGGAGCTGACGAGCGGGACCTCGACCATCGATCAGGGCCTGCAGAAGCTGCCCAGCGACACCTACTACCAGATCCTCATCATCGGGCTGGCCGGCCGCGTCCCCGAGAGCATCACCAGCTTGCGGAGCGGCGTCACCTACAAGTCCAACACCAGCCTCATCGGCACGCTCTCCGACGCGGCCGCCCAGACCCTCCTCGCCACCGGCGAGGTCAGGGAGGTGGTCAACTCCAAAGGTGAGCGGATCCAGGTGCTCGCGAGGCTCGCTGCCATCACCTTCCCGGCACAGGACAGCACCGTGCAGGCCGCCTTCCTCGTCGGCATCAGGGCGTCGTTGATGGCGAGGACCCTCGACCAGCTCGCGCGCGACCTCATCGCCACCGTCCTGATCGCCTTCCTCGTGTTCGCTCTGGGCGTGTGGCTCCTCTCGGAACGCGTCCTGGGGCCGCTCAAGCGCGTCACCGCGGCGGCCTCGAAGGTCTCCGGCTCCGAGCTGGGGCAACGCGTGCCGGTCCCCACCAACCGCGACGAGATCCGTGAACTGGGCGTGACCATCAACCACATGCTCGACCGGCTGCAGGAGTCGTTCGAGACGCAGCGGCGCTTCACGGCCGACGCCAGCCACGAGCTGCGCACGCCCGTCACGGCCATCGGCGGTCACGTTAACTACCTCCTGAGGCGCACCGGGCCGACCCCCGACCAGGTCGAGTCCCTCGAGGTCATCAGGCGCGAGAGCGAGCGCATGGCGAAGCTGGTCAACGACCTGCTCGAACTCGCCCGCGCCGACGCCGGGTTCACCGTGCACCTCGAGCCGATGAACCTCGTCGAGGTCGTGGAGGCCGTCAAGCAGGAGGTCGCACCCGTCGCGGGCGGCTCGAAGATCCACGTGCGCAGCTCCACCCCGCTCGCGGAGGTGATGGGCGACTTCACCCGCCTCAAGCAGGTCGTACTCAACCTCGTCCAGAACGCGCTCAACGCCGGCGCCAAGAACGTGACGGTGAGCCTGCGCCCCGAGCGCTCCCAGGTGCACCTCGAGGTCCTCGACGACGGCGCCGGCATCCCGGCCGAGGCGTTGCCGCACCTCTTCGAGCGCTTCTTCCGCGTTGACGGCGCGCGCTCCACGCGCGGCAACGGCAGCGGCCTCGGGCTCGCCATCGTCAAGTGGATCGTCCAGCAGCACGGGGGCAGCGTCGACGTCGAGTCGCGCCTCGGCGAGGGCACCGTCTTCACCGTCAACCTGCCCGCGCTCGAGGTCAGGAACACCATGGACCTCGCCACCAACGTGCGCGCCACGCTCGTAGAGAACGTCATCGCGCGCGTCAGGCCCCAGTAGCCCGCTTACTCGAGACGGACCCCGGAGCCGGGGACGACCTCGCCGATCCGGTGCAGCCGTGCCCAAGCTCCGGCGGGCGATAGGGCGACCAGCTCCCCGACCTCCTTCACGGCGGTCGGGGAGACTACCAGCACGAAGCCGACCCCCATGTTGAAGGCCGAGTACGCGTCGTCCTCGCGGACGTCGCCCAAGGCGACCAGGTGCTCGAAGATGGCGGGCACGGGCCAACTGCCCCTGCGCACGACCGCCCCGAGCCCGGTCGGCAGGCTGCGTGGCAGGTTCCCCGGCAGGCCGCCTCCCGTGATATGCGCCATGGCCTTGACGAGGCCCGCGGCTAGCAGCGGACGCACGGCGGGCAGGAAGCTCCGGTGCTCCGCCATGAGCGCGGCGCCGACGGTGCGCTCGTCGGCGTCGCCCGGCAGGGGAGATGCGAGCCCGCCCCCCGAGAGAACGAGGTGCCGCGCCAGGCTGAAACCGTTCGTCTGCAGCCCGCCGGACTCGAAGGCGAGCAGCACGTCGCCCTCCGCGACGCCGGAGCCGTCGACGATGGCCGCCCGCTCGACGATGCCGACGATGGTCCCCGCGACGTCTAGCTGGCCGGGTACGTAGACGCCGGGCATCTCGGCCGTCTCGCCCCCGAGCAGGGCCATACCCGCCTCCCGGCACGCTTCCGCCACGCCGGTAACGACTTCCGCCACGACGTCGGGTTCGAGACGCGAGGACGCCACGTAATCGAGGAAGAAGAGCGGCTCCGCCCCCTGGACGAGGATGTCGTTGACGCAGTGGTTGACGAGGTCGCGCCCGATCTGCCGCAACCGGCCGGTGGCCGCCGCTATCACCGTCTTGGTACCGACGCCGTCCGTCGAGGCGACCAGCGTCGGCTCGCGCATGCCTCCCGGCAAGGCGAACAGCCCGCCGAAGGCGCCGAGTCCGCGTATCACCCCCGGCGTGTACGTGCTCGCCACGGCGGCGCCGATGCGCGCCAGCGCCTCGTCGGCCGCCCCCAGGTCCACCCCGGCGGCCTTGTACGCCCCGCTCCGATCGTCGGTAAGGTCTCCCGCAGCCATGGGCGCATCGTAACTGCCCGTCGCCCGCCGCCGTCCGGCGCGGCGGGCGGTGGCTAGACTTGGGGAAGTGCCGTCAGCCATCGACGTCCTCCTCCCCCTGCCGATAGGCCAGTTGACCTACCTGCCGCCGGTCGCGGGGCGGTCGGCCCAGGACGACGACGCGGTGATGCCCGCCCCCGGCCAGCGCGTGGTGGTGCCATGGCAGGCCGGCGTGCGCATCGGGATAGTGATCGACGTCAGGACTGTCGACGCCGGCAGGGGCTTGGAGCTCAGGCATGCCGTCCAGACGCTGGAGTCCCGACCCTGGCTTACGCGGGCCGGCCTGGCCACCACCCTGCAGCTGGCGCGGCACTCCGGGGTGCCGGCCGGTCTCGTGCTCGCGACCCTCAACCCACCGGGACTGCAGCAGGAGCTGGATCATCAGGTCCGCGTCCACGCGGGGGCTGACGACTACTTGAGTGCCATGGCAACGCCGCTCAAGCAGTCCGTGACCTGGCAGGAAGGCTGGAGCGAGTGGCTGCCGGCCGCCGCCGTGCCTGCCAAGGGCCTGGAGGAGCTGCGTCGGCAGGGCCTGGTCGACGAGCGCGTACTGCCCGTAGTGCCGACCAGGACCGTGCTCGTCCCCGCGCGCGAACCCGACGACGAGCTGGAGGGCGCCAGGCGCCTGGCCCAGCGCATCGCCCTCGAGCGCCTCTGGGAGGTGGGCGAGGCGCCGAGCGCCGCCGCCCTGGCGGAGGAGGCCGAAGTGGGGGTCAGCGCCGTGCGGGCGCTCGTCACCAAGGGTTACGCCGAGTACGCCGAAGTACCGGCCGAGGAGCCGCCGCTCCGACTACCGGTGCCCGCGGCCACGCCGCTGCCCGCCGTGGGCGCGAGCGTGCCGTCCGGAGACGGTGCGCCGTCAGGGGACGGTGCGCCGTCAGGGGACGGCGCGGTCGTGGGCGGCACGCGGGCCATGCGGTTGGCCGCCCTCGTGCCGCGCCTCGCCGAGGACCTGCGCGCGGGCACTAGCGTCCTCGTGCTCGCCCCGGAGACCGCCATGGCGGCCGAGACCGCGGCGCGACTGGCCACCGTCCTGCCGACGAGCCTCCTGACCGGTGAGGCCCCCGACCGAGGGAGACTGCGCCTGTGGCGCGAGCTGGCAGGCGCCGCCCCCCAGGTGCTGGTCGGCACGTACATCGCGCTCCTCGCCCCCCTCGAAGCGCTCGGCAGGATCGTCGTCCTGGAGGCCGCCAGCCCGGCGTACAAGCTGCAGTCCGGGTCGCGCACGCTCGTGTCGAAGGCCGCCCGGATGGCCGCCAAGGCGGCCGGCGTCCCACTGACGCTCCTCGACCTCGTGGCCGGACCGGACCTCCTCGCGCAGGTACCGCGCGGCTCCCGCGTCGACCTCCCGCTGCCTGCGCTCCGCCTGCACGTCGCCGACCTCAACGACAGCGGGAACTGGCCCGTCCACCCCGACCTGACGCGCACGCTGAGGCAGGTCGTGGAGCGGGAGCGCCAGGCGCTCATCCTGGCGCCACGCCGGGGCTACTCCGGCTCGCTCGGCTGCTCCGAGTGCGGTTGGCAGGCGCCCTGCCCCAACTGCGACCTCACGTTGCGCTACCACCGCGACGAGGCCGTGCTCAGGTGTCACCAATGCGGTCACGAGGAGCGCCCGCCGCAACGGTGCCCAGCGTGCGGAGGCACGTCGATCGGCCCGTTGCGGGGTGCAGGAACGCAATGGGTGGCCGACCAGCTCCGCAAGAGCCTAGGTGGCTTCCCCGTCTACCGGTACGACAAGGACCACCGTGACGATCCCGGCGCGCTGCTGGCCGGCGCCCCCGGTGTGATCGTCGGCACCCAGGCGCTCCTGGGCCTGCCGCCCCTACCGGAACTCTCGCTCATCGGCGTCACCCACTTCGACACGCACCTGGCCGCGGCCGACTTCCGGGCCGAGGAGGAGGCAACGCGCACGCTCCTACGGCTCGCGGAACTGAGCGGCGGACGAAGGCCCCTCATGGTCGTGCAGACGCACTCGCCCGACCACGAGCTGCTTACCGCCCTGGCCGCCCCTGACGCCGCCGGCGCGATCGAGGTCCTGGTCGGCAAGCAGCTCGCGCGGCGCAAGCGTTTCGGCTACCCGCCCTTCGCGAGCCTCGCCAAGCTGCAGTTCTCGGCTCCCGACCGCGGCAGCGCTCTCGCCGCGGCGCAGCTCGCGGCCGATACCCTTCTCACCGGCGGCGCCGGACCCGACGAGGTGCTCGGCCCGGCGAGCGCGCCGGTGGAGCGCCTCAAGGGGCGCTACCTCTACCAACTCCTCCTGCGCGCCGAGGACGACGTCAGGCTCGAGGAGCTGCTCGCCCGGACGCCGCAGCGGTACCCGGGCGCGAGGCTGGCCATCGACGTCGACCCGAGCGACGTCGGCGCTTTCCTGGATTGAGGAGCGACGCCGGGCGCCAAGCTCTCACTTCCGACGGATAAGATGTCGCCCGGTAGGAGACCGGCATGCTTCGCAACAGGCGCGCTTCCCACGACTACGAACTCCTGGAGACCTTCGAGGCCGGCATGGAACTGACCGGCAGCGAGGTGAAGTCGCTTCGGCAGGGGGGCGGCTCCATCGCCGAGGCCTACGCGCGCGTCGTCGGCGGCGAGGTCTTCGTCGAGAACATGACCATCCCGATCTACCAGGAAGCCAGCTACAACAACCACGAGCCGACCAGGCGCAGGCGCCTGCTGCTCAACGCCAAGGAGATCGAGGAGATCTCCAAGGGGCTCGAGCGCAGGGGGCTCACGCTCGTCCCGCTCAAGCTCTACTTCAAGGACGGCTGGGCGAAGCTCGAGGTAGCCCTGGCGCGCGGCAAGAAGCTGCACGACAAACGCGACGACGCGGCGAAGAAGGACGCCAAGCGCGAGATAGACAGGCAACTCGCCAGGTCGGGTCGGAAGTGAGCGCTGTCGGGCCAGGTCGCCTGGCGCGCCCCCTGATCGCCGGCCTGCTCTTCCTGGTCTGCGCGCTCGCGTTCGCCGAGCCGCGCCTGCTCGTCAACGGCCGCGACATAGCCGCGAACACCACCGAGCTGGTGAGGGGCACGAGCTACGCGCCAGGCGCCGCCCTCGCGCGCGCGCTCGGCGCCGAGCTTACGAACGACTTGGGGCGCGGCATCGCCTCGCTTCAGGTGGGCGGCCGCGTCATGCAGCTCTCGCTGGTGGGCGAGCCGCCGACCGGCGACGCCGCGACGCCGGCCGTGTGGCTCGACGGCCGCGCCGTGGCCGGAGGACCGGCCGTCATGAGGAACGGCGAGGTGTTCCTGCCCGTGAAGGCCGTGGCGGAGGCGTTGGGAGCAAGCGTCACCTACCTGGCCGACGACGACACCGTCATGGTCGTGCAGCCGAGGGCGCGCCTCACGGCCATCCGGGTTCAGGAGCGCGGCGGTGAGCGCGTGGAACTGAGCCTCAGCGCCCTCGTGCGCTACTCCACCTTCTACAACGAACCGCTGGCCACCCTGCACGTGTACCTGGAGCGGACCGACGTCGAGACGCGCCTGCCGGCGGTAGAGGGCCAGGCCTTCTCGAGCGCGACGGCCGCCGCGGCGGCGGGGGCGACCGAGGTGAGGATCCAGCTGGAACCCGGCGTGGCCTATCGCGTGTACGCGGTGCCGGACGGTCGCGGTTTCAGGCTCAACGTGGCGCTGGGGGTCGCCGCCGGGGAGGTCGAATCCGACCGGGTCCGCGTCGTGCTCGACCCGGGCCACGGGGGCTCGGACCAGGGGATCGTCACGCCCGGGTTCGGCAGCGAGGCCACACTGACCCTCGCCTTCGCCGAGCGTCTCGCAGCCGCGCTCGAGGGCCGAGGCATGCGCGTCACGCTCACGCGCACCCTCGACGCTCCCGTGGAACAGGCCGAGCGCGAGCGGCTCGGGGTCGGCGCCGACCTCTTCCTCTCCTTCCACGTGGCGCCCGTGGAACTCGGCGAGTTTCGCGCCTACTACCTTGGCGCGGCCGCCAACGTGACCAGCCTCGACATGGCCGTGAGGGAGAACGCGGCCGCCGCGCTGCGCGACGACACCACGGACGCGCTCAGGCGCGAGCTCCTGCTCGGCCTCGTGCCCGATCTTGACGTCGGGAGGCGCATCTCCGAGGCGCTCGCTGGCAGGCTCTTCGCCGTCGGTGGCTACCGGGCGGAGGTCCTCACCAGCGCGCCCCTCCAGGTCCTCGGTGGCGCGGCGGGCCGCGGGGTGCTGCTCGAGTTCTCCGCCGCCGACCTCGCTTCGGACGGCTTGCCCGATCGGTTCGCCGACGCCATCGAGCAGCTCGCGCGCGAAGGCGGTCTCGGTGCGGCGCGCTGAGCCGCTACGCCCTGGCGCGGTGGCGTCCGCCGAGCCAGACCCGGGCCAAGGTCGGGCGCGCCCGATCTGGCTGCGCCTAGCCGCCGCCGTCGCTACCCCGCAGGTGCTCATCGCCGCCATCCTCGCCGGAGGCGCCCTCGCGCTGATCAAGCCTCAACGCCAGGGTCAGGGAGCGGCGCAGGGGGTGATAGAGCGTTCCGTGCCGGAGCAGGAGCCGGTGGCCCAGGACGTCAGGATCGTCACCGTAGACGAGGACGGGCTGGAACGGATAAGGACCGTCAACCTCGCCCTGCCCGCGGGGGCGTCGCAGCGCCTGGCGGCCGTCCTCGCCGCCCTACGCGACGAACTGGTGCAAGAGGGCATATGGCCGAGCGACGTCCCCGCCCCCCGCGTGTTCGTGGAGACCCGCGACAGGCGCACCGTCGCCGTGATCGATATGGCCGTACCCGCTGGCAGCGCAGTGAGCGTGTCGCAGGAACTGGCGCTGCTCCGCTCGCTCACCGCCACGGCCGAGGCGGGCGGAGCGCTCGACGTGCGCTTCTTGCGCAACGGCGAGCCTGCCGGGACCCTGCTCGAGCACGTGGCGGTGCCGGCGGACCTCTAGCGCCTTACGAGTTGGCGGCGCGCTCAGGGGTAGATGCGGGTGAGCATCCTGGGGAAGGGGATGACCTCGCGCAGGTGGTGCGCGCCCGTGACCCACGCCAGGAAGCGCTCCAAGCCCATGCCGAAGCCCGAGTGGGGCACGCTCCCGAACCGGCGCAGGTCCAGGTACCAGGCGAAGGCATCTTCCGGAAGACCGTGCTCCTCGATGCGCCGCCGCAGCAGGTCGAGGTCGTGGATGCGCTGCGACCCGCCGATGAGCTCCCCGTACCCTTCCGGTCCGATCAGGTCGGCCGCCAGCACGCGGGTCGGGTCGTCGGCCACGGGCTGCATGTAGAACGCCTTGGCGGCCGTCGGCCACTTCTCTACGAACACGGGCCGGTCGTAGCGCTCGCCCAGCATGGTCTCGTGCGGGGCGCCGAAGTCATCGCCGAACGCCAGGTTCTCGCCCTTGGTGGCCAGGTAGGCGAGCGCCTCGTCGTAGGTGATGCGCGGGAAGTCGCCGTTGGCGGTCGGCTCCAGCTTCGAGACGTCGCGGCCGAGCATCTCGAGCTCTGGGCGGCGCTTGTCGAGTACGCGGCCGACCAGGTACGCGACCATGTCCTCCTGGAGCTGCATGTTGCCCTCGTGCTCCAGGTAGGCGATCTCGGGCTCGACCATCCAGAACTCGAGGAGGTGCCTGCGCGTCTTGCTCTTCTCCGCGCGGAACGTAGGGCCGAACGTGTAGATCTTGCCGAGGGCCAGCGCGCCGGCCTCCCCGTAGAGCTGGCCCGACTGCGACAGGTAGGCGGTCCCCTCGTCGAAGAGCGAGATCTCGAAGAGGTTGGTCGTGCCCTCCACGGCCGTCGGCATGAAGAAAGGCGCGTCGAAGCGCAGGAAGCCGCGGTCGGAGAAGAAGTCGTGTATGCCCCGCTCGACCTCGTCGCGCACGCGCATGATGGCCCACGGCGTCTTGTGCCTGAGGTAGAGGTGGCGGTGCTCGAAGAGGAAGTCGACCCCGTGCTCCTTCGGGGTGATGGGGTAGTCGCCGCTGCGCCCGATCAGGGCGACGCTGGCGAGCCCCAGCTCGACGCCGTTGGGCGAGCGCGGGTCGGCCCTCACCTCGCCGGTGACGGCGACCGCCGACTCCTGCGCCAGTGAACGCGCGAGCTCGAACGTGGCCTCGTCGACCTCGTTCTTGGCCAGTACGCCCTGCACGAAGCCGCTACCGTCCCTGAGCTGCAGGAAGGCGATCTTGCCGCTCGAACGGAGGCCCGTGAGCCAGCCGTTCACTTGCACCCGCTCGCCGACGTGACGCGGCAACTCCTCGATGCTGACGATCCTCATGCGTGAGAGTGTAACAACCCGCCGTTCACGCCCATGGCCTCTTCCAGTGCCGGGACCACGCCGCACTCCTCGACGTCCCCGACGGAGGCGTAGAGCTCGAGCAGCTCCGGCGCGGCGTTCGCCATGACGCGCGGATGGCCGACGACCCCGAGCATGGGCAGGTCGTTGTGGCTGTCGCCGACTCCCATCACGTCCGTCAGGTCGATGCGCATCTGCTCGGCGAGCTGCTTGACGGCGCTGGCCTTGGAGACGCCCGTCCTCGTGATGGAGACGAAGGCGATGCCGCGCAGCGCGGGCGAGGTGGCGGGCGAGAGTTGCACGCCGGCAGGCGCGGCCTCGGCGAGGCCGGGGTAATCGCCGGCCGGGAGCACCCACTGGGCGCGTACCACCGGCTCGGTGGCGACGACGTCCTCGAGGTCGCGCACGATGGCCGTCACGCCGATCATGCTGGCGTGCGCCTCGGAGAGGTCCGTCGTGCGCTCGACGTAGAGGGAGTTTGGCGTGTAGAGCTCCAGCACGACGCCCCGTTGCCGAGAGACCTCGATGATCTGGTGGAGGGCGTCGTCCTTGAGCGCCACGGCCTTCACCGTCCGGCCGTCGGGGTAACCGAGGTAGGCGCCGTTCTGGAACACGTGCGGGTTGTCGGGCCCGAGGCGCTGGGCGATGCGTTGCGCGACCCCGAACCCGGGCCTGCCAGTGCATACGGCGATCTTGATCCCGGCGTCCCTCGCCCTGGCGGCGGCCTCCCACACGCACTCCTGCACGAGGCCGGAGGCGCCGACGATGGTGCCGTCCAGGTCGAGCACGACGAGGGGTATCACGCCTCGACCGCCCCCACGACGGCCAGGCCGAGCTCGCGTAGCTGACGCTCGTCGATGGCCGCCGGCGCGCCCGTTAGCGGATCGGCGCCGCGCTGGTTCTTCGGGAAGGCGATCGTGTCGCGGATGCTCGGGGCGCCGGAGAGCAGCATGACGAGGCGATCGAGGCCCCAAGCGATGCCGCCGTGCGGCGGTGCGCCGTGCGCCAGGGCTTCCAGGAAGAAGCCGAAGCGCCGCTCCGCCTCCTCCCGCGTGAAGCCGAGCGCCTTGAACATGCGTTCCTGCACGTCGAGCCTATGGATGCGCAGACTGCCCCCGCCCACCTCCGAGCCGTTGAGGACGAGGTCGTAGGCGTGAGCGAGGACGCTGCCGGGGTCGGACTCCATGCGCTCCACGTCGGCCTCGCGTGGCCGCGTGAACGGGTGGTGCATGTAGGTCCAGGCGCCGGTCTCCTCGTCCTGCTCGAGCAGGGGGAAGTCGACGACCCAGAGGAAAGCCAACTCGTCCAGCGAAACCGCCAGTCCCAGGACGTCGGGCAGGCGCAGGCGTACGGCGCCGAGGGCGGTGCACGCGCGCTTCCAGGTGTCCGACACGAGCAGGAGCGTGTCGCCTTCCGAACTCGCCAGGCCTTGGAGCGCGGCCGTCTCGTCGGGGGAGAGGAACTTGGCCACGGGGCCGCTTAGGCCGTCCGCGGTGCGCTTGAGCCACGCGAGGCCCTTCGCGCCGTGGCGCTTCGCCGTCTCCTCGAGCTCGGCGAGCGCCTTGCGGCTCAGGGGCTCGGCCTGGGCGGCCGGCACCAGGAGCGCCTTGACGGCGCCGCCCGGTTCCGCCGCCGCAGCGAAGCCGCGGAACGCGCTGCCGCGCAGCGGCGTCGTCACGTCATGGAACTCGAAACCGAACCGGACGTCGGGTTTGTCGGAGCCGTAGCGGTCCATGGCGTCACGGTAAGTGAGGCGGGGGAACGGCGTCGGAACGGTACGGCCGGTCGCGGCGTTCACGACGTGGGCCATGAGCCCCTCGTTGAGGCTCAGGATGTCGTCTTCCTCGACGAAGGAGAGCTCGATGTCGAGCTGCGTGAAGTCGGGCTGGCGGTCGGCGCGCAGGTCCTCGTCGCGGAAGCACCTGGCGATCTGGAAGTAGCGGTCCACCCCGGCGATCATCAGGAGCTGCTTGAAGAGCTGCGGGGACTGCGGGAGCGCGTAGAAGGCGCCGGCCTTCTGCCTGGCCGGCACGACGTAGTCGCGGGCGCCCTCGGGCGTGGAGAGCGTGAGGAGCGGAGTCTCGACCTGGACGAAGCCCTTGGCGCTCAGGTACTCCCAGATGGCCTGTATGACGCGGTGTCTGAGGAGCAGGGGCGCGAGGGCGCCGGGTCTGCGCAGGTCCAGGTAGCGGTACTTGAGCCTGAGCTCCTCGTTGACGTCGCCGGCGCCGGCCGAGGAGTCGATGACGAAGGGCGGCGTGCGCGCGGGCGCGAGCACGCTCAGCGACGTGGCCACCACCTCGACGGCGCCCGTGGCGAGCCGGTCGTTGCGTTGCGACTCCGGACGTTCGCGCACGACGCCGGTCACCTCGACGACGTACTCGTTGCGCACGTCCTCGGCCGCCGCGAAGGCCGCGGCGTCGTCGGGTTCGACCACCACCTGCGTGAGGCCGTAACGGTCGCGGAGATCGAGGAACACTAGGCCGCCGAGGTCGCGGCGGCGGTTCACCCACCCTTGCAGGGTGACGGTGGCGCCGGCGTCAGAAGCTCGCAGGTCTCCGCAGTTATGGGTTCTCTTCATGTCCTAGGGTCGCCTTTCAGGCGTGCTTGGGCAGGCGCTCGGCGAGCGCGTCCGCCAGGTCGGTTTCCGCCACCTCGGACTGCTCGCCAGTGGTGAGGTCCTTGAGCTGCCACGTGCGCCGCTGACGCTCGTCCGCGCCGCGGACCGCGGCGTAGCGGGCCTTGCTCCGGTCGGCGTCGCGCAGGCCCTTGCCTGGGTTGCGGCGCTGGTACGCGTACTCGACCCATCGGCCCGCCCGCCGCAGGGAGGTGGCCAAGAGGGCGGCCTCGTCGACCGCCGCCTCATCGAGCGGCACGAGGAAGAGGTCCGGGCGCGGCGCAGCATGAGCGGGGCGCTCGGCCTCCTGCGACAGCGCGTCGAGGACCCTCTCGACCCCGAACGCCCAGCCGGTGGCGGGCAGCGCGGGGCCGCCGAGCATCTCGATGAGCCCGTCGTAGCGGCCGCCGCCGCCGAGCGCCGACTGCGCGCCGATGCCCTCGTAATGGGCCTCGAAGGCGGTGCGTCGGTAGTAGTCAAGCCCGCGCACTATGGCGGGCTCGAGATCGAACGGCACGCCCCACGCGGTGAGGTACTCCTCGACCTTGGCGAGGTGGGCGCGCGCCTCCGGGCCGAGCCGGTCGAGTGGACGCTGCAGGTGGGCGATCAGCTTCTGGTCGTTGGAGTCCTTGCTATCGAGCACGCGCATGGGGTTGAGGCGCAGGCGCTCCTGGCTGACGGGGCTGAGCTGATGCGCGACATCGGCCAGTTGGGCGCGCAGGTAGGCGTTGTAGGCCTGCCTGTCCTCCGGATCGCCGACGGAGCCGAGCT
This sequence comes from Deinococcaceae bacterium, assembly GCA_040255585.1. Lineage (GTDB taxonomy): Bacteria > Deinococcota > Deinococci > Deinococcales > Trueperaceae > JAAYYF01. Next base: position 47,315 of record JBDZVI010000007.1, read on the forward strand.
TGATCCTGTGGCGCGTGAGGCCGCAGAGCCGCAACGTGCGGTAGAGGAGCTCGATGGCCTCGGCGTCCGCCAGAGGGCTGTCGAGGCCGATCGACTCGTAGTTGACCTGATGGAACTGGCGTTGGCGTCCGCGCTGCACGTTCTCGGCGCGGAAGAGCGGACCATGGCTCCAGAGCTTCACGGGGTGGGGGAGCGTGTGCATGCCGTTCTCGATGAACGCGCGCATCACGCCGGCCGTGAACTCTGGCCTGAGGGTGAGGCGCCTGCCCCCGCGGTCCTCGAAGGTGTACATCTCCTTCTGGACCACCAGGTCGGCCGAGTCGCCGACGGACTTCTCGAACACCTCGGCGTGCTCGAAGATCGGGGTGGTGAGCGCGCCGGCGCCTGCGGCCTCGAGCACCGCCTTGGCCGCGGCGGTCACGCTCGACCAGGCCGCCTGGTCTCGCGGAAGGATGTCTTGGGTACCTTTGACTGCCTGGAGTCTCATCCTGGCAGAGTGTACACCTGGCGCCTGGAGGCCCAAGAGCGCGGGGCTGGCAGCGGATGCTGCCAGCCCCGAGAAGAAGCTGTGGTGAGGAGGAGGCCCGGAGGCTACTACGAACTCAAGGGAGGTTCAGGGGGAGGCCGTTGCTCCTGATACCGCCGGCCACCACGAAGACCCAGCCGTTGCCGCCCGTCTCGGGCGCGACCAGCACGATGCGGGTCGGGGACCATTCGACGACCTGAGCGGTCTGGCCGCCGCTGCCCTCGGCGTTGGCGCCGACGATGACACGGTTGGCTTCGTCGCCGCCCGTGCGACCGTCACCGAAGTAGCGCCCCTGGAGGACGATGTTGCCGCCCTTGGTGGTCGGCGTGGACGCGGAGATGAGGGTGACGGGCACGTTCGTGACGACGGACGGCCGCGGCGTGCAACTGGTCATGACGGCCGCTACTAGGCCTAGAGCTATGAGGGCGAGACGCTTCACTTATGTCCTCCTACTGGACCGAGGGTAATGCTGCCCCGCTTGGGCGTCAATGGATTGTTTCATACGGATAGGATGGCCTGCGTGACCGGCCGCCTCTTCGCCCGCCTTGCCCGCCTTCGGTACGTTGGCCCCCGGTCGCCGGAGGGGAGGGGTCATGGCTGAGTTCGACGAGCGCCCCGAACTGGTCGAAGAGCTCACGCGCCTCGTGGCGGACAGGCGGTTCGAGGAACTGCACCAGCGCCTCGCCGCGTTCGGCCCCCCCGACCTGGCCGAGGTGTTCGAGGCCCTGCCGAACGAGACCGAGGCGGTGGTGTTCAGGTTGCTGACCCGGGACAGGGCGCTCGACACGTTCGAGTACCTCGGCCTGGCGTCGCAGGAGCGCCTCATCCAGAGCCTCGGCGACCGCGAGGTCGCGCGCATCCTCAACGAGATGTCGGCAGACGACCGCACCGCGCTGCTGGAAGAGCTGCCGGGCGAGGTAACGCGCCGCCTCATGAACCTCCTCAGCCCATCGGAGCGCGACGTCGCCACGCGCCTCCTCAACTACCCCGAGGAGTCGATCGGTCGCCTGATGTCGCCCGACTACGTGGCGGTGAAGCGCCAGTGGACGGTGGGGGAGGCGCTGCGCCACGTCCGGGTCTACGGCCGCGACTCCGAGACGCTCAACGTCGTGTACGTCACCGGCCCCGGCGGCGTGCTCATGGACGACCTGCGAATGCGCGAGCTCCTCCTCGTCGATCCGGACACGCGCATCGAGACCATGATGGACGGGCAGTTCGTTGCCCTGCGCGCGACCGACGACCAGGAGACCGCCGTCGCCGTCTTCCGCAAACACGACCGCTCCGCGCTGCCCGTCGTCGACTCGTCTGGCGTCATCGTCGGCATCGTCACGGTGGACGACGTCCTCGACGTGGCCGAGGAGGAGGCCACGGAAGACATACAGATGCTCGGTGGGGTCGAGGCCCTCGAGGAGCCGTACCTGAGCATCTCGCTCGCCAGGGTGATCCGCAAGCGCGCGTTCTGGCTCGTGCTGCTCTTCCTCGGCCAGACCCTGACGGCCACGGCCATGGGCTTCTTCGAGGCGGAGATAGCCAGCGCCGTCGTCCTCGCGCTGTTCCTACCTCTCATCATCTCGTCCGGCGGCAACTCCGGCTCCCAGGCCGCGGCCCTCGTGACTCGCGCCATGGCGCTCGGCGAGATCGGCGTGAAGGATTGGTGGGCCATCGCGAAGCGCGAGGTGCTGGCCGGGCTGGCGCTCGGCGTGTTGCTCGGCGGCCTCGGCTTCGCGCGCGTCGCCGTCTGGGGCGTGGTCCTGCGCGCTTACGGCGACGACTGGTTCCTGATCGGCGTCACCGTGTTCATAGCGCTCATCGGCGTCGTCCTCTGGGGCTCGCTGACCGGCTCGCTCCTGCCGATCGTCCTCAAGCGCCTTGGCGCGGACCCCGCGGCCTCCTCGACCCCGTTCGTCGCGACCATCGTTGACGTCGTCGGCATCCTCATCTTCTTCGGCCTCGCCAAGCTCGTTCTGACGGGCACCCTGCTGTAGCAACGCTCCTTTCGAATCGAAAGCATAACGGGGTCGGCGGGTGGGCTCGCCTTGCCTCGTACGGGGTTGGCCTTGGAACATCAACCGCAACGGGCCGGCGACGTTCGATTCGATGATTTACTCGATCCCCATCGTTAAACTGCCGACTTGACATGGTCGCACGGCGGCACTAAGCTACTCCTCGGCCTGTGGGTCGCGGCGCCCTCCAACGGGGCGTTCTACTTTCGAAACGAAAGCACGGTTCCGCTACATCGAACTCACCGGAACGCAACAGCTTCCGGCCGGGCGGACCGTTCGCGCGACAGGTCGAGGGCCGTCCGGGTGCCAAGCGTCTAGAGCGCAAGGCCGAAGGACAGGCGGCGGACCGACGGCCGGCGCTCGACGGGTGCCGGCTCGCGGGCCGAGGAGGAAGCCATGCCGATGTTGGACACGCCCTACGGACGCCTAGACCTAGACCCAGCAGCGCTCATGCTCGGCGAGCTCGTCGTGACGGACGAGGGGGCCGAACTCGAGGTCGTGGCGCTCGACCCGCTGCGCTTCGAGCTGGCGCCAGAGGAAGCGGAGGACTGGGGCGAGTGAGCCCGCTCCCCTCGGCAGCCGCGGACGCCATGGTCGCCGCGGCGGCGGGGGCGATCGCCCCTGGCACCGCCGTCGCCCCGGAGCGGAGCCCGGTTGCCCGCCAGGTCGTCGCCACCGCCGTCGCCGTCGTCTACGACCGGCTGCGCGAGGAGGAACGGCTGCTCTTCGACGCCTTCGAGCGCCTGGGAGTCCCCTTCATCCCGGTCTACGCCCCTACGCTGGCGCTGGAGCTCGGCGCGGGTCAGCTCCCCGGCGTCGTGCTGGAGCGCTGCGTGTCGCAGTGGCGCGGACTGAGCCTCGCGCACGCGTACGAGGCTGCTGGTAGCACCGTCATAAACCGCCCTGACGTGATCAGGACGTGCGGCGACAAGCTCGCGACCAGCGCCGCCCTCGTGCGCCACGGCGTGCCAACGCCCCGCACCAGCCTCGCCGTCGACGCGGAGGCCGCCCTGGTCGAGGCTGACCGCCTCGGTTATCCGGTCGTCATGAAGCCCCTCGTGGGGAGCTGGGGACGCCTCGTGGCGCGCGCCGAGAGCCGGGCGGCGTTGGAGGCACTCATCGAGTACAAGGAGGTGCTCGGCGGCCCCGAGCACAAGGTGCACTACCTCCAGGAGTACGTCGAGAAGCCGGGTCGCGACATCCGCGCTTTCGTGGTGGGCGACGAGGTCATCTGCGCCATCTACCGCTCCTCCGAGCACTGGATCACGAACACGGCGCGTGGCGGCAAGGCGAGCGACTGCCCGCTGACGGACGAACTCGTCGAGCGCTGCCTTGGCGCCGCGCGTGCGGTCGGCGGCGGCATCCTCGCCATCGACCTGGTGGAGTCGAGCCGCGGACTGCTCGTGGTGGAGGTCAACCACACGATGGAGTTCCGGAACTCCATCACGACCACCGGCGTCGACATCCCAGGGCGGATCGCCGCCTACGCCGCCCGTCAGTCGGAGCTGCGCGCATGAACCCGGGCGCATGAGCCCGGTGCGCGTCAGCATCCTTGGGGCGTCCGGCTACGCGGGCGGCGAGTTCCTCAGGTTGGCACTCGGCCACCCAGCCCTCGAGGTGAGCCAGGTGACGAGCCGGGAGCACGCCGGTCAGCCGGTCCACATCGTCCATCCCAACCTGCGCGGCGTCACCGATCTGCGCTTCTGCCGACCGGAGGAGCTGTCCAACGCCGACGTGCTCGTGTGCGCTCTGCCGCACGGCGGGCTCGCCGACAGGGTGGACGACGTCATGCCCTTGGCCGGTCGCGCGTTGGTCGACCTCTCGGATGACTTCCGCCTGACGAGTCCCGAAGCGTACGCCAGGTTCCACAGCCGTCCCCACCCGCGTCCCGACCTGCTCGGCACGTTCGTGTACGCCAACCCGGAGCTACACCGCCAGGAGCTGGCGCGGACGGCGGCTTCGCCCGCCGGCCCCACTAGGATCGCGGGCGCGGGTTGCATCGCGACCGCGGCGATCCTCGCCCTGCGCCCGTTGGTGGCGGAGGGCCTGCTCGACGTGGCGCGCGACGTGATAGCCGACGCCAAGATCGGCAGCAGCGCGGCCGGCAAGGACGTCTCGCTTGCCTCGCATCATCCGGAGCGCTCCGGAGCCGTGCGAACCTACGCGCCGACCGGGCACCGGCATCAGGCGGAGATCGCCCAGGAACTCGCCGGAGGACCCACCGTGCACCTGACGGCGACGGCCGTCGAGCGCGTGCGGGGCGTGCTGGTCGCCGCCCATGCGTTCCTGCGTCAGGGCGTGGCCGAGGCGGACGTGCTCGCCGCGTTCAGGCGCGCCTACGACGCGGAGCCGTTCGTCCGCCTAGTGAGGGTGCGCCGCGGCGTGCACCGCGTGCCGGACCCCCGGATCCTCGACGGGTCGAACTACTGCGACGTCGGCTTCGCGCTCGACGAGGGCACCGGGCGCGTCGTGGCCATGGCCGCGCTCGACAACCTTGTGAAGGGCACGGCGGGCCACGCCCTTCAGTCCCTCAACCTGGCGCTCGGTTTCCCCGAGGTCGCCGGGCTCGGCTTCACGGGGTTGCACCCGTGAGCGCCCCGGTGGTCGTGAAGGTGGGCGGGTCGGAAGGTATCGACCTGAACGCCGTGTGCGACGATGTCGCCACCATGTGGCGGGGCGGACGGCGCGTCGTGCTCGTGCACGGCGGCAGCGCCGAGACGAACCGCGTCTCGACGCTGCTCGGCGTGCCCCCGCGCTTCGTGACGAGCCCGGGCGGACACCAGAGCCGTTTCACGGACCGGGCGACCCTGGAGGTCTTCGAGATGGTCTACTGCGGCAAGGTCAACAAGGGCCTCGTCGAGAGCCTGCAGGGCCGCGGCGTCAACGCCGTCGGGCTCTCCGGGCTGGACGGTCGGCTCCTCGAGGGCCGCCTCAAGAGCACGGTCAGGTCTGTCGAGGACGGCCGCGTGCTCGTTCTGCACGGCGACCATACGGGCACGGTCGAGCGGGTCAACGCCGCCCTCCTCGAGCTGCTCCTCGACAGCGGCTACCTGCCCGTGCTCACGCCGCCCGCCGTCAGCTTCGAGGGGGTCGCCATGAACGTGGACGGCGACCGCGCCGCCGCGGCCGTCGCCGTGGCGCTCGGGGCTGAGGCGCTCGTGCTCCTCTCCAACGTGCCCGGCCTACTGCGAGAGTTCCCGGACGAGTCGACGCTGGTGGAGCGCGTGGACGCCGCGGCGCCCGAAGCCGCCATGGAGCTGGCGCAGGGGCGGATGAAGAAGAAGGTCATGGGTGCGGTGGCGGCCGTGCAGGGAGGCGTCGGCAGGGTCGTGCTGGGCGATGCGCGCGCGGCCGAGCCCGTCAGCCGGGCGCTGCGCGGGCGAGGGACGGTGGTGGCGTGAGCCTGTCAGGCGGCGCCGGCCCGGCCACCACCGCGCTCTTGGCGCGCGAAGAGTCCGTCGGCTCGACGCTCTACCGGCCCGAGGTCGCCTTCGTGCGCGGCGCGGGCGCGTACCTGTACGACGCCGACGACCGCGAGTACCTGGACTTCATGGCCGGCATCGGGGTCGCGAGCCTCGGGCACGCCAACCCGCGCCTGACCGAGGCTCTCCGGCTCCAGGCGGACCGCCTGATCGTGTGCCCTCAGAGTCAGGGCAACGACGTGCGCACGGAGTTCTTGGAGAGACTCACGGCCTTGGCGGGCGCGCCCCTGACGCGCGCGTTCCTCAGCAACTCAGGCAGCGAGGCGAACGAGGCCGCCGTGAAGTGGGCGCGCGCCGCCACAGGACGGCGCAAGGTCGTCGCCGCCAAGCGCGGCTTCGCCGGCCGCACCTTGGGAGCGCTCTCCCTGACCTGGGAGTCCTCCTATCGGCAGCCGTTCGAACCCCTACCGACGGAGGCGGAGTTCGTGGCGTTCGGCGACGTTCAGTCGCTGGAAGCCGCTCTCGACACCGACACTGCCGCCTTCGTCGTCGAACCCGTCCAGGGCGAGGGCGGTATCCACGTCGCCCCGGACGGCTACCTGGCGCGGGCGCGGGAGCTTGCCAGCGCCTGCGGTGCCCTACTCGTCCTGGACGAGGTCCAGTGCGGCGCCGGTCGCACCGGGACGTTCCTGGCCGCACACGCTCTTGGTGGGGCGCCAGACATCGTCACGCTGGCCAAGGGCCTGGCGGGGGGAGTCCCGATCGGGGCGACGCTTATGACGGAGGCCGTGGCCAACGCCATGCCACGCGGCGGTCACGGCACCACCTTCGGGGGCAACCCCCTCGCTTGCGCCGCCGGCTCGGCGGTGCTGGACGAGTTCCAACGCGGAGAGTTGCTGGTGAACGTCAGGGAGATGGGGGAGAGGCTCGCCGGCGGACTGCGCGCCGTTCGTAGTCCACGCGTGCGGGACGTGCGCGGACGCGGACTGATGGTCGGCATGGAGCTACGGGAGCGAGTGGGCCCGGTCATCAGGGGCCTGCGTGAGCGCGGGCTGCTCACCGTGGCGGCCGGAGCGACCGTCATCCGTTTCCTGCCGCCCCTCACGGTCGGTCCGCTGGAGGTAGACCGGGCTATCGAGATCGTGGCGGAGGAGCTCGGAGCGTGAGATTGGACGCCTGGCTCGCCACGGCGGTGCTCACCGCATGGGCTGCTCGCGAGCCGTGAGTTCGGGAGTTGCGGGCTCGAGGACCGGGCTCCCCGAGCCTCCGGTCGCTGCGGACACCGGGATGAGCGACGAAAAGGCCGTCGAGCTGATTAGGCGGTCGGTGGCCACGGCTAGCCTCTCGGGTGGCGAGCGGCCACTGGCCGAGTACCTCGTGGGTGTCGTGGCCGGCAGCGCCTCGCAAGCGTTCGTTGACGGGGCCGGCAACGCCGTGGCCGTCTGGGGCTCGGGGCCGTGCCGGGTGACCTTCCTTGGCCACCTCGACACGGTGGCGGGCGAGATCCCCGTGCGCATCGAGGACGGCGTGCTGTACGGCAGGGGCTCGGTCGACGCCAAGGGTAGCCTCTGCGCAGCGCTCGCGGCCGCAACGCGCGTACCGAGCGCGGTGTGGGACCGCCTCACCTTCACGTTCATCGGCGCGGTGGAGGAGGAGGCCCCCAGCAGCAAGGGGGCCCGGCACGCGGTGGCGGCCTATCCGAAACCGGATGTCCTTGTCGTGGGCGAGCCGAGCGGCTGGGAGCGCTACACGCTCGGTTACAAGGGGAGGCTGGGAGTCAGGCTCACGGCTCGCTGCGCCAACGCTCACTCCGCCCGCGAGGACGCGAGCGCGGCCGAACTGGTGGTGGACGCCTACACGCGGCTGCGGGAGTGGGTCGGTCGCGACAACGAGGGCGTGGAAGGGCTGTTCGAACGCCTGCAGCTGACGCTGTTGGGCCTTGCCTCCGGCGAGGACGGTCTGGAGGCGTGGTGCGAGGCGCATGCGAGCCTGAGGGTGCCGCCACGCTGGACGTGCGCGCGCCTGCGTGAAACGGTCGCGGAGCTCTTGCCAGGTGTGGGGCTCGAGTTCACGGAAGGCCTCGACGCCCGGCGCGCGGACGGCAGGTCCGAGCTGGCCAGGGCCTTCCGCGTGGCGGTGCGTTCGCAGGGTGGCAGCCCAGTCCCGTCGCTGAAGACGGGCACCTCAGACATGAACGTCGTGGCCCCGCACTGGCCCGTTCCGATGCTCGCGTACGGCCCCGGCGACTCGAACCTCGACCACACGCCGGACGAGCGGCTCGACCTGGCCGAGTACCTGCGGGCCGTGCGCGTGTTCGAGCGAGCGCTCGCCGAGTTGGCGGGCGTCGGTTGACCGCGCTTGACCTGCGCGTCTAGCCGACCTCCAGCACCACCGCTATCACGTCGCCCTCGGTCACGCTCTCCGCCTGACGGACCTTGGCCTTGAGCGGCACGACGTAGCGCCCGCCCTTCGGCCATAGGGCAGTGCGCCACTCCGTCCCGCCGATGCGCACGGTGGCCGGGATCATGCCCCAGCCGTACGTGACGTAGGACGCCATCGCCTTGATGGCGGCGCAATGCTCCTCCGGGACGGTAACGAAGTGGAAGGGCGCCGGTCCGCGCCAGTACCAGACCTCGCCGGCGAACTCGAACGTCATCGCTCGCGCGCCCCTGCGCGCGCCGTGGCGGGCACGCGCCTGGTCATGACCCAATGATGCATGCCGATCTGCCTGCCCCGCTCGAACCCCTGCTCCTCGAACATGGCGGTCGTGCCGTTGTAGAGGAACGAGCTGGAGGTCTTCCGGTTCGTCACGTCCTCGGGGAAGCTCTCGACGAGGCCGCCGCCGAGCCCGGCGATCTCCGCCACGGCGCCGCGAAGGGCGACCCTAGCTACGCCCCGGTGGCGGTAGCGCTTGTCGACGAAGAAGCACGTGATGCGCCAATCGGGAAGCTCAGCGGCCTCCTTGTCGTAGGCGCGCTTGCGGTTGATGGCCTCGAGCTCGGCCCTTGGTCCGAACTGGCACCAGCCCACGCACTCAAGGCCGTCGTATACGAGGGCCGCGTGAGCCCTGTCGGTTCGCACCAGCAGCTCTTTCTGGTCCCTGTGGCTCAAGAGGGGGTCGCGGTAGCTCTTGGTGTGGAAGGCGACGCACCAACAGCCGCCCCAGACGCCGTTGTGGCGCTCGACGAGGTCGGCGAACGCCGGCCACGTCTCGACACCGAGCGGCTTGATGGAGAGGCTCGACCCTTGCCCCTCGGCTGGTGCGGTCCGCGCCACGGCCTTCGACCTACCTTCCACCGAGCAGGGCGTCCATGACCCGCTGCGTCCTTAGCGCGCTCTCGCCCGTGCTCTGGCAAGCGCCCGCCGCACCAAGGATGTCGGCGACCACGGTCCTGATGAGCGGCTCCTGGACGTGCTGGGGGTGGGGGATGACACGCTCCAGGGCGGCGCCGGCGCCGGCGCCGCGCTCGATTCGCACTGGTCCCTCGTCGAAGACGGGCACCTCGATCGCCCCTTCCGTCAACGTGACGGTCAGGGCGTCGCGGGCCTCGGCCGCCGCGAAGTCCCAGGCCGCCGTGCCGAGCACGCCGTTGACGAAGCGCATGCTCGCCACTACCTGGTCCGGCACGTTCGACCACGGTTGGCGCGTCGCGCTCCAGCCCCGCGCCTCGGCGACCGGCCCGAGCCAATGATCGAGGAGGTCGAGGGCGTGGCTGCCGAGGTCGAGGAGCAGGCCGGCGCCGGCGACCTCGCGATCCCAGCGCCAGGCCGACCGCGCCTCACCGACCGGAGCGACCCGCGCCAAGGCGAGGTTCACCATGGTCGGCGTGCCGAGGCTGCCGCCCTGGATAAGGTCGCGCACGAACTCGAAGCGCGGTAGGGCCCTGCGGTAGTACGCCACGTAGAGGGGAACGCCGGCCGCCCGGCAGGTCGCCAGCATCTCCTCGCCCTCGGCCGCAGTTCGCGCCATGGGCTTCTCGACGTAGACGGGCTTGCCGGCCTCGGCCGCGAGCTTCACGTACTCCGCGTGGCTGGAGGGCGGGGTGGCCACGTAGACGGCGTCCACGTCACCCGCTTCCACCACGGCGCGGGCGTCCGTCGTCCACCGGGGCACACCGTGGCGCGCCGCGTAGTCGCGGGCCTTCTCGGCGTCACGGCGCATGACCACGGACACGGAGCTGCCGGGCACGCGCGCGAACGCGGGCCCCGACTTGACCTCCGTGACGTCGCCAGCGCCGATGAAGCCCCAGCGCACCTTCTCGACAGGCTGGTCGGTTACGGCTTCGATAGGCGTGGCGTCTTCCGGCACTATCTCGGCCCTCCCGCGGTTGGCCCGCTCACGATGCCTTCGCCACCTGCGAGCCGATCCACTCGGGCAGGTAAGGCGAGGTGCAGCCCTTCGGGACGGGGTAGTCGAGATAGAGGCCAAGGCGTTCCCCGAGGTCGAGGCAGCGCTGCCGGCGTTCCGGGTCGTAGATGCCGATCATCGCCGCGCAGTAGTTCATGACCCACTGGAGGTCCGGGTCCGCGCCACCGAGATCGTGCTCGATGAGCCGCAGGAGCCGCTCCGCCTCGGCCGTCGAGCTCTTCTGCTGACGCATGAGCCGCGCCTTGAACGACCAGAAGAGCCGCTGGCGCATCAGCGATCGGCTTTGCAGCCACCCGTCCATGACGGGGTGCAGCTTCTTGGCGGCCATCAGCTGGTTGGCGAGCAGCCATTCGCCCACCTTGCCCTGCTCCGCCCTGTCCAGCGCCTCGATGTCGACCAGGAGGCGCTCCAAGTAGTCGGGCGTCAGGCTCTTACGGTCCATGATAAGGATGGCGACCAGCTTCGAGTTGACATTGGCCTCCAGCCACAGGCGCTCCGCCAGCTCCTGGTCGGTGCCGATGCGCATCGCGATCTCGCGCAGCTTGCCCATGAGGGTCGTGGGCGAGTCGAGCGCCTGCCTGACGGCGGGGTCAAGGGTCTTCGTCATGACTCGCATAGTAGTATCCTCCCCGGCATGACAACGCGCGTACGGGGCACGACCGGGCGCGTCGCGCTCGTTACGGGCGGTGCGAGCGGCATCGGAGCCGCCTGCGCCGAGCGGCTCCTCGCCGACGGGCTCGATGTCGTCATAGCCGATCGCGACGCACAGGCTGCTGGGGAGCTGGCCTCACGCCTCGGCTGTAGGGCGGTAGTGGCGGACCTGGCGAAGCGAGAGGGCTGCGCGGACGCCGTCGCCGAGACCCTCGAGCTGGCCGGCGCCCTCGATGTCCTCGTCGCCAACGCCGGTTATCAACACATCGAGGCCCTGAGCACTTTCCCGGAAGACAAGTGGGACGACATGCTGGCCCTCATGCTCACGGGCCCGTTCCTGTTGACCAAGTACGCCTGGGAAGCCCTCACGCGCAGCGGTAACGGTCGTCTCATCTACATGGGCAGCGCTCACAGCCTCACGGCGAGCCCGTTCAAGGGCGCCTATGTGACGGCCAAGCACGGCCTCGTCGGCCTAGCCCGCGTCGCCGCCCTGGAGGGCGGCCAACACGGCATAACCGCCAACGTGGTGGCGCCGGCCTACGTGCGCACGCCGCTCGTCGCCGGGCAGATAGCGGACCAGGCGCGCACGCGCGGGATCTCGCCCGAGGAGGTGGAAAGCAAGGTGTTCCTCGAGAACACCGCCATCAAGCGGCTGCTCGAGCCGGCTGACGTGGCGGCGCTCGTCGGCTACTTGGCTTCGGAGGCGGCCTGGGGCGTGACCGGCAGCGTGCAGAGCATCGACCTCGGGTGGACGGCGCGCTGAGGTCATAGGCCGACCAAAGACGTGGCGCAACGACGGCGATCCCATCCCGGGTCCGCGGCTTAAGCGGTCGGCTCGGCTCCCGATTCAGCGCGTGTGGGCCAGCAGCCAGTCGTAGATGCCCACGGAGTAAGGGTCGCGTTCCGCGCTGACCGCGCTGGAGTGCATGCCGCTCAGGTCGTAGGTGCGCGACCAGGAGTCGTGGCCGATCCCGGTGTAGACGGTCAGCTTGGCGCGCTCCGTCGGGGCGGGGGAGCAGGCGTTCATGGCGTCGACCATGGCGACAGACTGGTCGACCACGACGACGACGTCGGCGTCGCCGTGGAAGGCCCACACGGGCACTTCCGTCATCCCGCAGGCGAGCTTCGGGTTCCCGCCCCCGGCGATGGGCACCGCCGCGGCCACCAGGTCCTGGTACTTCTCGAGGTAGCGCCACGTCGTGTAACCCCCGGCGCTGAGGCCTGTCAGGTAGACGCGCGCCGGGTCGACCCGGTAGGTCGCCAGCAACGTCTCCAGGAACGCCTGGACCTCGTCGGCGCTCGGCGAGCCGCTGGCCGATTGCGGCGAGACGACGATGAAGGGCGCCTTGGTCGCGTCCAACCAGCGGCCGCTCTCGATGAGCCGCGGCGGCCCGTTGCGCAGCACCAAGGGCAGGTCGGTGGTGCCGTTACCCCTCTCGCCGATGCCGTGGAAGAACACCAACAGCGGGTAGGTGCGGCGTCCGCTGGTCGCGTAGCTGGCCGGAAGGTACTCGTAGTACCCCACGTCGGCGTCGCCGCTGCCGAGCGGGCGGGGCGTCTGCCGACCCGCTTCGCTCTCCTCGAGGCGCTGGCTCGGTGGGCTGGAGCAGCCGGCGAGCAGCAGGAGGAGCAGCAGCCCGCCGCCCCAAACCAGCGAGCGGTGCTTGGTCTCGGGTCGCAGTTCGTTGCGTGCCGGCCGGATCTCTCCCATGTGCCGCAGTATCCGCCCCGACGCGGCGCCAAGGCTGTCGGTTTGCGCACGCTCGGGTGTTTGCGCACGCTCGGGTGTTTGCGCACGCTCGGGTGTTTGCGCACGCTCGGGTGTTTGCGCACGCTCGGGTGAGCGAGCCACGGTGAGTGAGCACACGGAACTCGCCACCGAGCCTCGCGCCCGTACGTGCGGCGCATGGAACAGCGTCGATCCGATCGCAGTCGCTAGGACGCCTCGCGCCCGTACGCGCGTCTGAGGGATGAGCCTTCGGGTCAGTCGCCCTCTTCCGCCTCGTTCGATGGCGGAGGCGAGCCTGCACGGCGCCAAGCTATGTAGTCGACCGCTACCGGTCCGGCCCCTGCTTGCCGCAGCGCCGCGTTCGCCTTGCCGCGGTGGTACTGGCCGTGGAGGAACAGGTGAAGGAGGATGTCGCGGAGTTCGGTGGTGAACGCGCCACTACTGGCCTGATAGCTGACTGGTCGAGCTAGATCGGCGGCGCCGGCGCTCGTCACCAGGTGCTCGAGCGCGTCGTCGATGCGGCGACCGGCGCTCGCCAACTCAGCCATTCCCAACGCCGGCCAGACCACAAGCGAAGGGCTCCTACCCTCGATGCGCGCTAGCCAGGTCTCTTGTGCCCCGCGTACGTGGGCCAGCTCTCTGAGGGCCTCGGGTACCGGCGTCACCTGGGTCCTCGATGCCCCCAGCAGGGCGGCGTCGGCCCATGCGCCGTGCCGTTGCAGCGAGATGAGGTGCGAGGCGGAGCCCGGCTGGGTTCCCTCGGCCGATACCGCCACGCTCGGGAGGTCCCGTGCGCGAGGCGAGGTCTCCACGTGCAGCTCGAAGCCGGCGATCAGCGGGCGGCCGCGCGCGATAGCGGCTCGTACGGACGGGAGCTGTAGCGACGCCTCATGGCTCGCCCGGTCGCTCCAGACCTCCGTCACCCAGACTACGTCCGGGTCGGCGACGTCCACCGCGACCAGGTACTCCAAGCACCCCGGCATCTCGCCCGAACCGCCGGTGAGGATCTCTGCCAACTCTTCCGCACGGCCCGTCACGGCCCGGATCTTGCCTATCAAGCCGAACATGGTAGCAGTCTAGCCGACGGGCTTCGATCGCCCCGTACGCACTCGTGGCGAGGGAGGGCGCCGTGTCGGGGGGCGCTCCTCGCCGTCACTCTCCCCGGTGATGCCTACCGATGGGCAACATGTGCGGCCGCCCGGAGAGCGGGTCCGCGATGATCCGGCATTCCATGCCGAACAGCGTCCTCACCGTCACCTCGTTGAGCACTTCGGCCGGCGTGCCGCTGACGCAGAGCCGGCCGGCGGAGATGGCCACGAGCTGGTCGGCGTAGCGCGCGGCCAGGTTGAGGTCGTGGAGCACCATGACGATGGTCGTGCCGCGCGCCCTGTTCAGGTCGGTGAGCAGGTCAAGGACCTCGACCTGGTGGCTGATGTCCAGGAACGTCGTCGGCTCGTCCAGGAGCAGGATATCCGTACCTTGAGCGAGCGCCATGGCGATCCACACGCGCTGGCGCTGCCCGCCAGAGAGTTCGTCGACGAGGCGATCGGCGAGGTCCGCGGTGCGCGTGGCCTCCATGGCAGAGGAGACGGCCTCGTCGTCCTGCTTGCTCCAGCGCGAGAAGACGCCGTGGTGCGGATGCCGCCCGCGCCCGATGAGGTCGGCGACGGTGATCCCTTCCGGAGCCAGCGGCGACTGGGGGAGGAGCCCCAGCGTCCTTGCCAGCAGCTTGGTAGGGGTGTGGTGCACGGCCCTGCCGTCCAGCAGGACCCGGCCCTCGCTCGGCGTGAGGAGGCGCGACATGGCGCGCAGGAGCGTCGACTTGCCGGACGCGTTGGCACCGACTATGGCCGTGACCTTGCCTGGGAGCAGCTCTAGGTCTATGCCTTCCAGGACCCGCCTGTCGCCGTACCCGGCGACGAGGTCCTCGACGAGCAGGGTGTGGTTCGTCACCAGGTGCCTCCTACACGGTTGGAGCGGACGATCAGGTAGATGAGGTAGGGCGCTCCGAGGGCGCCGGTGATGACCCCGACCGGGTAACGGCTGGGTAGCAGGAACTGGCCGCAGTAGTCGGCGACGAGCACGAGGAGCGCGCCGACCAGCGCCGCCGGGAGGAGCAACGAGCCGTTGCGTCCGACGATGCGAGCCGCTATCGGACCGGCGAGGAAAGCCACGAAGGAGATGGGACCGGCGGCGGCCGTCGCGAAGGCGACGAGCCCGGTGGCCGCGACCAGCACAGTCACGCGGCTGGCGCCCACCCGCACGCCGAGGGCCGCGGCAGCGTCGTCGCCCATGCGCAGGGCCTCGAGGTCGCGGCTGCGAGCGAGCAGTACGGCCCCGAACACGGGCAACGCATACAGAACGGGCATGATCCTGCCCCACGACGCCCCGTTGACGCTCCCGGCCAACCAGCGCATGGCTTCCTGCATGTTCCACTCGCCGGCCTCGCTGAGCGAGTACGCGATCACGCTCTCGAGCAGCGCCGCCACCCCGATGCCGACGAGGATGAGCCGCGTGCCGCTGGCGCCGCCCCTGTACGAGAGCAGGTAGATGAGGAGCGCCACTCCCAGGCTGACGCCGATAGCGACGGTGGAGACGGCCGCCCCGCCCAGCGAGAAGAACACGATGCCGACCACGGCCGCGGCGCTGGCGCCGTAGCTGATGCCGATGATGTCCGGGCTCGCCAAGGGGTTCCTGAGCAGCGTCTGGTAGGCCGCCCCGCCGAAGCCGAAGGAGCAGCCGGCGAGCACCGAGAGCACCGCCCTCGGCAGCCGGAGTCGTCCGACGGTGAAGCTCGCGCCAGGTACGTCCTGCCCCAGCAGGACCCGCCAGACGTCGCCAGGCGGCACGAAGGACTGGCCCAGCATGAGCGTGAGGGCGAAGACGAGGCAGAGCAGTACCACCAGTAGCGCGATGAGGGCCACGCGGCGGTTCACCCTGTTGCGCCTGGAGGCGGACAGGCTCTCTGAGAGCTGCCGCCCATGCGCGGTGGTGGGCGAGGCGCCCAGTTCGGCGACCGTGGCGTCGGGGGCGGCGTTAGCCGGGGAGGGGCCGATGGTCACGGTTCGATCACAGCTCCTTCACCTTGCGCCGCCGTGCGATCCACACGAAGATCGGCGCGCCAACGAAGGCCGTGATGATCCCTACGTCGAGCTCGTTCGGCCGGGCGACCACGCGCCCGACCACGTCGGCGCCGATGAGCAGGCAAGCGCCCGCCAGGGCGGAGAAGGGGATGAGCCAGCGGTGATCGACTCCGACGAGCAACCGGCAGGCGTGCGGGACGGCCAGCCCGACGAAGCCGATCGGACCGCAAACGGCCGTCACGGCCCCGCACAGCGTGACCGCCCCAAGGGAGGACATGGCCCGCGCGAGAGCGACGTTCTCCCCGAGGCCCGTCGCCAGCTCCTCGCCCAACGCGAGGGAGTTGAGCGGCCGCGCCGCGAGGAGGCAGATGCCGAGCCCAAGCACGATGAAGGGCAGGACCAGCAGGATGCGGTCGAAGGTGATGCCGCCCACGCCGCCGATCATCCACGCCCGTACCCCACCCGCGATGTCGTTCCGACCGAGCACCACGGCGTTGATGAACGATGCCAGCGCCACGGACGTGGCGGTTCCGGCTAGGGCCAGCTTCATGGGAGTGGCGCCGCCCGGACCGAGCGAACCGATGGCGTAGACGAACAGCGCGGCGAGCGCCGCCCCAACGATGGCGGTCCACACGTACGTGTAGGACAACGCGATGTTGAACCAGGCCATGCCAAGCACTACGGCCAGCGCGGCGCCGGAGTTGACGCCGAGGATACCGGGGTCGGCAAGCGGGTTGCGTGTGACGCCTTGCATCACTGCCCCTGCCACGCCGAGCGCCGCGCCGGCCATGAGGGCCATGACCGTGCGCGGGATGCGCTTGGCGATCGCGGCCTGGCCGATCGTCTCGGTCGCCCCACCGAGGGCGGCCTGGACCTCGCTCCACCCGACCTGCCTGACGCCGATCGTCACCGACGCGAAGCACAAGGCCAGCAGCGCCGCGAGCACGGTCGCCAGCCACACGGGTCTCAGACGTTCGGGGCGCCAGACCGGCGCCCCGAACCCAGACTCGCTTCCTGTGGCCGTGCTGCTCAATCGAGCCTGTCCACCGCGGCGGCCAGCTTCGCGACGTAGTCCCTGAGCACCCACGAGATCGACAGCGGGGTCGGGTTCGCGGCGGTGCCGAGCGGGTCGTTGCCGAGAGTGACGATGGCGCCGCCGGCCACGGCCGGCATCTTCGACGTGAGAGGGTCGGCGTTGAGCGCGTCGACGAGCGCCTGGCCGCCGTAGGTCACGACGAGTTGGACGTCGTCGAACCGGTCGATCTCCTCCGCGCTGACCTGGCCGGAGAACTTGCCGCCCTCGGAGGCGGTGAGCACGCTTTGCGGCATGCTGAGCCCGAGGTCGAGGAAGAACTTCACGCGCGTGTCGTTGGCAGTGTAGAAGCGGACCGTGCTCAGGTCGGTCGTGTCGAGGTGGGTGATGAACATGACCTGCTGGCCGTTAAGCTGCGGGAAGTCCGCGAGGGTGGCTTTGATCTCCGCCTCGATGCTGGCGATGAGCGCGTCGCCCTCGGCGACCATGCCCATGCCGGCGCTGTTGAACCTGATCATGTCGCGCCAGTCGGTCGCCCAGGCCGCGTTGGGGTAAGCGACCACCGGTGCGATCTGGCTCAGGGTGTCGTAGTCCTCCTGCGTGAGGCCGGAGTACGCCGCCAGGATCACGTCCGGCTGCGTGGCGGCTACCGCCTCGAAGTCGATACCGTCCCCCTCGTCGAACAGCACAGGCGTGGCAGCGCCAAGCTCGTCGAGGCGCTCCTTGACCCACGGCAGCAGCCCGTCGCCGTCGTCGTCGCCGAAGTTCGCGGCAGCGAAGCCGACGGGGACGACCCCGAGGGCGAGAGGGACCTCGTGGTTGGCCCAGTTGACCGTCGCCACCCTCTCGGGCTTCTTGGTGATGACGGTGGTCCCCAGGGCGTGTTGGATAGTGATCGGGTAGTCGGGCCCGCTGACCTGGGCATGTGCGGAGACGCACATGATGAGCACTAGGAGGGATGACAGTCCACGGAGGACGCGCATGGGTAAGCCTCTTTCCTTGGCTGGGAGCCGATACCCGACTAATCCAGTCAGGTTTATCGACTCAAGCTAACAGCCGGGCTACCGGCTGTCAAGCGGGGGTCTAGCTGTCGGTCCACGACGTCAGGCGGGTGAGTAGTGCCAGTAGCCAACGGTATGCACCAGTTCCTTCGGCCATGCCATGCCTTGTAGCAGGAGACGGCCCAGCGACGCCGTCATGACCGATTCCCCGGCCCCGTAGACATAGGGGCGTGCCCCGTTCGAGGTCATGCGCACGGCCGCCAGCGCCAGGTCGCCGGGAACCTCGGTGACGTTGCCGCGCGGGAGCCACTCGATCTGGACGCCCACGGGCTTCGCGAGTTCCTGCACGTCTTCCTCGCGCGGGACCTCCACGGTTACCCGGCCGCGGGTGTCGGGCGGCAACGAGGCGAGGATCCCGGCGAAGGCCGGCACGGCCGTCTCGTCGCCGACGAGCCATAAGCCGTTGCTCGCGAGCTCGGGTTTGAAGAGCGGTCCCTGGTCGAGCAGCCCGACCCGTTGCCCCGGCTCGGCCGTCTGAGCCCAAGTCGAAAGCGGGCCGCAGTCAGGGGCGCCCGGCTCGCCGTGGATCACGACATCCACGTCGATCTCCGGCCCGTCTGCGCCGGTGAGCCGGTGCTCGCGGACCGTGACGTAACGCATGCGGGGGCGCTCCTCGTCGGGCTTGGCCAGGTACTGCGAGTACCAGAGCGGGTCGGGACGCGTGGGCAGGTCGGTGCCCTCGTGTCCTGGGCGCGGCATGAACAGCCTGAACCAATGGTCGAAGCCGTGGTGGGGGAGGTCGCTCAAGTCGCCGCCACCGAGGGTCAGCCGCGCGAAGGACGGACTGATACGTCGCCTGCTGCGCACGGTCGTGACCAGCAGGTGTGGGTGCTTAGCCTTGCCGAGCTTCTCGTGGCCTTGGAGCATCGCGTGGTACCAGTCCTGTCGGCCACGGGGAGCCGCGGCGCCTGAATCCCTAGTATGTTACTAGGCTATAGCTGTCGGTTCAACGCTCGGGCCCCACGCCTGGTCACGCGAGCTTGGCGTTCCCGCCACTTCCCGAGCCCGAAAGCGGTACATTCTCGGGGTCTTGCTAGACGCGCCCAAGGCGCGCCGCCCGGGTCGGAGCTGAGCGAGTTGTCGAGCGACGCCACAGTGGAAACCAACGCCGCGATCGAAACGAGTGTCGTATCGGAGGGCGCTGCGAAGGCCAAGGTTGTCGAAGCGACGACCGGCACCGTCTTCACCGTCATAGCCGCCATCAGCTTCTCGCACTTCCTCAACGACCTCATGCAGGCACTGCTGCCTGCCATCTACCCGATGCTAAAGGACGACCACGCGCTCACGTTCACCCAGGTCGGCCTGCTCACGCTGACGTTCCAGTTCACGGCCTCGCTGCTCCAACCGGTGGTCGGCATCGTCGCCGACCGGCGTCCGTTGCCTTACTCGATGGCGGTCGGCATGGGCTCGACCCTGGCCGGCCTGCTGCTGCTCGCGAGGGCAACCAGCTTCCCCTTCCTCGTGCTGGCCGCCGCGCTCGTAGGGCTCGGCTCCTCCGTGTTCCACCCCGAGGCCTCGAGGGTCGCCCGCATGGCGGCCGGCATGCGGCCCGGTCTAGCCCAATCCCTGTTCCAGGTCGGTGGGAACTTCGGCTCTGCCCTCGGTCCACTCCTGGCCGCCTTCATCGTCCTACCTTTCGGCCAGGGGAGCATCGCCTGGTTCTCCATCGTGGCCGTGCTGGCCATGGTCGTGCTCTTCAGGGTGGGGAAGTGGTACGCGAGCCACGTCGGCCTGCTGTACGGCAAGAGCAGGAAGGTCGTCGCCGTGGCGAGCCAGAAGCGCATCGTGGCCGCCGTCCTCATCCTCATCGGCCTGACGTTCTCGAAAGCCGTGTACGGCTCGAGCCTCAACAGCTACTACACGTTCTTCCTGATCGAGCGCTTCGGGGTCTCCATCCGCGACTCGCAGCTCCTCCTGTTCGTCTACATGGTCGCCGTCGTCATCGGCACCATCATCGGCGGGCCGCTCGGCGACCGCTTCGGGCGCAAGATCGTCCTGTGGGGGAGCGTCCTCGGCGCCCTGCCGTTCACCCTCCTGCTCCCATGGGTGAACCTGACCTGGACGCTCATCCTGACGGCGCTCATCGGCATCATCATGGCCTCGGCCTTCCCGGCCATCGTCGTGTACGCGCAGGAACTCCTGCCGAGGGGGGTCGGCATGGTAGCCGGGCTCCTGTACGGACTCTCGTTCGGCGTGGCCGGCGTCGCGGCGGCCTTCCTAGGCGGCTTGGCCGACACGCACGGCATCGCGTTCGTCTACCAGCTCTGCGGTTGGCTACCGGTCGTCGGGTTGCTTGTCGTGTTCCTACCGGACGCGAGACCGCCGAGAGAGGCGTAGCGAGCCGCGTCTACGTGCCATGCGCCCTCCACGAACGGGTCCGTGGCATGAGCGCCCTTGGCGTCGGGGTTCCGTTCCGACCGGCACGGCGGTTCAGCGTTTCTTGAACAGGACCTCCGCGAGCATGGCGGCGAAGCCGAGGCTCGCCAGCCATGCGAGGCTGCCGAACACGGCGAACCAGGCCTTGCCTAGCAGGAACCCGAACCCCAACACCATGCCGAGCATCCCCGTGGTGGCGACCACGACCTGGACGAGGGCCAGGCGCGGCCGACGGAAGGGTACGCCCCGGAAACGCGGGACCGCGTGGTACGCGACCCCGTAGATCATCGAGGTCACGAAACCGAGGAGGTTGAGGTGCGCGTGCGCCGGGCGCCAGTAGTAAGGGAGCAGGCCGACCCCGACCGCCAGGCCGAGGGTGTTGGCCACCACGAACGAGGCCAGCGAGACTGCCAGGGCGACCCTGGTGGCGGGGATCATAGGGCTAAGGTCTCGGCGTGATGATGCCGAGAACCAGGAACCGCCCCGCGCCGGCGCGGGCCCCGTGCTCCTCGTTGGCGGAGCAGGCTAGCAGCGTTCCCGCGCGGGCGGCCACCTTCACCTCGCCGGCCCACAACTCGCCCTCCCCCTCGATGGCCACGAGACTCACGCGCGGTTCGCCACGCCCCCGCACCTGCTGTCCGTCTTGCAAGGAGAAGAGAACGAGGCGCGCCTCCGGCGAGTCCGACACTACGCGCGCGTCGCGCCGCTCACCGTAACGCGCTAGAGACGGCAGGTCGAATACTTCCGGCAGGCTCACGCGGTCCCGTCGTGCAACCCGTGGAGCCGACCTAGCACGGACCCGAGGTCCAGGCCGGCGTCGCCGCAGGCCTCCTGGAGGCTGAGCCCGCCGCCGCAGCAAGTGTCCAGCCCCAGGTCGCTCAGGAGCCCCGAGGCTTCCGGGAGGACTTGCAGGACTTCGTTCACTGTCGTAGACGGACCTATGGCGTCGGTGGTGGCGGTGCTCATGACAGAAGTCTCGCCAGGCCCCGAGCGCCGGGGCCATGACCTGGGTAGCGCGGACCTGGGTAGCGCGGTGGGGCCGGTCGGCCCGGCGCGGGGGTCAGGGGTCAAAGGTCGCAGGCTGCCGGGAGGTCCCAGATACCCTATAGTCACTAGGGTCTGTTCACTCTTGATGGCACAACGTCAAGTCACGCACGACTGAGACACGATCGAGGACGAACCATGGATCTCCTGCTACGCGATGACCGAACTCGACAAGACGCTCCTTGGGCATGCGCTCCTCGACGATTCATGAGCCGTTTGCGCTCCCTGCTTGGGTTCTAACCGTGCAGCGCAGCGGATGCAGCACGGTTACCTTCCAAGACGCTGCCGCCTGGGTCGGCACGGCGATCGTGACGCCCAAGCCAGCACGGCGAGCATGGGAGGTCTAGTTTGAAAAACGACACGATATGCAACGAGGCA
>JBDZVI010000150.1:0-2844 GCA_040255585.1 Deinococcaceae bacterium
TATGCAACGAGGCAGTTGCGCAATCAGCTAGTTGCACGAGTACCCGTTTCCCAGGAAGACCCCCCGCCCTCGACCTCCGACTCCCCCACCACCCCTGCCTGCCCATCAGAAGCACCACACGACATAGTGCGAACACGCCCTAGTCGAGTTGGAGGACCAGCTTGCCCGCGTTGCGGTTCGCCCGCATCCGCTCGTGCGCCACGTCGGCGTCGCGCCACTGGTGAACTTGGTCGATGACGGGCTTGAGGCTCCCGGTAGCGAGTTGGGCACCGAACTTGTGCCAGAGCGCACGCTTGACCTCGATCTTCTCCGCCACCGACCGGCCCCGCAACGTCGAGCCGATGAGATGCGCGCGCTTGGCCATCAGCCGGCGCAGGTCCACCTCCACCTCGGCGCCGCTGAGGGTAGCTATCACGACGAGGCGTCCACCAGGCCTGAGCACCCCGAGGTTGTCGGCGAAGTACGCGCGCCCGACCATGTCGAGCACGACGTCGACGCCCGGTGGAACGCAGGCGTCGATCACGTTCGCGAACGACTCAGTGTGCCTGTCGATGACCAGCTCCGCGCCGAGCCGCGTGCAGACGTTCACCTTCTCCGGCCCGCCGGCCGTGGCGAACACCGACGCGCCCGCCGCGACGGCCATGGCGATCGCCATGGTGCCGACGCCGCTCGCCCCGCCGTGCACGAGCAGGCGCTCCCCCCGCTTCAGACGCGCCTCCACGAACAGGTTGAGGAACGCCGTGAACGCCGTCTCCGGCCACGCCGCCGCCTCGACCATGCTCCAACCGGTCGGCACGGGCATCAGGAGCGCCGCCGGTACGACGGCGTACTCCGCGTAACCGCCGCCGGGCAACAGGGCGCATACCGGGACCCCCGGCTGGAGCACCACGGTCCCTTCGGCGACTCCTGGCGCCTCCGGTTGCGGGTCCGCGGCGACGCCCCAGCCGAGCCCGTCCCCCAACGCCACGACCTCGCCGGAGACCTCGAGCCCTAGGACGTCGGTGACGCCGGGCGGCGGCGGGTACATGCCCGCGCGCTGCGCGAGGTCCGCCCTGTTGATGCCCGCGCAACGCACACGCACGAGGACCTCGCCGGGCCCGGGTTCTGGCCGCGCCACTTCGGTGACGGCGAGCACTCCGTCGCTCCCTTGCACGAGGGCGGTCATCGTGCCGCCCGTTGCTCCCTCGTTCACACGGACATGCTAGCCGACTCGGCCACGGGCCCTGAAGCTACCTGGTAGCGTGGGCCCATGATCGGGGTCGACCTCGGCACCACGAACGTACGTATCCACGTCAAGGGCAAGGGCGTGCTCCTGCGCGAACCTGCCGTGATCGCCGTCGTCAAGGGCACTACCGAAGTGAAGGCCGTCGGGCAGGAGGCCTATCGGATGCTCGGCCGCACGCCGGGGAACATCACGGCTGTCAGGCCCATGGCGGACGGGGTCATAGCCGACTACACCCTCACAGAGAAGATGCTCCAGGCGTTCATACGCAAGGTCCTCACCGGGCCGGCGCGCTTCCTGCGTCCGAACATCATGGTGTGCATACCGTCTGGTATCACCGATGTAGAGCGGCGGGCCGTCGTCCAGGCCGTCCACGAGGTCGGCGCGCGCAAGGCCTTCCTGATCGAGGAGCCAGTGGCGGGGGCCATCGGCGCCGGCATCGCGATCGCCGAGCCGGTCGGCTCCATGGTGATCGACATCGGCGGCGGTACGACCGACCTGGCGATCATCAGCCTCGGCGGGATCGTCGTCTCGCAGAGCCTGCGCATCGCGGGCAACACGTTCGACCGCGACATCATGGCCTTCGTGCGCGCCAAGCACAACCTGCTCATCGGCGACCGAACGGCCGAGGAGATCAAGCGCACCATCGGCGCCGCGAAGATCATCAGCGAAGCCGACAGGCAGAGCATGGAAGTTCGGGGGCGCGACCTCATCGACGGCATGCCCAAGAGCGTCACGGTAGCGACCGAGGACGTGGTGGCGGCGCTCAAGTCCTCGCTCGAGCGCATCGCTGACGGTATGCGGAAGGTCCTGGAACAGGCGCCGCCCGAGCTGGTCTCGGACGTCATCGAGCGCGGGATCGTGCTTACGGGCGGCGGGGCGCTGCTGCGCCACCTCGACGACTACCTGTCGAGCATCACGTCCATCCCGGTGGGCGTGGCCGCCAACGCGGCCGATTGCGTGGTGCTCGGGACCGCGCAGGCGCTCGACATGGTTCACGTCCTCAAGGACGCGCACTTCGAGCAGACGCGCTGAATCTCACCCTTCCGGCTGTGGGGCGTCCGCCGTGACCGCATCGCCCGTTGGCGCCGGTGCTTTAACCGCCGGTGTCTTCACCGCCGGTGCTTTCACCGCCGCCTTCGCGAGCCTGCCGGTGGCGATGAAGCCGAGGGCATAGGCGACGCTCACGAGGACGAGGAGCGCGTAGAGCCCCACGCCGCGCTGCTCGGTGGCGAACGCCAAGACGAGGAACCAGGTGACCGAGCCGTAGAGGGTGGCGAGGACCAGCGTGGCGGTGAGCGCGGGCCGCCTGCCCCTGACGGAGCCGAGGCGCATGGCGGCGAAGGCGGCGAACGCCGTCTCGAACAGGGCGAAGCCGACCAGGACCCACAGGAGGACGGGGCTCTGGCGGACCGTGGCGCCGCCGGCCAGCAGCCGCACGACGATGGCGACGAGGAACGCCAAGACGACCTGGGCCATGAACCCCACGACGAACGCGGGGCGCAGTACTGCGCCGGCACCGAACTCGTCCAACGTCGGCGCGTCGAGGTACCGGCGGAGCGGCGCGATCATGCCGGCCGACGCCCCCACTTGGCGACGGGGGCAAGGCCGCGAACCCGTGC